>JBFJUJ010000040.1:0-15819 GCA_041624755.1 Woeseia sp. | reverse complement strand
TCGCTGCGCATAACGCGGCTGTTCCCGGTCATCGGCGCGCTGCCGGACAAGACGCGCGTGCGCATGATCTGGATCACGTTCACGATCCTGTTCCTGCTCGCCAGCGTCGAAGCCGGGCTCGCCTACATGCGCGAGGTCCTGCTGCAGGACGAACTTGCGACGAGCGCGCTGCTGCGCGGCGACGAGGCGGCAACGATGTCGGGCGAGTTCCTGTGGATCACGACGGCGGCGCAGATGGGCATGGGCTTCATCCTGCCCTTCGCCCTGACCTTCGTCGCGATACCGCTGGAGACCTTCGTGCACTCGCTGCGCACGGTGCTCGGCCTGCTCGCGATCGGGCTGCTGCGGCTCGTGGCAATGCTGCTGCGGGTGACCGGCAACGCATGCCGCTATCTCGGCGCGCTGCTGCAGCAGCTCTACGACCTGCCGCTGTTCATCCCGCTGTGGCTGGAGCAGCGCAACGCGGACCCCGCCGACCTCAAGGGCGGCCGCGTGCGCAAGGTGGCGTCATGAGGACCCGGGCGAGCTGCCTGGTGGCCGCTGTCACCGTACTCGCAGCCTGCGGCCCGTCGGTGCCGGCTAACCAGGGGGTCTACATGCTGCTCGACACCTCGGGCACCTATCGCCAGGAACTCGACAAGGCGCAGCAGATCATCCGCTTCACGCTGTCGCGACTCGACGCGTCCGACACCTTCGCCGTGGCGCGCATCGATACCGGCAGTTTCAGCGAGAAAGACATCGTCGCCAAGGCGACGCTGGACGACCGGCCCAGCGCCATGAATCGCCAGAAGCGGCTCTTCGCCGAGCAGGTGCAGACGTTCGTCGACGAGGCCCGCTCGTCGCAGTACACGGATATCAGCGGCGGACTGCTGCAGGCGGTCGAATACCTGAACGAGAAAGACCCGGCACGGAAGACCGTCCTGATCTTCTCCGACCTGAAGGAAGACCTGCAGGAAGGGTACAAGCGCGACATAAAGTTCGACCTCGCCGGCTTCGACGTCATCGCGCTCAACGTCACCAAGCTGCGCAGCGACAACGTCGACCCGAACGAGTACCTGGCGCGCCTCGGCCAGTGGCGGACGCTGGTCGAGGACGCCGGCGGAGAATTCCGTGTAATCAATGACCTGGACGGCCTCGAAGGCATGCTCTGAGGCCCGCGACGAGGGCCGTCGCGGCCGCGCGGAACTCGTTTACGGCAGGCAGCCCGGCCCGGACTTTTGATACAATGGGCGGCCCGCCCGGAGAAGGCGGGCTTGCCGTTTTTCGTCCAGGAGTTCCCATGGCCCAGGCCGCCGAAATCGTCGATACCCGGTTCCAGCTTGCTCGTCTCGAGGAGATGCGCCGTGCGGGCGGCAGCGCCCTGACGCGCGGCCTCGACGAGGACACGGTACGGCATTTCCTCGGCCGCGACCCGTCGCTCGGAATGGCCATCGACCGGGGCTATGCGCACTTCCAGGAACTGCAGGCGGCCGAGCCGGAACTCGTCGCGCTCGACGAAGCCGCGCAGATCCGCCGCGTGCAGGAGGGCATCGTCAACTTCTACGCCACCGATGCCGTCAATCCCTACGTGGCGGCGGGCGCAAAGGGCCCGTGGATCGTATCGCTCAAGGGCGCGGTGCTCTACGACTGCGGCGGCTACGGCATGCTCGGGCTCGGCCACGTACCGGAGGCCGTGCTGAAGGCGATGAACGCACCGCACGTCATGGCGAACGTCATGACCCCGAACGTGAGCCAGATGCGCTTCATCCGCCGGCTGCGCGCCGAACTCGGCCACACCCGCCCCGGCGGCAACCCGTTCGAGAACTACCTGTGCGTGAACAGCGGCTCCGAGGCCGTCACCGTCGCATCGCGACTGGCGGACATGAACGCGAAGCAGCACACCGATCCCGGCGGGCGTCACGAGGGTCGCGAGCTGCGCGGCCTGACGCTGAAAGGCAGCTTCCACGGCCGCACCGACAGGCCGGCACGCTACTCCGACTCGTCGCTGAAGACCTACCGCCGCCACCTGGCTTCGTTCCAGGAAGACGGCTACCTGCTGACGGTGGAACCGAACAACATCGAGCAGCTCGAGGCCGTGTTCGCGGCGGCCGACGAAGACGGCGTCTTTATCGAAGCCTTTTTCATGGAGCCCGTCATGGGTGAAGGCAACCCGGGCCAGGCCATATCGCCCGGGTTCTACGCCCGCGCCCGCGAGCTGACCGAGGCGCACGGCTGCATGCTGTTGGTCGACTCGATCCAGGCCGGGCTGCGCGCGCACGGTGTCCTGTCGATCGTCGACTACCCGGGCTTCCGCGAGCTGCCGCCGCCGGACATGGAGACCTACTCGAAGGCCCTGAACGCCGGGCAGTACCCGCTGTCGGTGCTGGCCCTGGCCGGCCGGGCGGCGACGCTCTACCGGCCCGGCATCTACGGCAACACGATGACCTGCAATCCGCGGGCGCTCGACGTGGCCGTCGCCGTGCTCGATCAGCTCACGCCCGAGGTGCGCGACAATATCCGCGCGCGCGGCAAACAGCTGCTCGACGGACTGACTGCGGTCAGGGACGAGCTCGGCGATGCGATCACCAGGGTACAGGGCACGGGCCTGCTGCTGAGCTGCGAGCTCGATTCGCGCTACAAATGCTTCGGCGCCAACAGCATCGAGGATTACCTTCGCAGGCACGGCCTGGGCGTCATCCACGGCGGCACCAACTCGCTGCGCTTCACGCCGTCGTTCCTGATCAGCGCCGCCGAAGCCGACCTGATCGTTGCGCTTACGCGCGACGCCCTGATCAACGGCCCGACGACTGCCTGACGGGAAATCCGCGGCTTCAGCCGGAACGGTGTTACGGCCCCGTCGGCTGCGGTATCCTTCCCCGCAAACGACGACATTGTTGCCGTCCGCGAACCGCCCGCCCTAACGGTCGGCAGGGGCGGCAGCCCCGGGGGGAATTCGACATGCCTGATTCTGTAAAGCCGTGGGCGGCTGCGCCTGTGCTGTCCTGTGTCCTGGCCTGCCTGCTCGCGCCGCCGGCCGTGGCAGATGACGCGCCCGGCACGCGCGGCGGCGAGTGGCACTTCCTCGGCGGCGACTCCGCGCACACGCGCTATTCGCCGGCCGACGAGATCGACGGCGAAAACTTCGAGGACCTCGAGGACGCCTGGATCTGGGACGGCGCGAGTTTCAACGCCGCCAGCGGGCGATCCACGCCGAGCTACGTCGACGGCATGCTGTACACGGTTGCCGGTCCCCGCCGCCACGTCGTCGCCCTCGATCCCGGCAACGGCGAGCTGCTGTGGTCCTATCGCGAGCCGAACACGGCCCGCTACGAGTACTCGATGCGCAAGGACTACGGCAAGGGCGTCGCGTACGGCGAGGTCGACGGCCGCGGCGTCATCTACATATCGTCGCCGGCGTTTTTCCTGACCGCGCTGGATGCGAAGAGCGGCAGGCCGCTCGAGGGCTTCGGCAAGCCCGTGCCAATCGACGGCTTCCCGCAGACCGGCGTCGTGGACATGCTCGCCGACCTCGGTCACGAGTACGATCCCTACGAGGGCGTGCCGCTCGAGAAGGGTTACATCACGACCTCGGCGCCGCCGATCGTCGTCGGCGGCGTGGTCGTCGTCGGCAATTCGGCCGAACAGGGCTACAACCAGTCGCGCATCGAGAACATCCCCGGGGACATCCTCGGCTACGACGCGAAGACCGGCGAGTTCCTCTGGAAATTCAACGTACTGCCGGGCCCCGGAGAATTCGGTCATGAGACCTGGGAGAACGACGCCTGGAAATGGACCGGCGACATCTCGTCCTGGGCACCGCTGGCCGCCGACCAGCAGCGCGGCCTCGTCTACGTGCCGACGAACGGTGCGACGCTGGATTTCTACGGCGGCTTCCGCCCGGGTGACAACCTCTTTTCGACCAGCCTGATCGCGCTCGACGTCGCGACCGGCGAGCGCAAATGGCATTTCCAGATAGTGCATCACGACATCTGGAACTACGACACGCCGACGGCGCCGGTGCTGCTCGACGTGAAGATGGGCGGCAAGACCGTGCCGATCATCGTGCAGACCACCAAGCAGGCCTTCGCCTACACCTTCAACCGCGTCACCGGGGAGCCGATCTGGCCGATCGAGGAGCGTCCCGTGCCGGCGTCGAAGATACCGGGCGAGAAACTGGCGAAGACCCAGCCGTTCCCGACGAAACCCGCGCCCTACGACAACCAGGGCCTGACGCACGACGACCTGATCGACTACACCCCGGAACTGCGGGCGCGCATGATCGAGATCCTCGAGGATTACGACATCGGCCCGCTGTTCCAGCCGCCGCTGCACCGCGACAACGACGAGGGCAAGAAGGGCGCGCTCTGGTGTCCGGGTGACATCGGTGGCGTCAATATCGACGGGCCGGCCGCGGCCGATCCGCACACCGGGATACTCTACGTAACTTCCCGCAAGCACTGCTCGACGCGCATCATCGCGCCGGGCGTGGAGCGCGACGCGCTGCTCGAAAAGCCCACCGGCAAAACGATCGCCGATTACGCCGTGCTGAGCGGTTTCGGCGTGCGCGGCCCGGACGGGCTCAACATGTTCAAGCCGCCGTACAGCCGCATCACCGCCATCGACATGAACACGGGCGAGCACCTGTGGTGGATCCCCGTCGGCGAGACGCCCGCGATGGTACTCGAGCACCCGGATCTCGAGGACATGGACATCCCCAACACGGGTTCGGGCCGCGTCGCGCAGATGACGGTCACGAAGACGCTCCTGATCTACGCGGGCGAGACGAGCGACGATACGCCGCACCTGTTCGCGGTCGACAAGGCCACGGGCGAGGAGCTCGCGCGCGTCGAGGTGCCGGAACGCAGTTCCTACGGCATGATGACCTACGTCCACGAGGGCAGGCAGTACATCATCCTGCAGACCGGGCCGCGGCTGACGGCGATGGCGCTGGCCGACTTCTGACGGATGCCGGCAGGACATGGAGCTCCCGAAACTGAACGCAACGCGGCCTGCCGGGTCCTAACAGCTTTGGCTCTCCCGGACCCGGACCGTGCGATGAATACCCTACGCCGCCTTGCGTTGCTGTCGATTGCCGCCCTGGCCGCGCAGGGCGCCGCCGCCGGCGGTTACACGATCGCCGACGGCGTGTACACCAGCGAGCAGGCGGAGTCCGGCGAGGCGCTGTACGCGACGCACTGCCTGATCTGCCACGACAAGCGCTACTTCCGGCCGGTGCTGAAACGCTGGAACGGCCAGCCGCTCAGCATGCTGTACCTGGTCATCAGTTCGACGATGCCGGAGACGAATCCGGCGTCGCTGCGCGAGTCGGAGTACCTCGACATCCTCGCCTACATCCTGTCGCTGAGCCGCTACCCGGAGGGCGACACGGCGCTGCGCTACGAGGACGGCGCGCTCGAGGCGATCACCGTCGCGCCGCGCGGGAAATAAAGGCAGGCCCTCACTCCGGCCGCCCGCGCATCACTCCGGGCATTCGAGCGCCTGGCGGTCGATGACGACGCCCGGCAGCCGATCCGCGTAGATCCCGTCGGCGACGACCGGCTCGCCGTTCACCAGCAGGTGCGTGACGCCGCTCGCGAGGCGCTCGGGCTGCTCGAAATCCGCGCGCGGCCGGAAGTCCTCGAGGTCGATCACCGCGATGTCCGCCCTGCGCCCGACCGCCAGATAGCCACGATCGCAAAGACCGAAGAAATCGGCCGGCAGCCCGGCGCTGCGATGCACGAACTGCGCGGCCGTCAGCAAATCGTTATCCACGACGAATTCGCGGTAGGCCTGCGGATAGGTGCCGTACTTGCGCGGGTGTCCCTCGGAGCCGTCGGAGCCGGTCATGACCCACGGCTGTATCGCGATGGCGTGTATGTCCTGCGGGTCCATGACGAAGCTCGCGATCGACGGATCGCCGTCGCGGATCACCTGCATGGCGGCGTCCAGGACATCGATGCCCGCCTCGGCCGCGATCTCGGCGAGCGTCATTCCGCGCCACCGGCTGTCGGTGCCGGTCACCAGCATGGCGGTCGGGCCGCCGCGGATTCGCAGGTTGTCGGTCATTTCCGCGCGCAGTCGCGGCTCGAGGTCGGCGTTCTCGAAGCGCGCCAGCATCGCCGCGCGCGAATCGGCGCGCGCCCATTGCGGCACGAGCGCGCTCGAGAAGCGCGTACCGGACGCGCGATAGGGATACTGGTCGGCGGTGATCTCCAGGCCGCGCGCACGGGCGTCCTCGATAAGCGCGATGAGGTCGCCGCTCGCCCCCCAGACGTCGCTGCCTAGCGCCTTCAGGTGCGCGATGTGGGCGGGAATGCCGGCCTGCTCCGCGATCGTCAGCGCCTCGCGCAGGGCACCGTCGACGCCGAGCGCGAAGGAACTCTCGCTGCGCAGGTGCGTGTCGTAGACGCCGCCGTAGCGCGCCGCGACGCGCGCGAGCTCGATCACTTCCGCGGTATCCGCGAAGCTCCCCGGCGTGTAGAACAGGCCGCTCGACAAACCGAGCGCGCCGGCTTCCATCTCGGCGGCCAGCAGCTCGCGGAGTTCCTCGAGTTCCGCCTCCGTGGGCGGGCGGTTCTCGAGGCCGAGGACGCGGCGCCGGAGCTCGTTGTGGCCGGCGAAGAACGCCATGTTGCTGCCGATGCCCTGCACGCGAATTCTTTCGAGGCTCTCGGCGCGATCGGGGACGCCGGCGCCGTCGTTGCCGACGAACACCGTGGTCACGCCCTGCAGCAGGTAGTTGACGTTGGCGCTGCTGTCCGGTGAGAGCAGATCGTCCAGGGCGTGCGTATGCGGGTCGATGAAGCCGGGCATGACCGCGCGGCCGGCGGCATCGATGACGAGCGCGGCCGGATCGCCTGCATCCGCGGAGAGGCTCGCGATCCGGTCGCCGCGGACTCCGACGTTGGCGCGACGCGGCTCGGCGAGCGAGCCGTCGTAGACCAGCCCCCCGACGATCAGCACGTCGTACGGTTCCGGGGCCGGCGGGCCGCAGGCGGTCAGCAGCGCGATACACAGTGCGGCGAAGCCGCGACTTCCGATACTGCCCGCCATGTATTCTCCCCTCGCTCAGGTCTGGCGTTCGTCGGCCAACACGGCCTCCGCGACATCGTGCCCCGTCGCGGCGGCGAGCGTCCAGCCCAGCGTGCCGTGCCCGCAGTTCACGAACAGCCCCCGGACCCGCGTGCTGCCGGTCAGCGGACGCCCGTCGGGCGTCATCGGCCGGTTGCCCGCCCAGCCTGCGCTGTCCGCGGCCGAAAAATCGGCTGCCGCGGGCGCCGTCTCCGCCGCCATCCGCTTCAGCGCGCCGATGCGCTCGGCATCCAGGTCGTGGTCGTCGCCGAGGAAATCGGCAAATCCGGAGACGCGCATGCGCCCGGCCAGCGGACAGAACAGCAGGCGGCGCCCGAGGTCGGTAATGCTGATGGCCGGGGCCCGCGGCCCGCACGGCAGCGTGAGGCTGTAACCGCGCACCGGGTAAACCGGCGCCGGAACGCCGAGCGGCTCCAGCAGCGCCGGACTCGAGGCGCCGAGGCAGACGACGACCGCGTCGGCAGCGAGCGGTCCGCGATCGGTCAGCACCGCGCGAACCCGGCCCCCGTCGAGCCGCAGACCCGTCGCCGTCACCGAGAACTGCGTCTGCAGCGAACGCTGTGCGACAAGCCAGTCGGTCAGGCCGGCGGCGAACGCGCGCGCGTCGCCGACCTCGTCGCGGGCGGAGAAGATCGCTGCCGCGTAGCGCCCGGTGAAGCCTTCGAGTGCCGGCTCGAGCGCCTCTGCCTCGCGCATGCCGAGCAGCGTCGTCTCGCAGCCGAAGGATCGTTTCAACTCCGCGGTCTCGCGGAACGTGCGCAGATCGGACCCCTCCGGCAGCAGCACGAGCTTGCCGCCGCCGGCGTGTGCGAACTCCACGCCGGTGTGTTCACGGATGTCGCGGAGGCGCTCCGCGGAGCGCAGCGCAAGCCGCAGCACGTGGACAGTGTTGTCGCGTGCACGGCGCGGCGTGCATTGGCCGAGGAAACTCAGGCCCCAGCGCACCAGCGGCGGGCGCGAGAGGAGCCGTACGCGGATCGCCGGGTCGCGCCCGAGCAGCAGTCCGGGGATCTTCGGCAGGAACGACGGCCGCGCGAGCGCGTCGGTAAAGCTGTAGGAGAGCTGCCCGCCGTTCGCGAACGAGGTTCCGGATGCCGGACCCGCCGCACGGTCGACCAGCGTGACGTCGCAGCCGCGCATGGCGAGGAAGTAGGCGCTCGTGACGCCGGCTACGCCCGCGCCCAGTACGACAACGTGCATGAATGGCGCATCCCGTCGGCTTGCGGCGCATGGTACCGGCGACCGGCCGGCCGACTCAACTGCGGCATCGCGTCCGGCGACCGGCGGCTCGCCGTCAGGCTCGGGCGGCTTCGGTCCTCCCGGAGTCCAGCCGTCGCAGGCAATCGTCGATCCTGCGGATCTGGCCCGTGCCGCTGGCCTCCTGCAGCCGGACGAGGTCGCAGCGCCACTGTTCCAGGATGCGGCGCATGTCGGCCGCCGCAAGGCGGCCGTGCGCGAGGACCTCGCCCGGGTCCGCGAAGACGGCAGACGGGTCGCGAAAAATCTCCTCGACTCGTTCCAGGTGTCTTCGTCCTCCGCGCCGATCAACCGGCCTTGCGGGCATCCGTCGGGCGGGCGCGCATGCCGCTGAAGTTGCCCTCGGCGAACTGCCAGTCGAGCAACTCGTCCAGCACGCGGTCGACATAGGCGCCGCGATCGTTCTGGACGTCGAGGTAGTAAGCGTGTTCCCAGACGTCGATCGTCAGGAGCGGCGTTTGCCCGGAGGTCAGCGGGTTGTCGGCGTCGTGCGTGCTGGTCACGTCGACCTTGCCGTCGGCGGTGGCGACCAGCCATGCCCAGCCCGAGCCGAATTCGCCGACGGCGGCCGCCTTGAGCTTGTCGCGAAACGTGTCGAAATCGCCGAAGCTGGTATTGATAGCTTTCGCCAGGGCAGTCCCGGGTCTGCCGCCGCCGTTCGGCGACAGGCTGCGCCAGTAGAAATCGTGATTCCAGACCTGCGCGGCCGAGTTGAACACGCCGCCTTCGGATTCCAGCATGATGTCCTCCAGGCTCTTGTCAGCCAGCGGCGAGTCCTTGATCGCTTTCTTAAGCTTCGCCAGGTAGCCGGTGTGGTGCTTGTCGTAATGGAATTGCAGCGTGCGGGCACTGATGTGCGGCTCCAGTGCATCGTAGTCGTACGGCAGCGGTTTCATTTCAAATTTCACGGCATCTCCTTGTCGTTTGCCTGAGTCAATGGGGTGATTCCCGTCCGCGAAACCCGGGGGAGGCCCCGCCGGCGTCGGCCGTATCGGCCCGCCGGCGGGATGCATGCCGTGTCAGCAGTCGGTATCGGCCGCGCCCGCCACCTGCTTCGCTTCCTCGCAGGCGTCTTCGAGCTCGTTGCCGATGTCCTCGGCGGCGTCGCGCGCCCTGTCACCGACGTCGGCCGCCGCGTCGCGGGCCTGGCCGCCGGCCCCATCGACCGCGCTCTGCATCGCATCGCCGACGTCCTCGCCGATGTCTTCCGCGGCGTCGCCGAGTTCTTCGCCGGCTTCCCGAAGGCTTTCGGCAGCCTCTTCGGTTTCGCTTTCAGACTGACATGCTACCGCAGCGGCTGCCGTAGTCAGCAGCACCGTTACAAATAGTTTCCGATACATCAATAGCTCTCCCTGGTTTCTGGTGGGCATTCGATTGCAGTTTCGATGCCGGCGCCGGTCGCCGCCGCGATCGGGACCGCCTGGCGCCAGCCGAGCACGAAGACTGCCGGGCCGGGCCGGAACTTGCAAAGTCGGTAACCGATCCACCGCGCCCGCGGCCGGTCGCGGTCGCTGCGATTGGTTTATTATCGACAGCCAGGCGGACCGAATCGGCCAGGCGCTGGCCAGCGCATGCGCCTGGGGGGAGAGACGATCATGGCGGGGTCACTGGAAGAGAGTTCACTGCGTTACCACCGCCTGGCCCCGCCCGGCAAGCTGACGGTGACGCCCACCAAGCCGCTCGCCAACGCGCTCGACCTCGCGCAGGCCTATTCTCCGGGCGTGGCCTATCCCTGCCTGCGCATCAGGGACGACGCCTCGCAGGCCGCGCTGTACACGGCGCGCGCGAACCTCGTCGGCGTCATTACCAACGGCAGCGCGGTGCTCGGGCTGGGCGCGATCGGGCCGCTTGCGGCGAAGCCGGTCATGGAAGGCAAGGCCGTGCTGTTCAAGAAATTCGCCGGCATCGACGCCTTCGACCTGGAGATCGACGAGACGGACCCGGAAAGGCTGGTTGACGTCATCGCTTCCCTCGAGCCGACCTTCGGCGCGATCAACCTGGAGGACATCAAGGCGCCTGAGTGCTTCTTCATCGAGGAGGAGCTGAACAAGCGGATGGCTATACCGGTCTTCCACGACGATCAGCACGGCACCTCGATCGTGGCCGGCGCGGCCATCACGAACGGCCTTGTCATCGTTGGAAAGAACATCCACGAGGTGAAACTCGTGTCGACCGGCGGCGGCGCCGCCAGCCTGTCCTGCCTGAAGCTCCTGGTCGAGCTCGGCCTCCGGAAGGAGAACATCACGCTGGTGGATCTGCACGGCGTAGTTTACTCGGGCCGCAGCGAGGACATGAATCCGTACAAGGAAGAGTTCGCCCGGGAGACCGACTGGCGAACGCTCGACGACGCCATCGAGGGTGCCGACGTCTTCCTCGGACTGTCCGCGCCGGACGTGCTGAAGCCTGCGATGGCGAAGAAGATGGCGGAGCGTCCCCTGATCCTGGCGCTGGCGAACCCCACGCCGGAGATCCTGCCGGAGGTGGCTCTGGAGGCACGGCCCGACGCCATCATCGCCACCGGCCGCTCCGACTACCCGAACCAGGTCAACAACGTGCTGTGCTTCCCGTTCATTTTCCGCGGCGCGCTCGACGTCGGTGCGACCGACATCAACGCAGCGATGAAGGTGGCCTGCGTGGACGCTATCGCGAACCTGGCGCGGCGCGAGTCCACCGACGAGGTGGCCAACGCCTACCAGGGCGAGACGCTGACCTTCGGCCGGGATTACCTGATACCGAAGCCCTTCGATCCGCGGCTGATGCAGGAAGTCTCCTACGCGGTCGCGAAGGCGGCGATGGACAGCGGCGTCGCGACCCGGCCGATCGAGGACCTGGAGGCCTACCGCGAGAAACTCGAAAGCTTCAGCCACCGCTCGGTCATGTTCATGCAGCCGATCATCGACGTCGCCAAGCGGGATACCGAGCGGCTGGTCTATGCCGAAGGCGAGAACGAGACCGTGCTGCGCGCCGTACAGGGCGTCGTTGACGAGCAGATTGCCGATCCGATCGTGATCGGCCGCAGGTCGGTGGTGCTCGATCGCATCGAGCGCCTGGGTCTGCGCATGAAAAGCGGCGAGGACTTCGAGCTCGTGGACCCCGAGGACGATCCGCGCTACCGCGACTACTGGCAGTTCTACCACGCGCGGGTTTGCCGCCGGGGCGTCTCGGTGTCAGCGGCGAAAACGGTGATGCGCACCAATACGACGGTCATTGCCTCCGCGATGGTCGCGTTGAAACAGGCCGATGCGCTGATCTGCGGCACGATCGGGCGCTTCGATCACCACCTGCAGGACATCATCGAGATCATCGGGCCGGAGACGCCGGGTCAGAAGATCTCGTCGATGTCGGTGCTGTTCCTGGACGACGGGCCGTTGTTCATAGCCGACGCCTTCATCGAAGTCGATCCCGGCGTGGACGAGATCGTCGCGACGACGCTGGCCTGCGCCGACCGCGTGCGCGCCTTCGGTATACGGCCGAAAGTGGCGCTGCTGTCGCACTCGAACTTCGGCTCGTCGCGGGCACGCGCCGCTCGCAAGATGCGTGACGCGGTGCGCATGCTGCACGAGCTCTCCCCGGATCTGGAAGTCGACGGCGAAATGCACGCGCTTACCGCGATGAATGAGTCGATCCGGCAGACTCTGGACCCGAACGCGACGCTGAAAGGCAAGGCTAACGTGCTGATCATGCCGAACCTGGACACGGCGAACATCGCCATGGAACTGATCCGCTCGATCACGGACGCGCTGTTCATCGGCCCGATCCTGTCCGGGACGGCGCAACCGGCGCACATCGTCACGCCATCCTTGAGCGTCAAGGGGATCTTCAACATGAGCGCCATCGCCGTGTCCGACGCCTGGCGCAGGGCCAATGCGGCTCAGTGACCGATGCCGAGTTCGCGATAGGCGGTGGCGATCTTGTTGATCGCCAGCACGAATGCCGCGGTGCGCAGGTCCGGGATGTTCTTGCGTGAGTTGCGAACTTCGCGGATCTGCTGGTAGCCGAGACGCATCGTATCCTCGAGCCCCGAGCGGACGAGGTCGATTTCTTTCGGGCCTTCCTTCAGCGGCTGTGCCAGGTGCGGCGGAATCTCGCGGCCGGTCATTTCCTCTATGATCTTGATGATGTGGTGGCCGCGATTTTCCTCGAGACGGCGGTCGAGGCGCCCAAAGCGGATGTGTGACACGTTCTTGACCCACTCGAAGTAGGACACCGTCACGCCCCCGGCATTGACGTAAGCATCCGGTAACATGACCTTGCCGCGCTCCAGCAGTCGCTGGTCCGCTTCGTAGTCGACCGGGCCGTTAGCCGCCTCGACGATCAGCGGCGCCTTGATACGATCGGCGTTCTCTTTGGTTATCTGGTTCTCTAGCGCCGCCGGGATCAGGATGTCGCAGTCCAGTTCGAGCGCTTTACTGCCGTCCTTGATGAATTCGGCCCCGGGAAAGTTCGCGACGCCGCCGGAATGCCTCAGGAATTCGTAGACGGCATCCACGTCGAGACCCTTCTCCGAGTGGATCGCGCCGTCGCGCTCCGCGATTGCGACGATGATTACGTCGTCCTGATCCTGCAGGAACTTCGCCGCGTGATAGCCGACGTTGCCCAGTCCCTGGACGACGACCCGCTTGCCGGCGAGCCCGCCGGTAAGCCCGGTCTCCTTGACGTCCTCCGGATGACGGAAGAATTCCTGCAGCGCGTACTGCACGCCGCGACCGGTCGCCTCGACGCGGCCGGCAATGCCGCCCTGCGTCACCGGTTTGCCGGTCACGCAGGCGATGGCATTGATGTCGTCAGGGTAGGCCATGCGGTAGGAATCGGCGATCCAGGCCATCTCGCGTTCACCGGTGCCCATGTCCGGCGCGGGCACGTTCTCGCTGGGGCTGATATAGCCCTTCTTGGCCAGCTCGTAGGCGAAGCGCTGGGTGATTGCGCGCAGCTCCTCGACTTCGTACTCCTGGGGGTTGAGACACAGGCCTCCTTTGGAGCCGCCGAATGGCACGTCCACGATCGCGCACTTGTAGGACATCAGCGCGGCCAGCGCCTCGACCTCCTGCTGATCGACTTCCAGCGCATAGCGGATACCGCCCTTGACGGGCAGGCGATGCTCGCTGTGCACGGCACGCCAGCCCGTGAACACGCGGACGTGCCCGCGAATCTCGACCGGGAACTGCGTCTTGTAGATGGAATTCGTGACCTTGATCTGCTCGGCGAGGCCTGGCCGCAGCTCCAGCGCGCCGAGGGCCCGATCGACCATGTGATTGACGCTGTCAAGGAATCCGTTTTTCGCCGCCATCGCACCGACTCTCCGAGCTCATACCTGACCTGCCGTCATTCTGCGCCCGCATCCGCCGGCTGACAAATCGGGCCCTGTCGCTCACGCGGCGGTGTCGCTATGCTCGCGTCCTGCCATGGATAACCCTCCCACAAGCGCCGCCGGCCGGCGGCAGGCAAGCGAACCGTGACGAACGGCGACGACGCGAGCCTGCTGACCCGCTTCCTCGGTGTCTTCCGCTACAGCCACCGGGCGATGGAGCTGGTCTGGACGACGAGCCCGCGCCTGACGCTGATCCTCGCGGTGCTGACGCTGACGGCCGGCATCGTGCCGGCGGCGATCGCCTGGGTCGGCCAGCTCATCGTCGACGGCGTCGTCGCGGCGATGGCGGCCGAGACGCCGGACGTACGGGGCGTGCTTTCGCTGGTCGTGCTCGAGGCGGCGCTCGTCATCGTCGTCGCCGGCAGCCAGCGCGGCATCTCCGCGAGCCAGTCGCTGCTGCGCGCGCTGCTCGGCCAGCGCGTCAACGTGATGATCCTCGAGAAGGCGCTGACGCTGCAGCTCACCCACTTCGAGGATTCGGAGTTCTACGACAAGCTGACGCAGGCGCGCCGCGAGGCGTCGAGCCGGCCGCTGTCGCTCGTGAACCGCACGTTCGGGCTGATCCAGAACGCGATCACGCTGGCGAGCTACGCGGCGCTCCTGTTCGGCTTCTCGCCGTGGGCCGTGCTGATCCTGATCGGCGCCGGCCTGCCGTCGTTCTTCGCCGAGGCGAAGTTCTCGGGCGACGCGTTCCGGCTGTTCCGCTGGCGCTCGCCGGAGACGCGCATGCAGATGTACCTGGAGACGGTCATCGCGCGCGAGGACGGCGTCAAGGAGGTGAAGCTGTTCCAGCTCGGGCCGCGCCTGCTGCAGCGCTACCGCGACATCTTCAACAAGCTGTTCGTCGAGGACCGGCGACTGACGATCCGGCGCGATACCTGGGGCTTCCTGCTGGGCCTTTTGTCGACCGGCGCGTTCTACGGCGCCTACGTGTGGATCGTGCTCGCGACGATCGCGAAAGAGATCACGCTCGGCGCGATGACAATGTACCTGATGCTGTTCCGCCAGGGGCAGGCGGCCGTCGCGGCTATCCTGTCGGCCATCAGCGGCATGTACGAGGATAATCTCTATCTGTCGAACCTGTACGAGTACCTCGCGCAGCCGGTGCCCGGGCGCGTCGGCGAGGCGGTCCGCGGGCCGCAGCCGGACCTCGGCATCGAGTTCCGCAACGTGTCGTTCCGCTACCCGGGCGCGGAGGAGAACGCGCTGACGGACATCAGCCTGCAGATACGGCCGGGCGAGAGTCTCGCGCTGGTGGGCGAGAACGGCTCGGGCAAGACGACGCTGATCAAGCTGCTGACAAGGCTCTACGAACCGACCGGGGGCGAGATCCTGCTCGACGGGCTCGATATCCGCGACTGGGACGTCGAGGCGCTACGGCAGCGCATCGGCGTGATCTTCCAGGACTTCGGGCGCTACCAGTTCTCGGTCGGCGAGAACATCGGCGCCGGAGACGTGCGCTACATCGACGACGAGGAGCGCTGGACCGAGGCCGCCGAGACCGGCATGGCCGCGCCGTTCATCGAGGGCATGCCGGAAGGCTATCGCACGCAGCTCGGGCGCTGGTTCAAGGGCGGGCGCGAACTTTCCGGCGGCCAGTGGCAGAAGATCGCGCTGTCACGCGCGTTCATGCGCACCGAGGCCGACATCCTCGTGCTCGACGAGCCGACCGCGGCGATGGACGCGCCGTCGGAGGCGGCCGTGTTCGAGCACTTCCGCAAGTCGAGCGGCAACAAGATGACGATACTGATCTCGCACCGGTTCTCGACCGTGCGCGCGGCCGACCAGATCATCGTCATCGAGCACGGCCGCATCGTCGAGCGAGGCACGCACGAGGAACTGCGCGAACAGGGCGGTCGGTATGCGCACTTATTCGAGCTGCAGGCGAAGGGGTACCAATAGGCCTCGTTCTCTGTCAGGCGTTTGCTGGTAGCCGTCATCGCCGAGAGCACGGCCTGTGTCAACGCGTCAGCGCCGGCTCCGCGACTACAGCGAGAATTGACCTCTCGCGGCTTTCAGTCATCGGACACCCAGGGACTATGCGGCTAAAATCGCCGTCGAAGGCCAGAAATTTTCAGGCCGATTGGCTCGGTGAGCGGGATGCCCTCAGCCGAACTGAAATC
>JBFJUJ010000039.1:0-16247 GCA_041624755.1 Woeseia sp. | reverse complement strand
TGTGGTTCTGCGATTGCCTGTGGCCCGATTTCGACAGCAGGCAGCTCGACCTCGCACTCGCACACTACGCCCGCCGCCAGCGCCGCTACGGCTGCACGGGCGACCAGGTCGGGGCGTCCTGACGTGCTGCGGCAGCGCATCATTACGGCGCTCGTCGCGGGCGCGCTGCTGCTCGTGGTGCTGTTCGCCGTGCCCGCGATGGCCGCACGGCTGGTGATCGCCGCGGTGATCCTGCTCGCGGCGTGGGAGTGGACCGGCTTCCTGTCGCTGCGTGCCGCGGCGGTGCGCACCGGCTACGTCGTGCTGATCGCCACGTTACTGGCCGCGCTCGAGTGGCTGCTCGGCCGCGGACTGATCGGCGCGCCCGCCCTGCTCATCGTCGCAATGCTGTGGTGGACGGCGGCGTTCGTATGGATTTTCTTCTACCCGACGCCGGTGCCGCGAGCGCTCGCCGCCGTCGCCGGCGTCTTTGTCCTGCTGCCTGCCTGGCTCGCGCTGGACCTCGTGTATCTGCAGAGCCCCGCGCAGCTGCTGTTCATGCTGGTGATCATCTGGTCGGCAGACGTCGGCGCCTATTTCGCCGGCAGGCGCTTCGGTCGCGTCAAGCTTGCGCCCCGCGTGAGCCCCGGCAAGACCTGGGAGGGCGTCATCGGCGGCCTGCTGCTGGTCGGCGTGCTGGCCGGCCTCGGCGCCTGGGTATCGGGATTCGAGGCGTCGGTGCTGGTGCCGTTCTGCGTGGCCGTCGCGCTGGTCTCGATCGTCGGTGACCTGACGGTCAGCGTTTTCAAGCGCAGCGTCGGCATGAAAGACAGCGGCACGCTGTTCCCCGGGCACGGCGGCCTGCTGGATCGCATCGACAGCGTGGCCGCCGGCTCGCCGCTGTTCGCGCTCGGCATCGCGTGGGCGGGCCTGTGAGGGCGGCGGCCGTTCAGCCCGGGTTCATGCGGGACCCGCGAGGCTCGGCGGGAACTGCGTTGCCGGCCGGCAGTCTGATTGTGGCATCGGTCCGCAGCACGGCGACGCTGCGGCGCCAGCTATCCATTCCGCGGGCTTTCAGGGAGGCTGCCCGATGATCGACCTGTTGACGAGCCTGGCCGCCTTCATTGTCGCCATCAGTGTCCTGGTGGCCGTGCATGAGTGGGGACACTATCTCGTCGGCCGGCTGTGCGGCATGAAGGTGCTGCGCTATTCGATCGGCTTCGGCAAGCCCATCTGGACCCGCGTCGCCGGCGAAGACCGTACAGAGTACTGCATTTCTTCAATTCCCTTAGGCGGTTACGTCAAGTTTCTCGACGAGCGCGAAGGTCCGGTATCGCCCGCCGACCGCGGCCGCGCCTTCACTCACCGACCCGTGCCTGCCCGCATCGCGGTGCTGCTCGCCGGCCCGCTGTTCAATTTCCTGTTCGCGATCCTGGCCTACTGGCTGCTGTTCGTCAGCGGCGTGCCGACCGTCAAGCCGGCCGTGGGCGAGGTCGAACCCGGCTCCTACGCAGCCGAGGCGGGCTTCCGCTACGGCGACCGCATCATCCGTGTCGGCGACCGCGAAGCCTCCGACTGGGAGGCAGTGCTGGTCACGATGCTCGACAGGCTGGTGAGCGAGGGCCGCGTCGGCATCGCGCTCGAAGGCGAAGACGGCTGGCAGCGCAGCGTCACGCTCGACGTCGGCGACGACCGTGCGCGCCTGACGGAGCCCGGCATGCTCTTCGACAGCCTGGGCTTCCTGCCGTGGCAGCCACCCGCCGTGATCGGCACCGTCGACGAGTCGGGCGCCGCCTACGCGGCCGGCATGGCCGCCGGCGATCGCATCATCGAGATCGACGGCGAGGCCGTGCAGAGTTTCGCGGACCTGCAGCGCGTCGTCGCCGCGCGCCCGGACCGGTCCGTCACCGTGGTCTACCTGCGCGACGGGCGCGAGACTGCCGTCGAACTCACGCTGGGCGCCACGGAGACGGGCGGAGAACGCCGCGGCCTGCTCGGCGTCGGCGTGGTCAATCCCGGCGGCGACTACTGGTACGTCCGCAAGTACGGCCCGCTCACGGCTGTCGGCGAGGCGACCGCGCAGACCTGGGCCTCCACGGCGTTCACCGTGAACATGCTCGGACGCATGATCACGGGTGACGTCTCGATCAAGAACATCAGCGGGCCCATCAACATCGCGCAGTACGCCGGCGATTCCGCGCAGGCAGGCTGGAACTCCTTCCTGCGCTTCCTGGCGCTGGTCAGCATCAGCCTCGGCGTCCTGAACCTGCTGCCGATCCCGGTGCTGGACGGCGGCCAGATCCTGTTCCAGTCGGTGGAGCTGGTCAAGGGCAGCCCGCTGTCCGAACGCGCGCAGATCATGGGGCAGCAGTTCGGCATCCTGGCGCTGCTGCTGCTGATGAGTTTCGCTTTCTACAACGACATAGCGCGGCTGATTCAATGACTTCTGCGTACTCCCCGGGGAACGGGTCCGGCGACAGGCGAGCGACCCCGAGGTCCGCGCCGCGGCGATCTGCGGCCGCGTTGCTGGCCTGCCTGCTCCTCGCCGCCGCGGTGCAGGCCGAGGAATTCACCGTCGCCGACATGCGCGTGGAGGGCCTGCAGCGCATCGCCGAAGGAACGGTCTTCAACTACCTGCCGATCAACGTCGGCGACCGTATCGACGCGGTCCGTGTCAAGGAAGCGATCCGCGCGCTGTACTCGCAGGAGCTGTTCAGCGACATCGAGATGCGACGCGACGGCGACACGCTGGTCATTGCCGTGCGCGAGCGACCCTCGATCGAGGATTTTTCCATCGAGGGCAACAAGGACATCAAGACCGAGGACCTGATGAGCTCGCTGCGCAGCGTTGGCCTCGCTCGCGGGCGCACGTTCGACCGGTCGGTGCTCGAGAACGTGCAGATGTTCCTGCGCGAGCAGTACTACGATCGTGGCAAGTATGCTGTGTCCATCGATGCCGAGGTCATCGAACGGCCGAACAACACCGTGCGCGTCAAGATCAACGTCAAGGAAGGAGAACGGGCGCGCATACGGCAGGTGAACATCGTCGGCAACAAGAGCTTCGAGGAGAGCGACATCCGCGAGGATTTCACGCTCGACACGGCGAACTGGCTGTCCTGGATCCGGCAGGACGACCGCTATGCGAAGGAGTCGCTGAGCGGCGACCTGGAGACGCTGCGATCCTTCTATATGGATCGCGGCTTCGCGGACTTCCGCGTCGAATCCACGCAGGTTGCGATCTCGCCCAATCGCAAGGACATCTACGTCACCATCAATGTCCACGAGGGCGAGCGCTACACGATTTCGGACATCAAGCTGGTCGGCGACATGGTCGTGCCTGAAGAGCAGCTGCAAGGCTTCGTTCTCGCGCGCCCGGGCTCGATCTTCAACCTGCGCCTGCTGACGCAGTCCAGCGAGCTGATGTCGTTCCGGCTCGGCGAGGAAGGCTACGCCAACGCCGAGATCGAGCCCGTCCCCGAGCTCAATTACGAGACCAAGGAAGTGACGGTCACGTTCTTCATCGACCCGAAGAGTCGCGTCTACGTGCGGCGCATCAATTTCAACGGCATCGACGAGGTGGACGACGAGGTGCTGCGCCGCGAGATGCGCCAGGCGGAGGGCGCCTACCTGTCGAACCGGCTCATCGACCGCTCGAAGGTGCGCCTGCAGCGCCTGCCGTACGTCGAGAAGGTCGAGGTGGAGAACAATGCCGTACCCGGCAGCCCGGATCTCGTGGACGTCGATTTCGATCTCGAGTACCGCATGCCGGGGCAGTTCAGCGGCGGCATCGGCTATTCGGAATCACAGAAGCTGATCCTGAACGGCAGCGTCGTTCACACGAACTTCCTCGGTACCGGGGATCGCGTGGCGCTGCAGCTGAATTCGGGACGTTTCTCGAAGCTCTACAGCCTGTCGCACACCGACCCGTACCGCACGATGAACGGCGTGCGGCGCACGGTCGGCGTCAACTACCGCGACATCACCCAGTTCACCTCCGGGTCGTCCGATTTCTCGACGACCAGTATCGGCGCGACACTCGACTACGGCTACCCGATCACGGAGTTCCAGACACTGAGCTTCGGCTTCAACTACCAGCGCGCGGAGCTGCTGTCGTCGACTTCGAGCACGCAGCAGGCGCAGGAATGGGTGCTGAACAACGGCAATACCTTTTTTACCGAGCCGTTCCGCGGCATCGAGTTTTTCGGCACCGAGTTCGACACCCTGGAGTTCATCGCCGGATGGACATTCGACAGCCGCAACCGCAGCCTGTTCGCGAATCGCGGCAGCCGCCACCAGCTGGTGATGGGCATGTCGATCCCGGGCAGTGAAGTCGAGTATTTCACCGCGCGCTACAATTTTACGAAATACCTGCCGATCTATGGCCGCTGGACCCTGCGCCTGAACTCGGAGCTCGGCTTCGGCGAGGGCCTGAATGCCACGACCGCGCTGCCGCCTTTCAAACAGTTCTTCGGCGGCGGGCCCGAGTCGATCCGCGGCTTCAAGGAGTCCTGGCTCGGCCCGCGCGACAGCTTCGGCAACCCCTACGGCGGCAACGTGTTGGTTGCCAACCAGGTAGAGCTTATAATCCCGTTGCCCGACAAGTGGAGCAGCAAGACCCGGGCTGCCGTTTTCTACGACATCGGCAACGTGTTCAACACCGGCGAGGTGGGATTCACGGACCGGCTTGGAAGCCCGGTGACCTACGAGCCGGATTTCGACGAGCTCAAGGCATCGGTCGGCGTCGCCGTCGAATGGCTGGCGCCGCTCGGCTTCTTCCGCTTCAGTTACGCGTTGCCCCTGAACGAAGAGAAGGGCAATGACCGATTCTTCGGAGACGAGGTCGAAAGATTCCAGTTCTCCATTGGCCAGGCGTTTTAGGCCGGCCGACTACACCGTCATACGGAATGGATTGATTTATGAGTTTTCTAAAGCAACATCGCCTTTCAGCAATCGCCGCGGCGGCTTTCGCAATGCTTGCCATGTTCCCGGTCCAGGCACAGGAGCAGAAAATCGGCTTCGTCAACGTGCCCGTGCTGATGGACCGCGCGCCGCAGACGAAGGCCGCGATGGACGAACTGGAGGAAGAATTCGCACCGCGGCAGCGCGAGATTCTCGCGAAGCAGAAGGAATTCCAGGACCTGCAGGAGAAAGTGCAGCGCGACGTCGCCGTCATGGGCGAATCCGAGCGCCGCAACGCCGAGAAGGATCTCCGCGAACTGCAGCGCGAGGTCGTCCGGCTGCAGAACGAGTTCCGCGAGGATCTCAACCTGCGGCGTAACGAGGAGCTCGGTAACCTGCAGCGCGCCCTGCTGAAGGAGGTCCAGGATTACGCCCAGGCTGCCGGTTTCGACCTCGTCGTCGGTGACGGCGTGCTGTTCGCGAGCAACGCGGTCAACATTACCGAGCTCGTGCTGCGGGCTGTCGAAGAAAACTACCAGGCCGCTAACCGCTAGCGCTCACGACGCCGGACGAGCCGTCGGGGCGGGTTCGACAGGCGGTCGGAGGGAGGCAGCGCTTGGCAGTCAGCCTGGGAGAATTGGCGGCTCGGTTCGGCTGCGAGCTTGCGGGCGATCCGGCGAAGACCGTCGCGCGCGTCGCGACGCTGACTGCGGCGACCGGCGACGCGCTCAGCTTCCTCGCGAATCCCGCCTATCGGGACCAGCTGGCCGAAACCGCGGCCGGCGCCGTCATCGTCAAGGCGGAGGATGTCGAGCGCTGCCCGGTCGATGCGCTGATCGCCGAAGATCCCTACCTCGTCTACGCCCGCGTCGCCGCCTTGCTGCATCCGCCGCCGCCGCCCGCGGCCGGCATTCACCCGCAGGCAGCCGTGGCCGCCAGCGCGACGCTCGGCGAGGGCAGCAGCGTCGCGGCAAACGCGAGCGTCGGCGAGCGCTGCCGCCTCGGCGCGCGGGTGTCGGTCGGCTCCGGCTGCGTCGTCGGGGACGGCGCGGAAATCGGCGACGATACGCGGCTGATGCCGAACAGCACGGTCATGCACGAGGTCCGTATCGGCGCCCGCTGCGTCGTGCATCCCGGTGCCGTCATAGGCGCGGACGGCTTCGGCAACGCCCGTAGTCCAGAGGGCTGGGTCAAGGTGCCGCAGCTCGGCAGCGTGCGCATCGGCGATGACGTGGAGATTGGCGCCAACACGACGGTCGATCGCGGCGCCATCGACGATACGGTCATCGAAAACGGCGTGCGGCTCGATAACCTGATACAGATCGCCCACAACGTGCGCATCGGCGAGCACACGGCCATCGCCTCGCAGTCGGGCGTCTCCGGCAGCACGACGATCGGCAGGCGCTGTATGCTGGCAGGGCAGACCGGCATCGTCGGGCACATCACGATTTGTGACGACGTCGTCATCGGCGGTGCTACGATGGTCACGAAGGACAACACGACGCCCGGCTTCTACACGGCCAGTTTCCCGGCCGAGCCGGATCGGGAGTGGAAGCGCCGGGTGGCACGATTCCGCCGGCTCGGCGAGCTCGCCGAGCGCGTCACGCGGCTGGAGAAGGCACGAAAGGGCGAACATGAGCAATGATGAAGCGGTCCTCGAAGCAACGGGGATCATGCAGTACCTGCCGCACCGCTACCCGTTCCTGTTGATCGATCGTATCGTCGCCTGCACGCCCGGTGAATCGATTACGGCAATCAAGAACGTCAGCATCAACGAGCCGTTCTTCCAGGGGCACTTCCCCGGCAACCCGGTCATGCCGGGCGTGCTCGTCATCGAGGCGATGGCGCAGGCAGGCGGCGTGCTGTCGCACCTGTCGGACACCAACCTGACGCCACGACCGCTCTACTACCTGGCAGGCGTGGACGACGCCCGCTTCCGCCGGCCCGTGACCGCAGGCGACCGGCTCGAGATCGTCGTGCGTACCGAAAAGGTCCGCCGCGGCATGTGGCGCTACCTCTGCGACGCGACCGTCGACGGCCGCGCCGCGGTGAGCGCCCGGATACTCTGCGCGCCCGGCAAATGATCCATCCCACAGCCATCGTGGCCGAGTCGGCGGTGGTCGCCGACGACGTGGAGATCGGGCCGTATGCGCTGATCGGCGACGAGGTCGAAATCGGCCCCGGCTGCCGCATCGGCGGCCACGTCGTCATCAACGGGCCGACGCGTCTCGGCGCGGGCAATCGTATCTACCAGTTCGCATCCATCGGCGACGATCCGCAGGACAAGAAATATGCCGGCGAGCGCACGCGGCTGGAGATCGGCGATCGCAACACGATTCGCGAGTTCTGCACGATCTCGCGCGGTACGGTCCAGGATGCGGGCGTAACGCGGCTGGGCGATGACAACTGGATCATGGCCTACGTGCACATTGCGCACGACTGCCAGGTCGGCAGCCACACGATCCTCGCCAACAACGCGACGCTCGCCGGCCACGTGCACCTGGGAGACTGGGCCATCATGGGCGGCTTCTCCGGAGCACACCAGTTCTGCCGCATAGGCACGCACGCCTTCGTCGCCATGTACAGCGGCACCGGCCAGGACGTGCCGGCGTACACGATGGTGGCGGGCCAGCCGGCCGTGCCGCGCGGCATCAATGCCGAGGGCCTCAAGCGGCGCGGCTTTACCGCCGAGCAGTTGCGCAATATCAAGGACGGCTACCGCACGCTGTACCGGCGCGGCCTGAAGCTCGAGGAGGCGGTCAGCCGCCTCGAGAAACAGGCCGCCGAGCAGCCGGAACTCGTGCCGATGCTGGATTCCGTGCGGCAGTCCGAGCGCGGCATCGTCCGCTAGGGAGCGCGGACTCTTGATGAAGGCGGCGCCCATCGGAAATAACACGAGTTACCGGGGGGAGCCTCGATGGGGGTGACCAAAGACACTGTGCCTGCTGATCGCTGCCTGTTGCGGTCTTGCCGTCCCGTGGCGGCGCATCGCGTGCCGTTCGCTCGAGTGCCGGCTATCGCCGCCGCGTTTGCTCGAGCGGGGCGCGCTGCATGCGCCACGGGGCGACAGGCCTCGCGATCGCTCATGAATGGTCCGGGCTAGTGGCCCTGCGCATCGCTCTGGTCGCCGGCGAAGCCTCCGGCGACCTGCTGGGTGCCGGACTGATCGCGGCGCTGAGGGAACGGCAGCCCGCGGTGGTCTGTGAAGGAGTCGCCGGGGATGCCATGCGCGACGCCGGCTGCGAGGCGCTCGCAGCCGCCGACGAGCTGGCCGTCATGGGCCTGATCGAGCCGCTCCGGCACATTCCGCGGCTGCTCCGGCTGCGCCGCCGGCTGCTCAGGCACTGGATCGACACGCCGCCCGACGTTTTCGTCGGCATCGATGCGCCGGATTTCAACCTCGGCCTCGAACAGAGGCTCAAGGAGCGCGGCATACCCACGGCTCACTACGTCAGCCCGTCGGTCTGGGCCTGGCGACAGGGCCGCGTGCGGACCATCGGTCGCTCGGCCGACCGCGTGCTCTGCCTGCTGCCGTTCGAGAAGCGTTTCTACGACCAGCACGGCGTCGCGGCCGAATTCGTCGGCCATCCGCTCGCCGACCGCCTGCCGGCCGACGTCGATCGGCAGGCGGTGCGCAAGGCGCTCGGCATCGACGCCGCCCGCGTCGTCACCGTGATGCCCGGCAGTCGCGTATCCGAGGTCACGCGGCTCGGCCCGGTGTTCATCGCCGCGGCCGGCGAACTCCTCGCGAGCTACCCGGGAATCGCCTTCGTGACGCCGCTCGCCGGCGCCGCGACCCGTGCGCTCTTCGAGCGGCAGCTCGAGGACGCCGGCATGCGCGCTGCGTTTCACCTGCTGGAGCGCCGCTCCGAGGAGGCTATCCTGGCGGGCGACGTCGTGCTGCTGGCCTCGGGCACGGCGGCGCTGGAAGCGGCGCTGCTGGCGCGCGCGACCGTCGCGGCCTACAAGCTGGCGCCGCTCACCTACTGGCTGGCGCGCACGCTCAGGCTGGTCAAGGTGCGGCATTTCACGCTGCCGAATCAGCTCACCCGGGAACCGCTGGTCCCGGAGTTCCTGCAGGACGGAGCCACCCCCGCCGCGCTGGCCGCGGCCGTTCGCGAACTCATCGACGACACCGCCAGGCGCACGGCGATCGAGCGGGAGTTCGCGCGGCTGCGCGAGCGGCTCGGCCGGGATGCCAGCGCGCGCGCGGCAGAGGCGGTGCTCGCGCTGGCGGGCAGGGCACGGACGCCGGCATGACAGCGCGCGGCGTACGGCTGATCGCCGGCGTGGACGAGTCCGGGCGCGGGCCGCTGGCCGGCCCGGTCGTTGCGGCGGCGGTAATCCTCGATCCGGCGCGCCCGATCGTCGGGCTCGCCGACTCCAAGCTGCTGGCCGCGGAGCGCCGCGAGTCGCTCGCGCGGGCGATCCGCGAGCGTGCCCGTGCCTGGGCCGTCGGCTGGGCGGACGCCGCGGAGATCGATCGCCTGAACGTGCTGGAGGCGACCTGCCTCGCGATGCGGCGCGCGATCCTGGGTCTGCCGCTGTGGCCGGAGGCTGTCGAGGTCGACGGCAACAGGCTGCCGGACCTGTCGTTTCCTGCCGGGACGCTCGACGGTACCGCCATCGTCGGAGGGGATGCGCGCGTGGCTGCGATCAGCGCGGCGTCGATCATCGCGAAGGTCACACGCGACCGGCGCATGCTGCACTTCGACCGGCTGTACCCGCTGTACGGCTTCGCGCGGCACAAGGGCTACGGGACCGTCGAACATCGGGAGTGCCTCGCGCGACACGGTCCGTGTCCCCAGCACCGCCTGAGCTTCCGGCCGCTCCGGCCCACGGGCTGAGCGCGGCGCCATTCGGTCACCAACGGCGTCGGCCGGGCTGATAAAATCGGCCGCCTCGCAGAGCCCCCGCAGACCGATGCCGAGCCCAGAACAACGCTGCCCCGAAGCCGTCCGGACGAGCCGACCGTTCGTACACCTGCACCTGCACACCGAGTACTCGATTGTCGACGGCACGCTGCGCATTCCCGCGCTGATGCAGCGCTGCGCGGAACGCGGCATGCCGGCGGTCGCGCTGACGGATCAGACCAATATCTTCGCCCTGGTGAAGTTCTACCGGCAGGCGCTGGACTGCGGCGTCAAGCCCCTGATCGGCGTCGACCTGCGCGTCGCCGACGGCGCCGACGCGGAACTGCGTGATCAGCTGGTTCTCCTGTGCCAGGACGAGCGCGGCTATCGCAACCTCACGCGCCTCGTCAGTCGCTGCTACCTGGAAGGCCAGCAGCGCGGCGTGCCTATGGCCCGCCGCGACTGGCTGGACGCCGCGGGCTGCCGCGGCCTCATCGCGCTGTCCGGTGGTCTGCAGGGGGACGTCGGCCGCCTGCTTGCGGTCGGCCACGAGGAACTGGCGCGCGCCCGGGTCGAATCCTGGCTCGAGGTTTTCGGCGATCGTTACTACCTGGAGCTGACGCGGCTCGGCCGGAGCGGCGAGGCCGACTGCATGCAGCAGACGCTGGAACTCGCGAGTCGGCTGGGCGTACCGGTGGCGGCGAGTAACGACGTACGCTTCCTCGAACGCGATGATTTCGAGGCGCACGAGGCGCGGGTCTGCATCCACGAAGGGCGCAGGCTCGACGACGGCAACCGGCCGCGCTGCTACAGCCGGGAGCAGTACCTGCGCGACGGTGACGAGATGGCGGCGTTGTTCGACGACGTGCCGGAGGCGATCGACAACGTTCTCGAGATTGCGCGCCGCTGCAACCTGCATCTCGAACTCGGCAAGTCGGTGCTGCCGGCATTCCCGGTGCCGGCCGGGCAGACCACGGAGCAGTTCCTGCGCGCCGAGGCCGAGCGCGGCCTCGAGCGTTTCCTCGCGACCCGGGCTGCGCCCGCGCGCGCGGCCGGCGAGCCGCCCGCGGTCCGCGCCGCGCCCTACCGCAGGCGGCTCGCCGCGGAACTCGACGTGATCTGCGAGATGGGCTTCCCGGGGTACTTCCTGATCGTCGCCGACTTCATCCGCTGGGCCAAGGAGCAGGGGATCCCGGTCGGGCCCGGCCGCGGCTCCGGCGCCGGGTCGCTGGTAGCCTTCGTGCTCGGCATCACGGATCTCGATCCGCTGGAATACGACCTGCTGTTCGAGCGCTTCCTGAACCCGGAGCGCGTATCGATGCCCGATTTCGACGTCGATTTCTGCATGGAAAGGCGCGACCGTGTCATCGACTACGTCGCCGAACGTTACGGGCGCGAGCGCGTGTCGCAGATTATCACCTATGGCACGATGGCGGCGAAGGCCGTTGTCCGCGACGCTGGCCGCGTACTCGGGCACCCGCACGGTTTCGTCGACCGCATCGCCAAGCAGATCCCCTTCGAACTCGGCATTACCCTTTCCAAGGCGCTCGAGCAGGACGAGGAGCTCGAGAGCATGTACCGGGACGACGAGGCCGTGCGCTCTATCATCGATCTCGCGCGTTCCCTCGAGGGCCTCGTGCGCAATGCCGGCAAGCACGCCGGCGGCGTCGTCATCGCCCCGGGCAAACTGACCGATTTCACGCCGCTGTACTGCGAGGAGGGCGGCGCCAACATCGTCACGCAGCTCGACAAGGACGACGTCGAGGCGGCCGGTCTGGTCAAGTTCGATTTTCTCGGGCTGAAGACGCTGACGGTCATCGACTGGGCCGTGCAGATCATCAACGAACAGGAACCCGGCGAGCCGCTCGTCATCGCGGACCTGCCGATGGAGGACGAGAAGACCTTCGCCTTGCTGCGTGCCTGCAGCACGACCGCTGTCTTCCAGCTCGAGTCGCCCGGTATGCGCGACCTCATCAAGCGACTGCAGCCCGACCAGTTCGAGGACCTCATTGCGCTGGTGGCGCTGTACCGCCCGGGGCCGCTGCAGTCCGGCATGGTCGAGGACTTCATCGCACGCAAGCACGACATCAACAAGTCGGACATCGACTACCTGCATCCGGACCTCACCGCGGTACTGGAGCCGACCTACGGCGTGATCCTGTACCAGGAGCAGGTGATGCAGATTGCGCAGGTGCTGGCCGGGTATACGCTCGGCGGCGCCGACCTGCTGCGCCGGGCGATGGGCAAGAAGAAACCCGAAGAGATGGCGCTGCAGCGCGAGATCTTCGTCGGCGGCGCGACCGAGCGCGGCGTCGAACAGGCCACCGCAACGCGCATCTTCGACTTGATGGAGAAGTTCGCCGGCTACGGCTTCAACAAGTCGCACTCGGCGGCCTACGCGTTGTTGTCCTACCAGACGGCCTACCTCAAGGCGCATTACCCGGCCGCGTTCATGGCCGCGGCGATGACCGCGGACATCGACAACACGGATCGGCTCGTGATGCTGAAGGACGACTGCCGACAGCTCTCCATCGAACTCGCGCCGCCGGACATCAATCGCTCCGCCTACCGCTTCAGCGTGGCCGGCGATCGGCACATCCTCTATGGGCTCGGCGCGATCAAGGGCGTCGGTCGCAGCGCCGTCGAGGCGCTGATCGCCGAACGCGAGCGCAATGGCGACTATCGTGATCTGAACGACTGCGTGCGCCGCATCGATCTCGACAAGGTCAACCGCCGCGCGCTGGAGGCGATGATCAAGTCGGGCGCACTGGACGGCTTCGGCGAGTCGCGGCGCGGCCTGCTGGAACAGCTGCCCGAGGCGATGCAGGGCGCCGGCCAGGCGGCACGCGCCGCGGCGGCCGGCCAGGACGACATGTTCGGCCTTTCCGAGCCGCTCGAGACGGTGCCGCCGGCGGCCCGGCCCGCTCCGCTGCGCGAGTGGGCCGATGCCGAGCGCCTGCAGAACGAGAAGGAGGCGCTGGGCCTGTACCTCACCGGGCATCCTTTCGACGCGGTGCGCAGCGACGCCGGCTACTTCGTCGACGGCCGGCTCGGCGACCTTGCAGCGGAGCCTGCGCCGCCGGCCAACGGCGAACGGAGTTATGCCCGGGTGCGCCGCGACGTGACCGTGGCGGGGCTCGTCATCGCCGTGCGCAAGCGCGGTAACCGTGTCACCGTGACGCTCGACGACGACACGGGTCGTCTCGAGATCACGCTGTTCAGCGAGGCCTTCCAGGAATTCCGGCACCTGCTCGGCAAGGACGAGATCATCGTCGTGTCCGGGGCGCTGCGCTACGACGACTTCATCGGCGGCTGGCAGGTCAATGCGAAACTGATCCTGCCGATCGACCGGGTGATCGAGCAGCGGGCGCGCAGCATGATCCTCACGATCGACCCGAACGGGCAGGGGCACGAGCTGCTGGCGCGGCTGCACGACGTGTTGCTGCCCTACCGCAAGGGACGATGCGACGTCGCGGTGCAGTACCTGGGCGCGGAGGCACGGGCGCGCCTGTCGCTCGGTCCCGAATGGAACGTCCGGCCGAGCCGTGAACTGCGCGACAAGCTGGCGGAGCTGCTCGGTAGCGACGCGGTTCGCCTGCTGTACGCACCCGGCCGGGAAATGATGTAGAGTCGCCCCTGTCGCCGCGGCGGCCCGCCGCTTGCCGGGGCGCAGCCTGACCGGACCCAGAGTCGCCTATGGATCTCAAGTTCCTGGAATTCGAACAGCCGATTGCCGAACTCGAAGCGAAGATCGACGAGTTGCGCTACGTCGGCGACGATTCCGAGATCAACATCAGCGAAGAGGTGGCGCGGCTGAAGAGCAAGAGCGAGGCGCTCACCAAGAACATCTTCTCGAAACTCAGCGCCTGGCAGATCGCACAGCTCGCGCGCCATCCGATGCGGCCTTACACGGCTGATTACCTGAAGTTGCTGGACCCGGACTTCCAGGAGCTGCATGGCGATCGCATGTTCGCGGACGACCCGGCGATCATCGGCGGGCTCGGGCGCCTCGAAGGGCGGGCGGTCGTCTATATCGGGCACCAGAAAGGTCGCGATACGAAAGAACGGGTGCGCCGCAATTACGGCATGCCAAAGCCGGAGGGCTATCGCAAATCGCAGCGCCTGATGCGGCTCGCCGAGCGCTTCTCGCTGCCGGTCGTCACCTTCATCGACACGCCGGGTGCCTACCCGGGTATCGGCGCCGAGGAGCGGGGGCAGAGCGAGGCCATCGCCTACAGCCTGTACCTCATGGCGAAACTCCGGACACCCATCGTCAGCGTGGTAATCGGCGAAGGCGGCTCCGGCGGCGCGCTCGCGATCGGCGTCAGCGACCGGCTGTTGATGCTCGAATACAGCATCTACTCGGTCATCTCACCGGAGGGCTGTGCCTCCATCCTGTGGAAGAGCGCCGAGAAAGCCGAGGACGCGGCGGAAGCGATGCGTATCACGGCAACCGACCTGCTCGGCTTCGGGCTCGTCGACGAGGTGCTGGACGAGCCGCTCGGCGCGGCGCATCGCGATCCCCAGGCGGCGGCCGACGTTATCCGCAACGCGCTGATCAAGCACCTCGATGATCTCGACCAGCTCGACACCGCGGCGCTGCTCGATGAGCGGCGCAGGCGCATCGCGCAGTTCGGCGACTTCAAGGACGCCTGATCGCCGGGACCGGTCCCATGCCGCTCGATCTGGACAGTTTCGCGAGGCGCATCGACGCCATGCTCGCGCGCCACGGCCGACCGCGCCGTGCGCTCGTCGCCCTGAGCGGCGGCCGCGACTCCACCGTGCTGCTGCACCTGGCCGCGCGCCTCGCGCCGCAGCTCGGCATCGACGTCGTTGCCGTGCACGTCAATCACGGGCTCCTGCCGCAGGCCGGCGAGTGGCAGGCGCACTGTGAGCGCCTGGCCGCGGATCTCGGGGTCGGCTACCGCGCGCTCGCGGTCGACGTCGAGGAGCGCGGCGCCGGCGGGCTTGAGGCAAACGCGCGGGCGGCGCGCTACCGGGCGCTCGCCGGGCTCGTCGGCCCCGCGGACTGGCTGCTGACCGCGCATCATCGTGACGACCAGGCGGAGACGGTATTGCTCAACCTGATGCGCGGCTCCGGCGCCGCCGGCGTGCGCGGCGCGGCTGCCAGCCGCGCGTTCGCCGGCGGCTGGCTGCTGCGGCCGCTGCTGGACGTCCCGGGCGAGGAGATCGCCGCCTACGCCGCGGAGCACGGGCTCCACTGGATCGAGGACCCCAGCAACACGGATACCGGGCGTGACCGGAACTACCTGCGGCGGCAGCTGCTGCCGCTTCTCGCCGACCGCTGGCCTGCCGCTACCCGCCAGCTCGCGCGCAGCGCGACGCTGGCAGCCGAGGCCTGCGAGCTGCTGGACGAACTCGCTGCGCAGGACCTGGCCGGCAGCGGCGCGCCGGAGCGACTGCCGATCGCGTCGCTTGCCGCGCTCGGCGAGGCGCGCGGCCGCAACCTCGTGCGGCATGCCTGCCGGGTCCTCGGCCTGCCGGCGCCGCCGGCGCGGCAGCTCGGCACGATCTTCGGCGAACTCCTCCCCGCGCGCAACGATGCCGCGCCGCGCGTGCGCTGGCCGGGTGCCGAGGCGCGCCGCTACCGCGGCCGGCTCTACCTGCTCGCCGCAGGCGCAGAGCGCGGCCTGCCGCCGACCACGCTGCTGACACCAGAGCGCGGCATCGAGCTCGGCGCGCAGGCGGGGCGCCTGGCGCTGGCAGCCACGGCGGGCGGCGGCATTGCACCGCCGACGGCGACGCAGGGCCTCGCGATCCGCTACCGCGAGGGCGGCGAAGCGCTGCGGCCGGCCGGCGGGGACAGCCGCAGGGCGCTGAAGAAGCTGCTGCAGGAATCGGGCATCGTGCCGTGGATGCGGCCGCGCATTCCGCTGCTCTATGCCGGGGACACGCTGGTCGCCGTCGGCGACCTGTGGATCGCACACGACCACTTCGCCGCAAGCGGCTACGCCGTTTGCTGGCACGACAAGCCGACGCTGTACTGACGGGCGCCGCGCGGCCGCTACGCCGATTGTTTAGGCAGCGGCTATCTGATAACTTGCAACACCGTCTTTGATCGATCGACGGGCCGTATTCGAAGCGCCCCGGGCCGGGGCACCGTCAGGGTTGGAGCAACGTACTGTGCGCGGAACTGCACCGCCGCGGTGCATTGGTCCGGCCCTTTATTGTTTTCGGATGAGTCCCGGTTTTTCGCGGATGAGTCGCGCCGTCGCAGACACGGCGGGGCCGTCGGGGGTTCACCCGGGTCTGACCCGGGACTCACCAGGGATCGTGCATGACAGCGTATGTATTCATCACCGGCGGCGTGGTGTCCTCACTCGGCAAGGGCATCACGTCGGCGTGTCTCGGCGCGATCCTCGAAGCGCGCGGCCTGTCCATCAGCATGATCAAGCTGGATCCGTACATCAACGTCGATCCGGGAACGATGAGCCCGTTCCAGCACGGCGAGGTCTTCGTCACGGCTGACGGCACGGAGACCGATCTCGACCTCGG
>JBFJUJ010000038.1:0-16308 GCA_041624755.1 Woeseia sp. | reverse complement strand
TGCTGTCATTCATCGGGCAGTCATGGGCGGCTGAAATTACGGGTGTCAGCATAGATTCTGCATCGAGTGAGCTGACTGAAGGTCCGTTCTTACGCGGTGCAAACAACCTGGTCAATGGTTCAGGTAAGAACATCAACGGGCCCGGCACACACCGAAACGGTAACCCGGAGTCCTTCGGTGGCACGATGTGGATAAGTGACGGTGTCGGCTGTGGCTGCTCTCCCGGCAGCGATGATCCTGACCCTTACGTGACATTCGACCTGGGAGACAGATATAACCTGAATTCCGTCACCGTCTGGAATTACAACGAGGGTCAACCCTGGACGCCGCGCGGCGCACAGGATATGGAGGTACACATATCGATAGACGGCGGGAACACGTTCAGCTTGTTCGCCACGATTTCATCGATGCAGCAAGGACCGGCCAACGAGACGACCCCGTTCTCGCAGACCTTCGACCTGGCCGGAGCCAATGGCGTAACTCACGTCATGTTCGACTTCCTGTCCAACCATCGAGGCACGATGTTTCCCGTTGCCGGGGCCTGCGGTGAGGCAGGAGATTTCTGTCATGTCGGTCTGAGCGAGGTCGAGTTCGACGGCGATCCGGTGCCCGCCCTTGCATGCGAGGGATTCCAGCCTCCGCTGGCCGCGGGGCCCGTGTCCGTGAAAAAACCCAACCGCGCCCTGCCCCATAAAGGCCAGCTGTTCGATGAAGACAACATGCCGGTCGGCGGGGCAGACCTCCTGAGCTCGCCCGTTATCCAGGTGCTGTTCACGCCGGTCAATGGCAACGGTGTCGATCCCATCGACGTCAGCGCCGACGCGGTAGCGGTGGGCCTGGGAACGCCGGGTAACGAATTCGTCTTTACCGAGGAAGGCAACTGGCAATTCAATCTCAAGCTGAAGAATTTCTCTGCGCCGGGGCTGTACCAGGTCCTGATGACGAGTGGAGACTTGGGAGAATACGAGATCGCACCGACCTGCGAAGCGACCTTCGTCATCGAATAGCGCCGTCGCAACCCTGTGGGTAGGGCGAAATCGCTGCGCAGGTATCGGGCTTTCCTCGACAGCAGCGTCGATACGCCGCCCCGGAAATTCGGCGGACGTACTCGCGCACGCCATTCATCGGCCAGGCTGCCGTTCTCCTATGCCGTGCAACGACCGACGACGCCTCACACCCCGAGCCACCCTGCAATCCCCTTCGCCGCCTCGCGCCCCTCGTAGACCGCGGTGACGACGAGGTCCGACCCTCGCACCATGTCGCCGCCGGCGAACACCTTCGGATTCGTCGTCTGGTAGGGATAGGCGCCGAGTTTGTCGATGCGCACGCGGCCGTTGTCGCGCAGCGCGATACCGTGATCCGCGAACCACGGCGGCGGGCTGGGCCGGAAGCCGAAGGCGATGACGACCGCATCCGCCGGCAGGACGTCCTCGGTGCCGGGCACCGGCTCGGGGCGGCGCCTGCCGTCCGGGCCGGGCGCGCCCAAGCGCGTCTCGATGACCTTGACGCCGGTCACGCCCTCGCTGCCGACGATCTCGAGCGGCTGGCGGTTGAACAGGAAGTTGACGCCTTCCTCGCGGCTGTTGGCGACCTCGCGGCGCGAGCCCGGCATGTTCGCCTCGTCGCGGCGGTAGGCGCAGGTGACCGACGCCGCGCCCTGGCGGATCGCGGTGCGGTTGCAGTCCATGCCGGTGTCGCCGCCGCCGAGTACGACGACGTGACGGCCTTCGAGGTCGATGAACGGGTAGTCGGGGTCGATGATGCCGAGCTGGCGGTTGATATTGCCGATGAGATACGGCAACGAATCGTGCACACCCTCGAGGTCTTCGCCGGTGAAGCCGCCGCGGACCGACGTATAGGTCCCCATGCCGAGGAACACGGCGTCGAAATCCTCCAGCAGCGAGTCGAAGCTCTTCTGCTCGCCGATGCGCGTGTTGAGCTTGAAAATCACGCCCATGCCCTCCAGGATTTCGCGGCGCGTCCGGACGACCTCTTTCTCGAGCTTGAACGGCGGGATGCCGAAGGTCAGCAGGCCGCCGATCTCCGGCCAGGCGTCGAACACGACCGGGTGGATGCCGTTCCTCGCCAGCACATCGGCGGCGCCGAGTCCCGCCGGTCCGGCGCCGACGACGGCAACCCGCCGGCCGCTGTCGATGACCTGCGACATGTCGGGGCGCCAGCCCTGCTTGACGGCCTCGTCGGTGATGTATTTCTCGATGTTGCCGATGCTGACGGCGCCTAAGCCGTCGTTCAGCGTGCAGGCGCCCTCGCACAGCCGGTCCTGCGGGCACACGCGTCCGCAGACCTCGGGCAGCGAGTTCGTCTGGTGCGACAGCTCGGCGGCCTCGAACAGGCGCCCCTCCTCGACCAGCCTGAGCCAGTTCGGGATGTAGTTGTGTACCGGGCACTTCCACTCGCAGTACGGGTTGCCGCAGTCGATGCAGCGGCCCGCCTGGCTGCCGGCGTCGGCCTTGTCGTAGCGGCCGTAGATCTCCGAGTAGTGCCTGATGCGCACCTCGGCCGGCGCCTTCTCCGGGTCGCGGCGCGGCACTTCGAGGAACTGCAGGGGATGCTCGGCCATGCTGATTCCTGCCTCAGGCGGCCTGGCGCAGCGATTCGATGAGGCTGCCGAGCTCGGCCGCCTTCGGCTTGACCACCCAGAACTTCGGCAGGTAGCTGCGGAAGTCGTCGAGGATCTCGGTGGCCCAGACGCTGTGCGTGTGCTCGACGTGCGTCGTGATCAGCGTGCGCAGGTGATGCAGGTGAGCCTCCATGGTCTCGGGCGTGATGCGGTGGATGTCGATCAGCTCGTGGTTGTAGCGGTCGACGAAGTCGCGGTCGAGGTCGAGCACGTAGGCAAAGCCGCCGGTCAGGCCGGCGCCGAAGTTCACGCCGCTCTTGCCGAGCACGACGACGACGCCGCCGGTCATGTACTCGCAGCAGTGGTCGCCGGCGCCCTCGACGACGGCGAGCGCGCCGGAATTGCGGACCGCGAAACGCTCGCCGGCCGTGCCGGCCGCGAACAGGCTGCCGCCGGTAGCACCGTACAGGCAGGTATTGCCCATGATGCTGGTGTGGCGCGCCTCGAAGCGCGCCCCCACGGGCGGCCGCAGCACGACGCGACCGCCGGTCATGCCCTTGCCGACGTAGTCGTTGGCGTCGCCCGTCAGGTGCAGGTTCAGGCCGTCGACGTTCCAGGCGGCGAAACTCTGGCCGGCCGTGCCGTGGAGCTCGATGTCGAGCGGCGCATCGGCCATGCCGTGGTTGCCGTGGCGGCGCGCGATCTCGCCGGACAGGCGCGCGCCGATCGCGCGGTTGTAATTGCGGATCTCGAAGCGGAAGTTGCCGCCCGTCTTCGCCTCGATGGCCGGCAGCACGGCGCCGAGCATCTCTTCGGCAAGCTCGCCCCGGTCGAACGGCGGGTTGCGCGGATCGATGCAGTGGCGCGGCACGTCGTCCGCGACACCGGCTCCCGACAGGATGCGGCTCAGGTCGAGCTGGCGCTGCCGCTCTGTATCTCCCGGCTTGCGCTCGAGCAGGTCGACGCGGCCGATGATCTCCTCGACGCTGCGCGCGCCGAGCGCGGCGAGGCGCTCGCGCAGGTCCTCGGCGACGAAGGTGAAGAAGTTGACGACCATGTCCGGCAGCCCGATGAAATGCTGTGTGCGAAGCACGTTGTTCTGCGTGGCGACGCCGGTCGCGCAGTTGTTTAGATGGCAGATGCGCAGGTACTTGCAGCCCAGCGCGACCATCGGCGCGGTGCCGAAGCCGAAACTCTCGGCACCGAGCAGCGCGGCCTTGACGACGTCGAGGCCGGTCTTCAAGCCCCCGTCGGTCTGCACGCGCACGCGGTGCCTGAGGCCGTTCGCCCGCAGCACCTGCTGCACCTCGGACAGCCCGAGTTCCCACGGGCTGCCGGCGTACTTGACCGAACTCAGGGGGCTCGCGCCGGTGCCGCCGTCGTAACCCGAGATCGTGATCAGGTCGGCGTAGGCCTTGACGACGCCGGCCGCGATCGTGCCGACGCCCGGCTCGGCGACGAGCTTGACCGACACCAGCGCTTCCGGGTTCACCTGCTTCAGGTCGAAGATGAGCTGCGCGAGATCCTCGATCGAGTAGATGTCGTGGTGCGGCGGCGGCGAGATCAGGCCGACGCCGGGCTTCGCGTAGCGCAGCCGCGCGATCATCTCGTTGACCTTGTGGCCCGGGAGCTGGCCGCCTTCGCCCGGCTTCGCGCCCTGCGCGATCTTGATCTGGATCACCTCGGCGTTGATGAGGTATTCGGCGGTCACGCCGAAGCGACCCGACGCCACCTGCTTGATCTTCGACATGCGCTCGCTGCCGTGGCGCGCCGGGTCCTCGCCGCCCTCGCCGGAGTTCGAGCGGGCGCCCAGCCGGTTCATCGCGATCGCGAGCGCCTCGTGGGCCTCCGGGGACAATGCGCCCAGCGACATGCCGGCGCTGTCGAAGCGGCGCACGATGTCGGCCACCGGCTCGACCTCGGCAAGCGGCAGCGGCGGGCCCAGCGGCTTCACGTCGAGCAGGTCGCGGAACGTCGAGACCGGGCGCTCGTCCACGAGCGCCGCGTACTCGCGGTAGCGCTCGTAGTCGCCCGCGCGCACGGCGGCCTGCAGCGTGGCGATGACGTCCGGGTTGTAGCAGTGATACTCGCCGCCGTGGACGAACTTGAACAGCCCGCCCTGCGAGAGCGGCGCGCGCGGCTCCCAGGCGGCATCGGCCAGCTTGCGCTGGTCGTCGAGCAGGTTCGCGAACCCGGCGCCCTGGACGCGGCTCACCGTGCCGCGGAAGCAGCGCTCGACGATCTCGTCCGCCAACCCGACGATCTCGAAGAGCTGCGCGCCGCGATAGCTCGAGATCGACGCGATGCCCATCTTCGACATGATCTTGAACAGGCCCTTGCGGATGCCGCGGCGGTAGCTGCGCCCGAGCTGCTGCTGCTTGTCGACGTTGCCGCGCTGCGCGAGGTCGTGAAGGCTCTGGTAGACGAGATAGGGATAGACGGCCGTCGCGCCGTAGCCGATCAGGCAGGCGACGTGATGCGGATCACGCGCCGTCCCGGTCTCCACGATGATGTTCACGCGGCAGCGCTGCCCGCGCGCGATCAGCCGGTGATGGACCGCGCCGGTCGCGAGCAGCGCGTGGACCGGCAGCAGGCCGGGCTTCAGGTAGCGGTCGCTCAGCATGATGACGAGCTTGCCGTCCTCCACCGCCTGTTCGGCCTGCATGCAGATGCGATCCAGCGCCTCCGGCAGCGGTTCCGTGTCCGGCGCGTTCAGGTCGATGAAGGCGTGACTGTCGGCGAACATACCCGGGCCGAGGAGCTGCCTGAGCTTACGCTGCGACAGCACCGGCGAATTCATGACGACCTGCTCGGCGCTCGCGGGGCCGATGTCGAACAGCGACCCCTCGCGGCCGATGTTCGTCTGCAGCGACATGACGATGCGCTCGCGCAGCGAGTCGATCGGCGGATTCGTCACCTGGGCGAACTGCTGGCGGAAGTAGTCGAACAGCGGCCGCACCTGCTGCGACAGCACCGGCATCGGCGTGTCGTCGCCCATCGAGCCGACTGCCTCCTGCTCCGTCTTCGCGAGCACCGCGACGACGTCGGTCAGCTCCTCGCGGCTCAGGTTGAACATCTTCTGGTAGGTCAGCAGCGTCTCGGCATTCATCGGCTCGGCGGCCATGTGCCGGTCGACGAGCTCGGAATCGAGATAGCGCACGCCCTGCTTGAGCCACTTCTTGTAGGGCGCGCGGCTCTTCAGGATGTCGTGGATGTCGTCGTTCATCAGCAGCCGGCCTTCGCGCTGGTCGACGGCGATCATCTCGCCCGGACCCAGCCGGCCCTTCTCGACGACGTCCGAGATATCGTAGTCCCAGACGCCGATCTCGGAGGCGATCGTGATGTGGCGGTCGCGGGTGATGACGTAGCGCGCCGGGCGCAGGCCGTTGCGGTCGAGGCAGCAGGCCGCGTAGCGGCCGTCGGTGAGCACGATGCCCGCAGGGCCGTCCCAGGGCTCCATGTGGCAGTCCCAGAACTCGTAGAACGCGCGCACTTCGGGGTCGATCGCGTCGACCGTGTGCCAGGCCGGCGGGATCATGATGCGCATCGCCTGCAGCACGTCCATGCCGCCGGCGCGCAGGACCTCGAGCATATTGTCGAGGCTCGAGGAGTCCGAGCCGGTCAGCGAGATAATCGGGTGCAGCTCGCTGACTTCTTCCAGCTTGTCGGAAACGAAGTTGTCGGCGCGCGCGAGCGCCCAGTTGCGGTTGCCGGAGATCGTGTTGATCTCGCCGTTGTGCGCGAGGAAGCGGAACGGCTGGGCGAGTCGCCATTCCGGGAGCGTGTTGGTCGAGAAGCGCTGGTGGAACAGGCACACCGAGGCCTCGAGCCGCGGATCTTTCAGGTCCGGATAGAACTCCGGCAGGCGCGCCGGCATCACCATGCCCTTGTAGCTGATCGTGACGCTGGACAGGCTGGCGATGTAGGCGGAGTCGTCGATGCCCTCCAGGCGGATCTCCGCGCGGCGGCGCGCCAGGAAAAGGCTGCGATTGAAGGTGTCGCGCGGCATGCCGTCCGGCGAGTTGACGAACAGCTGCTCGATGCGCGGCAGCGTCCTGAGCGCCAGTTCGCCGCAGGCCGCCGGATCGGTCGGCACGACGCGCCAGCCGACGGCCTCCAGCCCGCTCTCCGCAACCGCCTTCTCGATGACGCGCCGCGACGCCTCGGCCGTCGCGTCGTCGCGGCTCAGGAACACGGTGCCGGCGGCGAAGCGGTTGCCGACCGGGAGGCCGGCTTCCTCCGCGACCGCACGCAGGAACCTGGCCGGGAACTTGAGCAGCAGGCCGCAGCCGTCGCCGGTCTTGCCATCGGCCGCGACGGCGCCGCGATGCGTGAGCCTCGCCAGCGCGCTGATCGCGGTCTCGACGATCCAGTGGCTCGGCCGATCGTCGATGCTGGCGATCAGCCCGAAGCCGCAGCTATCGCGATCCAGCGACGGATCGTAAAGACCGCGTTCCGGCGACGGATCGTTGATGCCAGTTGTTGCCTTGCCGGCCATGTTGACCCCAGGGAGACGCCGCCTACGCGTCTCCTCGCAGTAGCTTCGATGAAATGGCGCCCGACCATTCGCTATTGCCGGTGATGCGGCGGTGAATTCCGCGGCCAGGACCCTGCCGCGCGGAATGCCTGCGCGTTCCAGGAGACGCCCGATGAGCCAGTATAAGCGAGCGTCTTCCCGTTGGGCCAGCGATGCGGGCCGCGCCGGCCGCAGCGCGGCATCTGGCGCGGGCGGTGTCTGCGCGGCGCTGTCGGTTACGCGGGAAACCGCTGCGCCGCGCGGGGGTTCGTGAGGTCTACTGCACCACGATGGTGCCCTGGCGGGAGAATTCGAGCGGCCCGGCGAAGGGTATCGCGACCGCGAGGCTGCCGTGCAGTTCGTACTCCAGCGGGCGCGACGACCCGGCGCGCAGCAGCGGCGCGAGGGACACCGCGGTGCGCATCAGGTCGAGTTCGACGCTCAGGTCGAAAGCGCCGCTGCCGTTCGCCGGCACCGAGAAACGCGACGCGGTCTCGCCGGAGGCGAACGGCTGGCGCTCGAGCAACAGCACGTAGCGGATGTTGCGCACCGGCAGCGCGAAGGCATTCGGATTCGTGACGTCGAAGCTCAGCAGGAACTTCTGCGATGCTAGGCTCAGCGACTCGAGCTGGACGCTCGACAGCGCGACCTCTGGATTCTGCACCAGCGGCCGCTGCGTGGCGCAAGATGACAGGCCGATGAGCAGGACCGCAGGCAGGATCAGGCTTTTCGCTTGTCTCATTGAAGACTCCCCATGTTCGAGCTGACCGTTCGCGCGCCCGCAGGCTAGCGCATATCCTGCCCGAGTTCTCCCCAGCGCGCGCCGATCAGCAGCCAGTCGTCGCCCCGCTTCTCGAGTTCGAGCTCGAAGCGATAGGCGTCGGCACTCAAACCCAGGGCGCGGTCGTTCACTGCCGCCATGCCCACGGTCAGCGAAACCTCGGCCGCGCTGTCGCGCATGACGCTGATCTCGTCGATGTCGACGAGCAGGCCGATGCGCTTCTGCCGCAGTAACCACCAGCGCAGCGTGCGGCCGACCGCATCCCGATCGTTGCCGCGCGCGTCCGCGTAGTCCGGCGAGACCCTTGCGAGCAGCGCGCCGTGGTCCCTGTCCTCGACGGCAGCCTCGGCTGCCGCCACCCAGTTGCGCAGGGCCTCCTCGGGCGGGGCCGGCGCGCTGCAGGCACCGGCGGCGAGCGCGGCTGCGGAAAGACAGGCCAACCTGCAGACGTCCTGCATCGCGACTTGCATGGCTTGCATCCGGAACCTGCCGGCGGCTGGAGTCACCATCGATACACGAATATGATGGTGCGGCAACGACTAAGTCCGTGAACGAGGTCGCAGTTCGACCCGCGCGCGGCGCATGGGCCGCGAGGCTGGCGACGGGAAGGACGCTGACATGCCGGTAAAATTATTGAGTGACAGCGTCAATGCGACCATCACCGACGACGACCAGGTGCGCATCGACGCGGTACTGTCTTTCTGGTTCAAGGAACAGACGCTGGGCGCCCCGCAGATCGACGCCCGCATGGACACCTGGTTCGGCGAAGACCCGGTCTTCGATCACGAGATCGAGGAGAACTTCGCCGGCGACATCGAACGCGCCTCGAACGGCGAGCTCATGCACTGGGCGGAGTCGCCGCGCGGCCGGCTCGCGCTGATCCTGCTGATCGACCAGTTCCGGCGCAACGTCCATCGCAATACGGCGCAGGCCTTCTCGCACGACAAGCTGGCGCTGAAGCTGTGTGTCGAAGGCGCGATGAACAAGCTCGACAGCAAGCTCGCGCCGATCGAACGCGTGTTCTTCTACATGCCGCTGCAGCACGCGGAGTCGCGCAAGGTGCAGGCGAAGTCGGTCGACATCTACAACCGCCTCGCGCGTGCGGTGTCGGAGACCTACCGCGAGACCTTCGAGACCATCGCGCAGTTCGCCGAACTGCATCGCGACATCATCGAGCAGTTCGGCCGCTTCCCGCATCGCAACAAGCTGCTCGGCCGCGAGAACACGGCGGAGGAAGCGGAATACCTGGCTGGCGAAGACGCGCCGGATTTCGGTCAGGGCTGATCCGCGCCGGGAGCGGGCAGCGCCGCCCGCGACACGCGCTGGAAGCGCAGCGAGAGCAGCAGCGCCGCCACGGTCAGGCCCAGCACGAAGCCGCCCCAGACCCACGACGGCGGCGCGGCCAGCGGGATGGCCGCCGTCCAGGCCAGCGGGAATGCCAGCACCCAGTAGGCGAACATGTTGATCAGCATCGGCGTGCGCGTGTCCTTGTAGCCGCGCAGCGCGCCCGCCGCGCCTATCTGCACGCCGTCGGCAATCTGGAAAACCGCAGCCATCAGCAGCAGGCTCACGGCGATCGCCTGCACCGCCGGATCGTTGGTGTAAAGGTTCACGACCGCGTCGCGCAGGACGAGCAGCGCGGTCGCCGACAGCGCCATGAAAGCGCCGCATATCCCGATGCCGACGACGCCGACGAAGCGGGCCGCGGTGTCGTTCCTGGCGCCGATGGCGTGGCCGATGCGGATCGTCGTGGCGGAGCTCAGCGCGAGCGGCACCATGAACATCGTCGACGCGAAGTTCAGCGCGATCTGGTGCGCGGCGGTGATCTCGGGGCCGCGCGTACCCATCAGGATCGAAACCGCCGAGAACAGCCCCGCCTCCGCCGTGATCGTGATCGAGATCGGCCAGCCGAGCGTCACGATCTCACGCAGCACCGCGGGCCGCACCCGGCCCAGACGGACGAAGATACCGAGCGGCCGGTAGCGCGGATGCAGCGCGAGGTAGCCGCCCAGCCCGATCATGATCAGCCACATCGTCGTGGCGCTGGCTACGCCGGCGCCGACCGCGCCCATGGCCGGCGCGCCGAGATTGCCGAACATGAAGACCCAGTTCAGGAACACGTTGCAGGCCAGCGCGAACAGCGACGTGTACATGATCGGCCGCGTGTGGCCCATGCCCTCGGTCGTGAAACGGAATGCGAGGAACGCGCAGATGGCGGGCGCGCCGAACATGATCGCCTGGACGTAGTCGACCGTCGTAGCCCTGAACGAGGCCTCGATGCGCAGCAGGTCGAGGAGCGGCGCAGCGAACTGCTGGGCAAGCAGTATCAGGCCGGTACCGAGCAGCACTGCGATCCACAACCCGTGACGCGTGTACCGGCCGATTCGTGACAGCCTGCCGGCGCCGTAGTGGCGCGCGGCGATCGGCGAGATCGCCATCATCAGCCCGAGCATCAGCGTGAAGCCCAGGAACCAGACGCTGCCGCCGACCGCGACGGCGGCCAGCGCGCTCGCCCCGATGCGGCCGGCCATGACGGCGTCGGCGAACTGCATGCCGGCGATCGCGAGGTTGTTGACGATCAGCGGCGACGCGATGCGCAGCAGCGCGGCCGCCTCTCCGAACCAGGTGTCGGTGTCCCTGAATGTCGTCATCTCGTTCGCTCGCAGGCCGGCGCAGGTCTGTGACGATGCGCCGGCCGTTGGTGTACAGTGCGCGAGTTCCTTTACCGGGCCGGGAAACAGCGGAGGTCAGCAATGCTTCACGACGGCAAGTCCAGGCGCGTAGCGGTCGTCGGCGGCGTGCGCATTCCATTCTGCCGCGCACACACAGGCTACGCGCGCGAATCGAACCAGTCGATGATGACCGCGACTTTGAAAGCGCTGGTCGACAGGTACGACCTGGGCCGGCAGACCCTCGGTGACGTGGCGCTCGGCGCCGTGCTGAAGCATTCGCGGGACTGGAATCTCGCGCGCGAATGCACGATCGGCTCCGGCCTGTCGCTCAGGACGCCGGGCGTCGACCTGCAGCGCGCCTGCGGCACCAGCATCGAGGCCTGCATCCAGATCGGCAACAAGATCGCGCTCGGCCAGATCGACTCCGGCATCGCGGGCGGCACCGACACCGTCAGCGATGCGCCGATCGTCTACCCGGACGACTATCGCGCCATTCTCCTCGAGAGCTTCCGCGCCCGCTCGCTCGGCGCGCGCCTCCGGCCCTGGCTGCGCCTGCGCCCGCGGCACTTCAAGCCGCAGCTACCCGGCGTCAACGAGCCGCGCACCGGGCTGTCGATGGGCCAGAGCACCGAGATCACGGCGAAGGAGTTCGGCATTTCCCGGGCCGATCAGGACGAGCTCGCACTGGACAGCCACCTGAGCGCCACCGCCGCCTGGAAGGGGGGGTTCTTCGCCGACCTCGTCGTACCGCACGCCGGCGTCGAGCGCGACAACAACGTCCGCCCGGATACCAGCCTCGAGAAACTCGCGGGCCTCAGGCCCGTGTTCGACCGCTCGGAGGACGGCACGATGACCGCCGGCAACAGCACGCCGCTGACCGACGGCGCGGCCGCGGTGCTGCTCGCTTCCGAGGACTGGGCAAAGTCTAAGAACCTGCCCGTGCAGGCCTACCTGAGCTACTGCAAGGTGGCGGCGGTCGACTTCATCAATACCGAGGGCCTGCTGATGGCGCCCGCCTTCGCCGTCTCCGAGATGCTGAACGACGCCGGCCTGGCACTGCAGGACTTCGACTTCTACGAGATCCACGAAGCCTTTGCCGCGCAGACGCTCGCGACGCTCGCCGCCTGGGAATCGCAGGAGTTCTGCCGCGAAAAGCTCGGCCGCGACGGCGCGATGGGCGCGATCGACCGCCGCCGCCTGAACGTCCGGGGAGGCAGCATCGCCATCGGTCATCCCTTTGCCGCGACGGGTGCGCGCATCGTCGCGACGATGGCCAAGCTGCTGAGCGAGAAGGGCTCGGGCCGCGGTCTCGTTTCCGTCTGCACGGCGGGCGGCATGGGCGTCACCGCGATCATGGAAGCGGCGTCCGGCTGACGCCGGCGCGGCCGCGCGGCGTCAGCGCAGTCGCGGCGCCACCGGGAGACACGAATGGCCGACCTGGGTGAGCTGCTGGCGTCGATCAACGCGGTGCTGTGGAACGAGACCTGGCTCTACGTCATCGCCGGCACCGGCTTGCTGTTCACGGTCTGGAGCGGCTTCTGCCAGTACCGCGCCCTGACGCATGCGCCGCTGGTCGTGCGCGGCGTCTACGACGACCCGAACGACCCCGGGGCGATCAACCATTTCCAGGCGCTGACCGCGGCGCTGTCGGGCACCGTCGGCCTCGGCAACATCGGCGGTGTCGCGCTCGCCATCGCGCTCGGCGGCCCCGGGGCGATCTTCTGGATGTGGATCGTCGGCCTGTTCGGCATGGCCATCAAGCTGACGGAAGTCACGCTGTCGATGCTCTACCGCAACACCGACGATCCGGACAACCCGCACGGCGGTCCCATGTGGGTTGCCGAGCGCGCACTGAAAAAGACCCGCCCGGAGCTCGCGTGGCTCGGCAAGCTGCTCGCCGTCGTGTTCTCCATCTGCATCATCCTGTCCGCGTCGACCGGCGGCAACATGTTCCAGGCCTGGAACGTCGCCGACGTGACCGGGCAGTACTTCGGCGTGCCCGGCTGGCTGAGCGGCGCCGTGCTGACGCTGGTCGTCGCCGCGGTGCTGCTCGGCGGCATCCGCCGCATCGGCCGCGTCACCGGCATGCTCGTGCCGGGCATGGTGTTCTTCTATATCGTCGCCGGGCTGTTCGTCCTCGTTACCCACGCCGGCGAGATCCCGGGCATGCTGCTCTTGATCGTCACGTCGGCGTTCACGCCGACGGAGGCCAGCGGCGCCTTCGTCGGCGGCACGGTCGCGTCGGCATTCCTGTTCGGCATGAAACGCGCGATCTTCTCGAACGAGGCGGGGCAGGGCTCCTCGGCGATCGCGCACTCCGCCGTCAAAACCGACGAACCGGTGCGCGAAGGCCTCGTCGCCGGCCTCGAGCCGTTCATCGACACGATCGTCGTCTGCACCTTCACGGCGCTGATCATCCTGTCTACGGGCGTCTGGAACCGTGCGCCCGACGCGACGTTCACCGGGCAGCCGGAGGTCGCGCGGTCGGCCGACGGCTGGGCTTTCAGCGATACGCCGGTCGCCGGCAGCGACTGGCGCGACGGCGAGCCCGTCATGATGATCGTGCGGGCAGGCAGGAACGAGGCGACCGGCCAGGATCTCCACCGGCTGCCGGGCACCGTGTACGGCGCGGGCGCGGGCTTCGCCGTGCGCTGGGACGTGTTCGCCGGCGACTCGGCGCCGCAGAACGTCGACGGCGGCCTGTACCGCGATTACGTCGGCGCGACGCTGACGGCGAAGGCCTTCGACTCGGTCGTCCCGGGACTCGGCAAGTGGCTGATAACCATCGGTTCGTGGCTGTTCGCGGTCTCGACGATCATCGCCTGGGGCTACTACGGCGAGCAGGGCGCCGTGCACCTGGCCGGCGATCGCGGCGTGCTGCCGTTCCGGCTGTTCTACTGCTCGCTCGTGTTCGTCGCGACGCTGGGACACATCACGACCAGTTCCGATCTCGACAACCTGACCGGCATCGGCTTGGGCGTCATCATCTACGCAAACCTGCCGATACTCTGGATCTTCGGCTACCAGGCAATGCGCGCCTATCGCGATTACATCACCCGGCTGAAGGACGGCCGCATGGGACCGGATCACCCGCCGCCGACGCTCGACGACCTGCTGAGCGGCCGCGACGTGCGCTGAATCCCCCCGGCTCACCCGGCGCGATGCCGGCCGGCCGCCTGTTTCAGGCGCTCGACCGCGCGCTCCAGCTGGTCGCGCGCCTGGGCCGACAGGTGACCGTGGCGGTACTCCTCGACGACGAACGACTCGACGCGCGCGACGAGGCTGTCGATGTCCTCGCCGGCGGGGACGTGATCGCGCGCCTGGCCGGCCACCCGGTCCAGCGCGCCGAACAGGTTGATCCAGCGCTCGCTGCGCCGGCCCAGCTTCAGCAGCTCGTAGAATTCGTAGCCGACATCGGGCCCGCCCCTGAGCAACGATACGAGACCGGCGATCAGCGACGCCGGCACCAGCAGCAGGTCGCGGAAGCCGTCGACCAGCAGCTTCACCTGGAGGGCGGCGATGTCGCGCACCAGCACCGCCTTCGACGGGGCGACCCTCTGGTGACCGCCGGCCGGGACTTCTTCGCTCATGTGCGGCTCCTCATTTCTGCATCGGGCAGAACCGGGGTAGTCTACCGGTGGCGGGCCATGCAGCATTTTAGTATGGTCGCTCAATAACTTGCGTCGCTCCGTAGGGGAGCCAACCCGAATGCCGCGTTTCCAGTCCGAGCCGCTCTACGAGCACGGCATGCCCGATTCGCTGGGCGTACTGCTCGTCAATCTCGGCACGCCCGAAGCGCCGACCACGAACGCGGTCCGCCGCTACCTGAAGCAGTTCCTGTCCGACCCGCGCATCGTCGAGCTGCCGCGGCCGCTGTGGTGGCTGATCCTGAACGGGGTGATCCTGCGCATCCGCCCGCCGCGCACCGCGGAAGCTTACGCGAAGATCTGGACCGAGCACGGCTCGCCGCTGCTTTTGCACTGCCAGGACATCGCGCGCGGCGTCGCCGAGCAGCTCTCGTCGCGGCTGGCCGGCGCCGTGCACGTCGAGCTCGGCATGTCCTACGGCGAGCCGTCGATCGCCTCCGCGCTGCAGCGCCTCCACGACCAGCAGGTTCGCCGGGTATTGCTGCTGCCGCTGTACCCGCAGTACTCGAATACGACGACCGGCTCGGTGTTCGCGGACGTCGTGCGCCTGCTGTCGCAGCGGCGCTGGGTGCCGGAATTCCGTTTCATCAACCATTACCACGACGCGCCCGGCTACATCGCCGCACTCGCCGCCAGCATTCGCGACTTCCGCGACCGCGAGGGCGCCGGGAAACGCCTGCTGTTCTCTTTCCACGGCCTGCCGCGCAAGATGCTCGAGGACGGCGACCCGTATCACTGCCAGTGCCAGAAGACGGCGCGCCTCGTCGCGACCGCGCTGGAGCTGCCGGACGACGCCTGGGCCGTCAGCTTCCAGTCGCGCGTCGGCCGCGATCCCTGGCTGCAGCCCTATACCGACGAACTGCTCGGAGAATGGGGCCGCAAGAAGACGGGCGACATCGACGTCGTCTGCCCGGGCTTCTCCGCCGACTGCCTGGAAACGCTGGAGGAAATCCGCATGCAGAACGGCGACCTGTACGCGGAAGCGGGCGGCGGCACGCTGCGCTACGTCCCCGCGCTCAATGCGCGCGATGACCACATTGCTTTCCTGAGCCGCCTGATCGTCAAGAATGTCGCCGGCTGGCCCGAAGCTTCCCCGGACTGGAGCCTTACGGAGACGGCCGCCGAGCTCGACCGCAGCCAGCGACGCGCCCGCGCGATGGGAGCGGAAAGATAGTGTCCAGCATGCTGGGCCGCTGGCTCGAGTTCAGCGTCCATGCTCCGGACATCCTGGACTCACTGGCTTTCTACAAGGCGCTCGGCTTCGCCGAACTCGCGACCGGCGACATGTGGCCTCACGCCTATGCCGTGGTCAGCGATGGCGAACTCTGCATCGGCCTGCACGACCGCAACTTCGACTCGCCGGCGCTGACTTTCGTGCGGCGCAACCTCGGCAAACATGCCCGCAGGATGGCGGATCACGGCTTCGAGTTTTCGTTCATGCAGCTCGACGAGGACGTCTTCAACGAACTGCGCTTCGTCGACCGCGACGGCAACGTCGTCGCGATGATCGAGGCGCGGACCTTTTCGCTGCCGCCCGAGAACGCGGCCAATTCCCGTTGCGGCCGGTTCTTCGAGCTGACCCTGCCGGCTCGCGACGCGCTGCGCGCGGGTCGCTTCTGGGCGCCGCTCGCGCCGCAGGTCGAGCGGCTGCGCGAGGAGCCGACGACCCACCTGCGCTTCGACGCAGGCGGCATGGCGCTGGGGCTGAGCGAGAGCATCGCGCTCGACGGAGCGGCGCTGTGCTTCAAGTGCGAGGATCGCGACCGGCTGGAGGCGGTGATCGAACTCCACGGGCTCCGCTCGCAGTCCTTCCCCGGCTTCGAAGGCGCCTTCGCCGTGCTCGCGGCGCCGGAGGGTACCCGCCTCTACCTGTTCGACGAGGATTTCCTCGGCGAGCCCTACGTCGTCTCGGAAGGGCCGGCGCCGCCGTAGCCGCGAGTCCGTCAGGCGCCGCCCCGCGCGCGAGCCCCCCCGAGCCTGCGCCTGAGGCCGGCGAGCAGGCTCTCGGCGCGGCCCAGGTAGGCGCCGCCGAACAGGTTCAGGTGATTGAGCACGTGGTAGAGCTGGTACAGCGGCAGGCGCGTCTCGCTGCCCGGGGCCAGCGGCCAGGC
>JBFJUJ010000037.1:0-16780 GCA_041624755.1 Woeseia sp. | reverse complement strand
GCGCTGCCCTCGACGCCGGCACGGTAGAGCGTCGGCGGATTGGCGGGATCGAGCTGCAGTGTAGTGCACTCGTAGTCGCGCGCGGTGAAGGGGACGCGCGTGTCCGGGTCGAGCACGCGGACCAGGCGCTGGGCGATCACGCCGATCAGGCTGGATGACAGCAGGAACGGCTCTACGCCCATGTCCCGCAGGCGGGTGACGGCGCCGACCGCGGTGTTGGTGTGCAGGGTCGACAACACGAGGTGACCGGTCAGGCTCGCCTGGACGGCGATCTCCGCAGTCTCGAGGTCGCGGATCTCGCCGACCATGACGACGTCCGGGTCCTGCCGCAGTATCGCGCGCAGTCCCTTGGCAAAGGTCATCTGTACTTTCGTGTTGACCTGTGACTGGCCGATGCCGTCGATGAAATATTCGATCGGGTCTTCGACAGTCATGATGTTGCGGCTGTTGTCGTTGATGCGCTCGAGCGCCGCATACAGCGTCGTCGTCTTGCCGGATCCGGTCGGGCCGGTCACGAGAATGATGCCGTGCGGCTTGTGGATCAGGTCGTCCATGAGCTTCATGGACTCATCCGCCATGCCGAGCGACGCCAGGTCGAGGCGTCCTGCCTGCTTGTCGAGCAGACGCAGTACCACCCGCTCGCCGTGACCCGAGGGCATCGTCGAAACGCGCACGTCTACGGCCCGGCCGGCGATCCGCAGCGAGATGCGGCCGTCCTGCGGCAGACGCTTTTCCGCGATGTCGAGTTTCGACATGACCTTGATGCGCGAAACGACGAGCGGCGCGAGCGCCCGCCGGGTCTGCAGCACCTCCTGCAGCACGCCGTCGATCCGGAAGCGCACGCCGAGGCGATTCTCGTAGGGCTCGATGTGGACGTCGGAGGCGTTCTCCTTGACGGCTTCGGTCAGTACCGCGTTGATGAAGCGGATGATCGGCGCGTCGTCGTCGCTTTCCAGCAGGTCCGAGGGTTCCGGCAGCTCCTGGGCGACCTGCAGCAGGTCCGTGTTGTCGTCGAGATCGCCGACCATCTGCATGGCCTTGTGGCTGCCCTGTTCGTAGGTCTGCTGCAGCAGCGCGTCGAAGTCTTCGCGACTGACGCGGGTCATTTTCAGCCGGCGGCCGGCGAAGCGACGCGCCTCGGCGAGGCTCAGCGGCGTTGCGTCGGGCCGGTACACGGCTTCGAGCACGCCGTCGTCACCGCGGATCAGGACGCCATGGCGCTTGGCGAAGGAGAACGGCAGCGCCGGCTGGTCGCCTGCAACGGCGGCCGGTGGCTGCTCCGGCACCTCGGCGACCGGCAGAGCCTCCTGCAATACGAGCTGTGAGGATTCTTCCATGAGTCGGTGTCAGTCCTGTTCCGGCGGCTCGTCAGCCAGCCCGGGGTCCGCCTCGATATTTTCGAAGGAATCGATCGGCGGAATCACGGGCCGCTCCACGCCGCGAAGCTGCGGCACGCGGCCGCCGTCCTGGATGCTGCGGATGTAATTGTACTTCGCGCCGGTTTCGATTGCCGCGTGCGAGGCGTCGCGCAGGATCTTCGGCCGGATGAAGACCATCAGGTTCGTCTTGACCTTCTGGACGCTGCGACTGCGGAACAGGGCGCCGAGCAGCGGGATGCGACCCAGCACCGGCACCTGCTGCGTATTCTCGCGCAGCGTGTCCTCGATCAGTCCGCCGAGCACGAGGATGCCGCCGTCCTCGATGATGACAGTCGTCTCGATCGTGCGCTCGTTGGTGATCAGGTCGGCCGCGCCCGCGGTGGCGGATTCGCTGATACTCGAAATCTCCTGCGCTATCTTCAGCAGGATGGCGTCACCCTCGTTGATCTGCGGCGTTATGGTCAGCTTCGTACCGACCTGCTCGCGGTTGATAGTCTGGAACGGGTTGACGCCTCCGGTCGTGCCGCCGGTGCTCGAGAACGAGCCGGTGACGAAGGGCACTTCCTGGCCGACGTTGATACTGGCCTCTTCGTTGTCGGTAGTCACAAGCGTGGGAGTCGAGATGATGTTCGTATCGGCGTCGCCCTCGAGCGCGTTAAGGATCGCCGCGAAGCTGGTGCCGCCCTCGCGGATTCTGCCCACGCCGGTCGTGAAGCCCTCGCCGATCAGGCCGGTCGGGTCGACGGGCGTGTCGCTGCCGCCGCCGAGAAGTCCGGCGAGATCGACGATGTTGGTGCCGGCGCCCGAGAAGCGCGTGACGCCGATAACGCTGTTGCTGCCGCTGCCGTCGACAGCCCAGGTGACGCCGAGGTCCGACACCCGGTCGGCAATCACCTCGACGATGATGGCCTCGACGAGCACCTGCGCCCGGCGGATGTCGAGCTTGTCGACGATCTGCATCAGCGATCGCATCATCTTCGGGGGCGCGTTGATGACCAGCGCGTTGGTCTGCGTGTCCGCCCAGACGCTGACTTCGCTGCCCCCGGCCGGCCCGCCCGGGGCGCCGCCGGTGGCCGCTGCCGAAGCCGCCTGGGCGCTGAAGTGCTGCTGGAGCTTGCCGGACAACTCCTCGGCGTCGGCGTAGCGCAGGTAGCGTACCTGCGTGTCGCCGCCGTCCTCGAGGGGCGTATCGAGGTGGGCGATCAGCGCGCGCAGCCGCAGCCGTTCACTGCGGTCGCCGCCGATCAGCACGCTGTTGGTGCGCGCATCGGCCACCAGGCTGGTCGTCACGGGCATGCCATCCGTGCGCGGCGCCTGGGTCAGCGTGGTCAGCACGCGGACGATCTCCGCGGCGGAGGCGTGCGACAGCGGCACGACCTCGATGTCCTCGTCGTTGGACTGGTCGATACGGCGGATGATGCTGATCATACGGGCGACGTTGGCGGCGCGGTCGGAGATGATCAGCATGTTCGAGCCGGGATGCGCGGCGAGATGGCCGTACTGCGGGATCAGCGGCCTCAGGATCGGTACGAGCTGCGCCGCGCCGACGTTCTGAACCTGGATGACCTGGGTCACCATGTCGTCGAGGCCGGCACCGTCGGTGGACAGGAACCCGGGGTACTGGCGGGCGCTGGCGTTCGGCAGGATCTTGATCAGGTCGCCGGACGGAGCCGTTATGAAGCCGTGCACTTCGAGGATGGACAGGAACGCCTCGTAGAACGCCTCGGGAGACATCGGCGTCGACGACAGCATCGTCACCTTTGCGTCGACGCGCGGATCGATGAGGAAGTTCTTGCCGGTGACTTCGCCGACTGCCTCGACTATCTGTCGCAGGTCGGCATCCTTGTAGTTCGGCGTGATGGTCGGCTGCTGAGCCCGCAGGCCGCTCACCGCAGCGAGTGTCAGCGCCAGCAGCAGCGCCAGCCGGGCGGCGGACGTCCGAACTCTCTTGCAATGTGTTTTCAATGCCTGTCCTGTCAGTCTTCTTGGAGTTGGAGTTGGTTCGTGTTCAGGACCAGCGTCTCCGGCTGGCCGTTGCGTTCCACCGTGACGGAGACCTGTTCGGCAGTGCCGAGACTCTGGAATATCTGCATGGCCTGCTGCGGATCGGTGAGGGCGGCACCGTCTATGTCCTTGATCAGGTCGCCCGGCCGCAGCCCGAGGGCGGCGAACTGTCGTCGATTGCGGCCCGGGTAGACGCGATAGCCCTGTTGCTGCCCGTTGACAAAATAGGGGGTTGGGCGGATGACGTCGGCGAGTTTCGTCACATTCTGCGCGATGACGTTCTGGATGGAGGCCGTGTTCGGGGGCTGCGCGACGGCGCGGGTCACGCTGGTACGGCTGCGACGGGACCGCTGCGCCGTTTCCGGGAACTCCTTCGGCAGCTTGAGCACTTCCAGCTCACCGCTGCGGTTCAGTACCACGCGGTCGGTGTAGACGGCGTGCAGCGTCGTGCCGGGCGCGACCGTGTCGCTCAGGCCGTAGACTTTTTCCTCGTTGCGGCTGTCGGCAATGATGGCGATGGATTCCCCGCCGCGCGCGGCCGCGATCGTTCCTTTCAGCGTCAGGCTGAGATCGGTCTCCTCGAGATCCTCGAGAGCCCGGGCGGCGGCCTGCGGCTGCGGCGCCTCGTCGGGACTCGCCTCGCCGAACAGGTGCGCCGAGGCGATGAGCGCAACGTCGGCGCGGTCTGCCGTGCGCGGCGCTGAAACATCCGCGCTCGCGGGCGCGACGACAGGATCGCCCGCCGCGGGTGCAGGCACGAGCAGCCAGATGAGCCGCGCGAGCTGCCAGCCGAGCACGACGACCAGCGCGATCGATACCCATAGCGGCAGCGACCGGGATGCCGCGCGCAGCAGGCGCTCGGTATCTAAGCTGCTGATATCAGGCCACTTTACATTGCTAGTCATCGTGGGTGTCGTTGCCGCCGGAAGCCGCGTTGCCAGGAGCGAAGTGGGTCGCTTGTCACGTTAGTAACGCAGCCATGCGATGATAAGGTTTAGGCGCCGCCGCAAACAAGCCCGGAATCAAAAAACCCAATAGCGGCAGGCATCTACCGCATGTTACCGGGTCCGGCCGGGGCGTGGCGGCAATCGCCGGCGACCGGCGCTCCCAAAACTGCGAACCAGGCTTTAAGAACAGCCCATCCAGCCCATATATAATGGACCCGGGGTTCGGGCGCTGCCGGGAACGCCCGCTACGGAAAGCGGGTCTATACACGCAAGCATCTTCGCATTATGTCAGCTGAAAATACCGACAATTCGCCAATCGACGATCAGAATCCCGGCCAGGATCAGGATCTCGCGGTCGAGGAATCCCGCCCGAAGCTGAAGCGGCCGCCCAAGTACCGCGTCATCCTGATCAACGACGACTACACGCCGATGGAATTCGTGGTGGGAGTCCTGCAGTCGGTGTTCGGCATGGAGCGCACCGCGGCGACACGCGTGATGCTCGAAGTGCATACCAAAGGCAGGGGTATTTGCGGTATCTTCAGCTACGAGATCGCGGAGACCAAGGTCGCGCAGGTGACGACCATTGCGCAGCAGCAGCAGCACCCGCTGCTGTGCACAATGGAGGAAGCCTGACGACCGGGAACGGCCGAGAGAGGAAACATGCTGAGCAGTGAACTGGAGTTTTGCCTGAACGAAGCGTTTCAGGGCGCCCGCGAGAAACGGCATGAATTCATGACCGTCGAGCACCTGCTGCTGGCGCTGCTCGACATCCCGCGCGTCCACGAGATCCTCAAGGCCTGCAATTCGAACATCGCCGAGCTGCGCCGCCAGTTGACCGAATTCATCGACGAAGCAACGCCGCGCATGAGCGGAGACGACGAAAACGACGTCCAGCCGACCCTCGGCTTCCAGCGCGTGCTGCAGCGCGCCGTCTTCCACGTACAGTCGAGCGGCAAGAAAGAGGTCACCGGCAGCAACGTGCTGGTGGCGATCTTCAGCGAGAAGCAGTCGCAGGCCGTGTACTTCCTGGCGCTGCAGAACATCTCGCGCCTCGATGTCGTCAACTACATCTCGCACGGCATGCCGAGCCTTCCCGGTGAGTCGAGCGAGGAAGAGCAGGAAACGTCGGTCGAAGGCGAGCCGGAGTCGGAATCGAGCGCGCTCGACAAGTATGCCTCCAATCTCAACAAGCTCGCGATCGAGGGCAAGATCGATCCGCTGATCGGCCGCGATCTCGAGATCGAGCGCACGGTGCAGATTCTCTGCCGGCGCCGCAAGAACAACCCGCTGTATGTCGGCGACGCCGGCGTCGGTAAGACGGCGCTCGCCGAGGGACTCGCGCGCATGATCACCGAGGAACGCGTGCCCGAGGTGTTGCGGGACAGCACGATCTACGCGCTCGACATGGGCACGCTGATTGCCGGCACGAAATACCGGGGCGACTTCGAGAAGCGGCTGAAGGCCGTGATCGCCGAGATCCGCAGCGATCCGGGCGCCATCCTGTTCATCGACGAGATCCACACGGTGATCGGCGCCGGCGCGGCCTCGGGCGGCGTGATGGACGCGTCGAACCTCATCAAGCCTGTGCTCGCGAATGGCGAGCTGCGCTGCATCGGGTCGACGACGTATTCCGAATATCGCGGCATCTTCGAGAAGGACCATGCGCTGGCACGACGCTTCCAGAAAATCGATGTGCCGGAGCCGAGCATCGAGGAGACCATCGCGATCCTGCACGGGCTGAAGTCGCGCTTCGAGGAACATCACGGCGTGGGCTACGAGGACGCCGCGCTGCGCGCCGCCGCCGAGCTCGCGGCGAAACACATCAACGACCGTCAGCTCCCGGACAAGGCGATCGACGTCATCGACGAGGCCGGCGCGAACCTGAGGCTGCAGCCGGAGGGCGAGCGTGCCGATACGGTCACGGTCACGATGGTCGAGAATATCGTTGCCAAGATGGCGCGCATACCGCCAAAGAGCGTTTCGGCCTCCGACAAGGACGCGATGCGCACGCTCGAACGCGACCTGAAGCTCACCATTTTCGGCCAGGACAAGGCCATCGATGCGCTGAGCTCCGCGATCAAGATGTCGCGCTCCGGGCTCGGTGAGGAAGAAAAGCCGATCGGCTCCTTCCTGTTCGCGGGTCCGACCGGCGTCGGCAAGACGGAGGTCACGCGGCAGCTCGCGATGATCCTCGGCGTCGAGCTGATTCGCTTCGACATGTCGGAGTACATGGAGCGCCACACCGTCTCCCGCCTGATCGGAGCGCCGCCGGGTTACGTCGGCTTCGACCAGGGCGGACTGCTCACCGAAGCGGTCACCAAGAACCCGCACGCGGTCGTCCTGCTCGACGAGATCGAGAAGGCGCACCCCGAGGTCTTCAACCTGCTGCTGCAGGTCATGGATCACGGCACGCTGACCGACAACAACGGGCGCAAGGCCGACTTTCGCAACGTCGTGCTGGTCATGACGACGAATGCCGGCGCGCAGGAGATGAGCCGGCGCTCGGTCGGCTTCGCGCCGCAGGATCACTCGTCGGACGGCATGGAAATAATCACCAAGACGTTCACGCCGGAGTTCCGCAACCGGCTCGACGGCATCATCCAGTTCGCTTCCCTGGATCCGCATTCGGTGGCAAGGGTCGTCGACAAGCTCGTCGTCGAGCTGGAGGCCAAGCTCAGTGCGAGCAACGTCACGCTGGAGCTCGACGATGACGCCCGGGCCTGGATCGCCGAGCGCGGCTATGACCCGAAGATGGGCGCCCGCCCGATGGCGCGCGTCATCCAGGAGCACATCAAGCGGCCTCTGGCCGAAGAGCTCCTGTTCGGCTCGCTGTCGGAAGGCGGCCACGTCCGCGTCGGTGTGGGCAAAGACGATGCGCTCGAACTGAAGACGGAGCCGGCGCGGCGCGAGCTGACGCACCAGCCGGAAAACTGATCCCGGCTGCCGCGACAGTCAGTGTTGCCTCTGCCGTGAGATTCTTCGTGGGAGCGGCCTCAGCCGCGATATCGCGCTGGTCGGTAGGCCGCTACCTGCCGCGATAGACGATACGACCTTTGCTGAGATCGTAGGGCGTGAGTTCGACCGTCACCTTGTCACCGGTAAGAATGCGGATGTAATTCTTGCGCATCTTGCCGGAGATGTGGGCGGTGACGACATGACCATTCTGCAACTCGACCCGGAAGGTCGTGTTCGGCAGCGTCTCGGTCACGACGCCTTCCATCTGCAGTGCTTCTTCCTTCGCCAATGTGACTTCCGTGGAGATTCGGGCTCGCGCATTGTGCAGAAACGTGCCCGGCATTGCAACGCGCCGGCGTGCCCTCAATCGGCGAGCAGCGAACTCGCGGCGAGCGGTCCGGCGGGCCAGCCGGAATACGGCTCCGGCGACGCACAGGCGTCGTCCAGCAGGCGGCGAAATTCGCTGCGCGGCATGGCGACGGCACCGAGTGTCAGCAGGTGCGGGGACACGACCTGGCAGTCGACCAGCAGAAAGCCGTCTGCGTGCAGCCTGCGGCAGGCAGCCAGCATGGCGATTTTCGAGGCATTCGATTCCCGGCTGAACATCGATTCACCGAAAAACGCCCGCCCGATCGCCAGCCCGTACATGCCCCCGGCGAGCGCGTCGTCGTTCCACACCTCGATCGAGTGCGCCCAGCCGGCGCGGTGCAGCGCGTCGTAGGCGCTCGCCATTTCGGCGGTGATCCAGGTGCCCTGCTGGCCGAATCGCTGTCCGGCGCAGGCCTGCACCACGTCCGAAAATGCCGTATTGAAGCGTACTGCGAGCGGGCAGACACGCAGCCAGCGACGCAGGCGTCTCGCCACGTGGAAGTCGCCGGGCCGCAGCACGCAGCGCGGGTCCGGCGACCACCAGAGGATCGGCTGGCCTTCCTCGTACCATGGAAAAATGCCGTGGCAGTAAGCGTAGAGGATGCGCTCTTCCGAGAGGTCCCCGCCGGTGGCGAGCAGGCCGTCCGGCTCGCGGCAGGCAGTGTCGATGTCCGGGAAGCGCTCCGGCGGATCACTGCCCGAGAGCCAGGCTATCCGCGGCGGCACCGCGTCATTCACGTCTTCTGCATCCCGGTCCGGCGGTAGGGGCTGTGTTCGTCGACGGTCTCGATGTAGCGCTCGATGTGGAGCTGCTCTTCCTCGAGGTAGCGACCGATCGCATCGAAGAAGCGATCGTGCGCCAGCCAGTGGGCGGACCAGGTCGGGACCGGCGTGAAGCCGCGGCTGATCTTGTGTTCACCCTGCGTGCCCGGCTCGAAGACCGCGAGGCCGTGCTCGATGCAGTACTCGATACCCTGGTAGTAACAGGTCTCGAAATGCAGCGCGTCGTAGTGGCCGTCGCTGCCCCAGTAGCGGCCGTAGAGCCGGTCGGCGCCGACGAAGCACAGTGCGGCGGCCACCGTGCGGCCGCGCATTTCGGCGAGCACGACGAGCACGTTCCCGGGCAGGTCCTCCCCCAGCGAGCGGAAGAATTCGAGACTGAAGTAGGGCATGCAGCCGCGGCGCATGAACGTCGCGCTGATCAGGGCATACACGACCCGCCACAGCTCTGCGGTCATGTCCTCACCGCGGAGCCAGCGGAAACGAATGCCCTGTTCGGCAACCGCGCGCCGGTCGCGGCGCGCTTTCTTGCGTTTGCGCGAACTGAACTGCTGCAGGAACTCGTCGAAATCCGCATAGCCACGGTTGTGCCAGTGGAACTGGCAGTCCTTGCGGAGCTTGAGGCCGGCCTGTTCCAGCGCAGGAAGCTCGTCGTCCCGCGGAAACTGGATGTGCAGCGAGGACTGCTCGCTCTCTTCCGCCAGCGCGAGAGCGGCTTCGACGAGCGCGGCGGTCGCCTCGGCGCGCCCGGCCTCGGGGCACAGGATGCGGTGACTCGTGGCGGGCGTGAACGGCGCGGCCGACACCAGTTTCGGATAATAGGGCAGGCCGGCCCGCCCGTAGGCGCTGGCCCAGGCCCAGTCGAACACGAACTCGCCCCAGGAGTGCGTCTTCTCGTAGAGGGGCATCGCGGCGACGAGCCGGCCGGTGTCGTCGCGGCCGAGCAGGTGCCGCGGCTGCCAGCCGGTTTCCGGGGACACGCAGCCGGTGATTTCCGCGGCGTTCAGAAACTCGTGGCGCAGGAACGGATAGCCGGCCGGGTTCAGCGCGTTCCACTCAGGAGCGGTGACTTCGGCCAGGCTGTCGGCGATGTCGACCCGCATCGGCGTCAGTCCGGAGGCGTGGCGCGGCTCTCGCGCTCAGGCCGCGGCGTCGCTCGCCGGCGAATCGGACTCCAGCGCATCCAGGTATTTCTCGGCGTCGAGAGCCGCCATGCAGCCGGCTCCGGCCGAGGTGATCGCCTGACGGTATACCTGGTCCGCGACGTCGCCGGCGGCGAAGACGCCGGGCACGCTGGTCGCCGTCGCGTCGCCGGCGAGCCCCGCCTTGACCACGATATAGCCGTTGGTCATCTCCAGCTGCCCCTCGAACAGGCCGGTGTTCGGCGTGTGTCCGATCGCGATGAACACGCCCTTGACGTCGAGGTCCTGCGTGCTGGAGGCATCCCTGGTGCTGCGCACCCGCAGCCCGGTAACGCCGGAGTCGTCCCCGAGCACCTCGTCGACGACGTGGTCCCACAGTAGATCGACCTTGCCCTCGTCGGCGCGCTGGAACAGCTTGTCCTGGAGGATCTTGTCGGCGCGGAGTTCGTCGCGCCGGTGCACCAGCGTGACCCTGGCGGCGATATTGCTGAGATACAGGGCCTCCTCGACCGCCGTGTTGCCACCGCCGACGACCGCGACCGGCTGGTCGCGATAGAAGAAGCCGTCGCAGGTGGCGCAGGCGGAGACACCGCGGCCTTTGAAGGCTTCCTCGCTGGGCAGGCCGAGATACCTCGCTGTCGCGCCGGTCGCGATGATGAGGGCGTCGCAGGTGTAGCTGCCGTAGTCGCCGTCGAGCTGGAACGGGCGGACGGACAGATCGGCCCTGTTGATATGATCGTTGACGACCTCGGTATCGTAGCGCTGCACGTGCTCGAGCATGCGTTGCATGAGCTCCGGACCCTGCAGCCCCTCTGCGTCGCCAGGCCAGTTGTCGACGTCGGTCGTCGTCATCAGCTGCCCCCCCTGCTCGATGCCGGTAACGATCACGGGATCGAGATTGGCACGCGCCGCATAGACCGCGGCCGAGTATCCGGCCGGGCCGGAGCCCAGGATCAGGACGCGGCAATGTCTGGATTCGCTCATGTATACTTCGCCTGTTTTTCAAGCCTCGTACGGGTCGCAGCCGCTGCCCGGCAATCGCCGGCTCGCACAGCCGATTCGCTACGGACAGGGCATGCGTCCGGTGCGGCGGGATTCAAGTGCACTCGCCGATGCGGGCTCGGGGGAGGGCCCGCGTCGAGGCGCCAGTGTAGGGAAAAGCGATTCCGCGGGCAAAGCCTGACGTGGTCGCCCGGGAGCCCGGGGGCGAGCGCGGCGGAAGCGTCGAGCGGGGGCGGGCATCGATCGGTTTTTCGTCGGGAATTTCTAAGCAAGCTGTTGTATTATCAGCGGCTTAGCGATATATCATAGTAAAGTGCTTTAATATGGCGAAAGCGAACGCGAGCGCGGAATCCAACGGCGTGCTGTCGGCGCAGGTGGCGCGCACCCTGCGCGAGGGCGCGCTGTACGTCTTCGGTGCCTTCGCCCTGATCCTGTGGTTCGCCCTGTTCACCTACGATCCGGCCGACCCCGGCTTCTCCCAGGCGAGCAGCTCGGGGCAGGTATCCAACGGCGTCGGCCGCGGGGGGGCCCACCTTGCGGACCTGCTGTTCAACCTGTTCGGCCGCCCGGCCTACCTGTTCACCGTCATGGTTTTCTATGCCGGCTGGGTGATCTACCGCGAGCAGCGGACGCAGGAGCACCTGACGCGGCTGGACGTCGCGCTGCGGGTGGCCGGCTTCGTCGCGACGCTCGTCACGAGCTGCGGGCTCGCCACGCTGCACTTCTCGCCGGTCGGTTTTCGCGAAACGGCCGGCGGCATCGTCGGCCAGCTCGTGGGCGAAAACCTGGCCGCGGTCATGAAGCTGCTTGGCGCCAGCACGCTGCTGTTCTTCCTCTGGATGGCGTCGATCTCGCTGTTCCTCGGCGTATCCTGGCTGCGCATCATGGATCATATCGGCCGGGCCACGCTGAAAGCCTGGGACGGCCTGCGCGACCGTATCGGCGAATTGCGCGACCGGGCGGAGGGACGCCGGCAGCAGGCCGCGCGCCAGGTCGTGGTCGAAAAGGAACAACAGAGAACCGCCAACCGTCAACCGCCGCGCATAGAGCCGGTGCTGCCCGTCGCCGAGCCCAGCGCCCGCGCCGAGAAGGAGCGGCAGGTGCCGCTGTTCGAGCCGCCCACGGCTGGCGAACTGCCGCCGCTCAAGCTGCTGGACGACCCGCCGCCGCAGAAGACCGGCTATTCGAAGGAATCGCTCGAGGCGATGTCGCGCCTCGTCGAGCTGAAACTCAAGGATTTCGGCATCAGCGTCGAGGTCGTCTCGGTGTCGCCGGGTCCGATCATCACGCGCTTCGAACTCGACCCGGCACCCGGCGTCAAGTCGAGCCAGATCTCGAACCTCGCCAAGGATCTCGCGCGCTCGCTGTCCGTCGTCAGCGTGCGCGTCGTCGAGGTGATCCCCGGCAAGTCCTACATCGGCCTCGAGATCCCCAACGAGAACCGCGAGCTGGTCACCTTGGGCGAGATCCTGAAGTCCAAGGCCTACGACGACATGGGCTCGCCCCTGACGCTGGCGCTCGGCAAGGACATCGGCGGCCACGCGGTCGTCGCCGACCTGTCGCGCATGCCGCACCTGCTGATCGCCGGCACGACCGGCTCCGGCAAGTCCGTGGCGATCAATGCCATGGTGCTGAGCCTGATCTACAAGGCGAAGCCGGAGCACGTGCGCCTGATCATGGTCGATCCCAAGATGCTCGAGCTGTCCGTGTACGAGGGCATCCCGCACCTGCTCACGCCGGTTGTCACGGACATGAAGGAAGCGGCGAATGCGCTGCGCTGGTGCGTGGGCGAAATGGAGCGACGCTACCGACTCATGGCGTCACTCGGCGTCCGCAACATCGGCGGCTACAACCGCAAGGTCAAGGATGCGATCGCCGCCGGCAAGCCGCTGAAGGACCCGACGTTCGTGCCGCCCCCGCTCGAGGACGAGGAAAAGCCCGTCGAGCATCCGACGCTCGCGCCGCTGCCGTTCATCGTCGTCATCATCGACGAACTCGCCGACATGATGATGATCGTCGGCAAGAAGGTCGAGGAACTCATCGCCCGGCTGGCGCAGAAGGCGCGCGCGTCGGGCATCCACATGCTGCTCGCCACGCAGAGGCCGTCGGTCGACGTGATTACGGGACTGATCAAGGCGAACATTCCGTCGCGTATCGCGTTCCAGGTCTCTGCGAAGGTCGATTCGCGCACGATCCTCGACCAGATGGGCGCAGAGACGCTGCTCGGTCACGGCGACATGCTGTATTTGCCCCCGGGCACGTCCCTGCCGATCCGCGTGCACGGCGCCTTCGTCGCCGATCACGAGGTACACAGCGTGGTCCGGCACCTGAAAAAAAGCGGGCAGCCGCGCTACATCGATGAAATTGTCGAGGGCCCGACGGGTCAAAGTCCGGGACTGCCCGGCATCGACGTGCTGCCGGGCGAGACCGACGACGGCGAACAGGACCCGCTCTACGACCAGGCCGTGCAGATCGTCATGGAGACCCGCAAGGCTTCCATATCGGGTGTGCAGCGGCGGCTCAAGATCGGATACAACCGCGCCGCGCGGATGGTCGAGACGATGGAGAACGCGGGCCTCGTGGGCCCGCTGCAGCCGAACGGCTCGCGCGAAATACTCGTGCCGCCGCCGGCGAAAGACTGACACCGGGATGCCCGAATGCGAGCTTCGACACTACCGACCCTGCTCATCGCCGCCGGCCTGCTGCTTGCAGGGCGGGACATCGCCGCCGGGGACGCCGAGCGCGGCGCCGCGCTGCTCGAGGATTTCGTCGAGGGCGTGCAGACGCTGTCCGCACGTTTCGAGCAATCGCTGGTCGATGCGGAAGGCGTTGTGGTCGAGGAGTCCGCAGGCACGCTCGAGATCGCGAGGCCCGGCCGCTTCCGCTGGACCTATCGTGAACCCTACGAGCAGCTCCTGGTTGCCGACGGCCTGAACGTCTGGAGCTACGACCCCGACCTGCAGCAGGTAACGGTCAAGCCGCAGGACGAGCTGCTCGGCAGTACGCCGGCGCTGCTGCTCGGCGGCGGCGCCGACGTGCTGCAGGACTTCGAGATCATCGAGCAGGTCGACGACCGCGGCACCTCCTGGGTCCGGCTGCGCCCGCTCGGCAGCGACAGCGGTTTCGACAGCGTCGAGCTGGGCTTCACCGGCGGCACGCTGTCTCGCATGATCTTCGTGGACTCGCTGGGCCAGAGCACGCTGATCGCGCTTTTCGAGGTCGAAGTCAACGAGCCCATCGCCGCGGACCGTTTCGCCTTTTCGCCGCCCGACGATGCCGACCTCGTCGGCGCGCCGCTGCCGCCGCGCCAAGCGGATATGTGATGCTGCCGCTGCGATTCGCGACGCGCTGGCGCATCACCGGCGTGCTCCTGCTCGCCAGCGTTCTCGTCGGCGCACTGCTGCCGGCGTGGCTCTTCCCGCAGATACCTGCGCGCAGCCTGATCGAGCTGGACAAATGGGTGCACGCGGCGGTCTTCCTGTTCCTCGCCGTGTGGTTCTGCGGCCAGTTCGCCCGTCGTGCCTACTGGATGGTCGGCCTGGGGCTGCTCGCATTTGGTGCCTTCATCGAGTTCTGCCAGCTCCTGACCGTGTCTCGCGCGGCGGAACTGATGGATCTGTATGCCGACGCCGTCGGCGTCGCCGCCGGGCTCGGCATCGCGCTGTCGGGGGCCGGCGGCTGGAGCCTGCGCATGGAGCAGTGGTTCCTGGAGCGCCAGCGAGCGGGTTAGCTGGCTGGGGATGGCCGACCTGTTCGACAACGAGACGGCGGAGCGGTCGCGCGAGGGGCGGCCGCTGGCCGACCGGCTGCGCCCGGCGTCGCTCGGCGACTTCCACGGCCAGGAGCACCTGCTGGCCGACGGCAAACCGCTGCGTCGTGCGATCGACGAAGGCCGTCCGCACTCGATGATCTTCTGGGGGCCGCCCGGCACCGGCAAGACCACGCTGGCGCGCATCGTGGCCGCCTCCGCGGATGCTCACTTCATCGGCCTGTCGGCGGTCATGGCGGGGGTCCGCGACATCCGCGCCGCCGTCGACGACGCCCGCGGCCACCGCGCCCAGTACGGGCGCCGCACCGTGCTGTTCCTCGACGAGGTGCACCGCTTCAACAAGGCGCAGCAGGATGCGTTCCTGCCGTTCGTCGAGGACGGCACTCTGACGTTCATCGGCGCGACCACGGAAAATCCCTCGTTCGAACTGAACAATGCGCTGCTGTCCCGGGCGCGTGTCTACGTGCTCAAGCCGCTCGCGCCGGCGGCACTGTCGGCCATCGTCGACCGGGCTCTCGAGCAGGTTGCCGCGGGGACGGGGGCGGGCAAGCTCGCTATCGAGGACGAGGCTCGCGACCTGCTGCTCAAGGCGGCGGACGGCGATGCCCGGCGCGCGCTCAACCTGCTGGAACTCGCAACGGATCTGCTCGAGCGCGGAGACGGCGCCGCGAGCATCGACGTGGCCCTGATCGGCGACGTGGCGGCCGGCGGTCGGCGTCGCTTCGACAAGGGCGGCGAGTATTTCTACGACCAGATTTCCGCGCTCCACAAGTCGGTACGCGGCTCCGACCCGGACGCGGCGCTGTACTGGCTGATGCGCATGCTGGACGGCGGCTGCGATCCGCTGTACGTCGCCCGCCGCGTGGTGCGCATGGCCAGCGAGGATATCGGCAACGCCGACCCGCGGGCGCTGCGCATCGCCCTCGACGCCTGGGAGGCGCTCGAAAGGCTCGGCAGCCCCGAGGGCGAGCTCGCCCTGGCACAGGCCGTCGTCTTCCTGGCCTGCGCGGCGAAGAGCAATGCCGTGTACGCCGCGTCGCAAGCGGCGGCTGCCGACGTGGAGGAGTTCGGTTCCCTGGAGGTACCGCTGCACCTGCGCAACGCGCCGACGAAGCTCGCGAAGGGACTCGGTCACGGCCGCGACTACCGGTACGCGCACGATGAGGAAGATGCCTTCGCCGCCGGTGTGCGCTACTTTCCGGACGACATGCCGGAGCGGACGTATTATCATCCGGTGCCGCGCGGCCTGGAGCAGAAGATCGGCGAAAAGCTGCGCGAACTCGCCGAGCGCAACGCCGACAGCCGTCGCGCCAGCCCGCCGGACACGGACTGACTCGCCTATGATCGATCCCAAACTGCTCCGCCACGCGGCCGACGACGTTGCCGCCAACCTGGCGCGCCGCGGCTTCGTATTCGACGCTGCCGCCTACCTGGAGCTGGAGAAGGAACGCAAGGCGCTGCAGGTCGAAGTAGAGTCGCTGCGCAACGAGCGCAATGCGAGTTCGAAGCGCATCGGTCAGGCCAAGGCGAAGGGCGAGGACGCCGCGCCGCTGCTCGCCGCGGTCAAGGACCTGGGCGCCAGACTCGACGCCGCGGACGCGCGCCTGCAGGAAGTCCGCGGCAAGCTCGACGAGATCGAACTCGGCCTGCCCAACCTGCTGCACGACGATGTGCCGGACGGCAGCGACGAAGACGCCAACGTCGAGCTCCGGCGCTGGGGCGAGCCGCCGTCTTTCGAGTTCACGGCGCGCGATCACGTCGACCTCGGGAGCGCGCTCGGCGGGCTCGATTTCGATTCGGCAGCGAGCATGTCGGGTTCGCGCTTTTCCGTCCTGCACGGCGGCCTGGCACGGCTGCAGCGCGCCCTGATCCACTTCATGCTCGACGTGCACACCACCGAGCACGGCTACGTCGAAACCTACGTGCCGTACCTGGTGCAGGCTGCGGCGCTGACCGGCACCGGCCAACTGCCGAAGTTCGAGGCCGACCTGTTCCGGACCGTCGACGAGACGCCGTTCTACCTGATCCCGACCGCGGAGGTTCCGCTCACGAACCTCGCGCGCGACCGCATCTACGAGGACGCGGAGCTGCCACAGCGCTTCACCGCGCATACGCCCTGTTTCCGCTCCGAGGCCGGTTCCTACGGCAAGGACACCCGGGGCATGATCCGCCAGCACCAGTTCGAGAAGGTCGAGCTCGTCCACCTCACGCGTCCGGCGGACGCCGAACAGACGCTCGAGGAGCTCACGTCGCACGCCGAGACGGTCCTGCAGAGGCTGCACCTGCCTTATCGCGTCGTCGCCCTGTGCGCGGGAGACTTAGGCTTCGCGGCTACGAGAACCTACGACATCGAGGTCTGGCTGCCGGGGCAGCAGCGCTACCGCGAGATCTCCTCCTGCAGCAACTTCGGCGATTTCCAGGCGCGCCGCATGC
>JBFJUJ010000036.1:0-16939 GCA_041624755.1 Woeseia sp. | reverse complement strand
GTCGGCCAGGGAGATGACCAGTACGCTGTCGCGCCGCGCTCGAATCGCGTCTTCCGGCAGCGCGAAGTCCGCCCAGGCCGTCTCGTCCGAATGGCGGCTGTCCCAGGCGAACACCGCCGCGTGTGTGTCGAGCTCGTCGTACTTGATGCTGTTCGCGGTCTCGTACCATTTGCTGAGCGCATGCGTCGTCAGGCGTCCGCCGGGCAGGGTGAGCGTCTCCGGGTCGATGTCCTCCTCGAAGTCGGCGAGCACGCGGTAGGTCGAGTCCGAGTACTGGCTGATGTAATAGCGGTCCGGGAGCCATGCCGCCGCATGCCGAACGTCGGCGAATATCGGCAGGTACTCGACGCGGCCGCGCAGCACGATCTCGAGGAAGGCGCTGAAAAAGACGCGCGCGACTTCCCGCTGGTCCTCCGCCGGCATGATGCGCTCGAGGTCCAGCGCCCAGGCGCGGAACGGGCCGGTGTCGTAGCGGCCCCAGGTGGTGTTGAACTGGCCGTGGTTGGCGCCCTCGACGAACAGGCTGGCGCGGAAACCGAAGTCGCCCGCGCCGTCGAAGCCGACGCGCGCGTACTGCGCGGTGCCGTCGAAGGACTGCACGTCGCCGTCCATGCTGCCGTGGATCGTGAAGTAGCTGACGTTACGGATCGGCGTCGGCTTCTCGCGCGGTTCGTACTGGCCGTCGACCGGGGCGATCGCGATGACGCCGCGCAGCGCGAAGCCGAAGTCGAAGGCGAGCGTCGCATCGTCGGGATAGCGCGCGAGACCGTTGAACGCGGCGGCGATGCCGACCGCCTCGCCGCCCCGGGAGTGGCCGATCAATGCCACGCGCTCCATGTCCACCCTGCCGGCGAACGCGTGCCCCGGCTCGTCGTTCCAGTCGCGCCACAGGGCAAGGTGCTGCAGCAGCAGCCAGCCGCGCGCATCGTTCTCCTCCTCGAGGCCGGGCCGCTCGTCGAACAGGTCGACCGACGCGGAGACCGACGAATTGAGGAAGTTCTCGTCGACCGAGACGAGGATGATGCCGCGGCTCGCGAGCAACTCGCCGAGCCAGGCATAGCCCGGGTCGGAATAGTCCTCCATCGAGTGATTGCCGTGCACGATCAGTACCAGCGGGTACGGGCCGTCGCCCGACCCTTCGTCCTGCGGATACCAGACCCGTCCCTGCAGCGGCAGCGCGCTCGAGTCGAAGCCCCAGTAGGTCGTCCGCAGCCAGCCGGACAGCCCGTCCCAGTTGTCGATCAGCTTCGAGCCGTCGACGCTGCGCGACACGAGGTCGACGTCGACGCCGAAGTCGTCGCGGCGATCGCTGCCGCTGCCGTAGGTCAGCGTGGCGACGGCGTAGTCGCCGGGCAGGCCGGGGTTGGGCAGCGGCAGCGTGCGGTCGACCTGCACATAGTCCGCGAGCCAGGGATTCGGATCGTCGATGTCGCTGAACGTCGCGTACAGGCCGGTAGCGACGCCGGCCAGGCCGAGCGCGAGCACCGTGGTCGCGGCGCGCTGCCTCGCGAAGCGCCAGCGCGCGGCGCGCAGCACGGCGATGCTGCCGCCGATCGTCGACGCGAGCAGCAGCATCGCGGCGCCGAACAGCATTCCGGTTGCGTCGTCGCCGACGGGGAACACGACGAGCACGAACGGCGCGAACACGAGGAGAGCGGTTCTGTACAGCGGGCCGGTATGCTGCAGCAGTGCGAGCACACTGACCGCCAGCGCGCCGGCCAGGCAAAGCGCGCCCGTGACGACGACATACGCCGGCAGCTTCTGCCAGGCGAAGTCGACCAGGATGTAGCTTGCAAAGAAGAACACCGCGATCGCCGTGGCCAGCAGGATGACGCCGAGGCCCGCGCCGTCCCAGGCGGTCGGCGAGGGTTTCATGGCCGCGCGGGCCTTCTGCATGAACTGGCGCAGTCGATCGATCGTTCGCAACGCTCTACTCCCCGGCGGCCGGAGCGCCGGTCCGGTACAGCAGGCGGTAGAGCATCGGCACGACGCCGAGCGTGAGCAAGGTGGCGAAGGCGAGACCGAAGATGATGGCAATGGCCATCGGCTCCCACATCGGGCCGCCGCCGAGCCACAGCGGCAGCAGGCCGCCTATCGTCGTTGCGGTCGTCAGCAGGATAGGCCGCAGGCGCTGCTTCGCGGCCGACACGACGGCTTCCGCGGGCGCGAGGCCCTTCTCCTCGATCTCGACGCGGATGCGGTCCAGCAGCACGATGGCGTTGTTGATGACGATGCCGGCGAGCGAGATGATGCCGAGCAGCGTCATGAAGCCCATGTACGAACCCGCGATGAGCAGGCCGGCGACGACGCCGATGAAGGCGAGCGGGATCGTGGCCAGGATAATCGCCGGCTTGCGCAGCGAATCGAACTGGGCGACCAGCAGGACCAGGATGATCATCAGCGCGATCGGCAGTTTCTCCGCGATGGACTCGTTGGCCTTGCCCGAGGTCTCGGCCTCGCCGCCCAGCTCCCAGCTCGCGCCGAAGGGCCAGTCGGCGGAGGCTTCCGTGAGCCATGCCTGCATCGGCTGCAGGACGTCCATCGCCGTGTAGCCCGGCTCCAGCAGGGCCTCGGCGGTCACCGTGCGCTGTCGGTCGCGGCGCTTGACCACACCGGGTTGCCAGACGATCTTCGGCTCGGCGACCTGGCTAAGCGGCACCGTGCCAGTGCCGCCCTGCGTGTAGACCGCGATGTTGCCGATACGATTCGGATCGAGGCGCTGGTCTTCCGCCGAGCGCAGCACGACCGGTATCAGGTCGTCGTCTTCGCGGTACTCGGTTGCCTGCAGGCCCGACAGGTAGGTCTGCATCGCGAGCGCGACGTCCTGGTTGGTAACGCCGGCCCGCTGGGCCCGGGCCTCGTCGATGCGCACCTCGACCTTCTTCGTGCGGGCTCCCCAGTCGTCCGTCACCTGGGTCGTGCCGGGTGTCTCGCGCAGCTTGAGCTTGACCTCTTCGGCCAGCGCGAACAGCGTGTCGCTGGAACGCCCCGAGATGCGGATTGCGACCGGCGGCCAGGCGGGTGCGCCGAGCGGCAGCGGCCGAACGGTGATCTTCGCCTGCGGGAAATTGTCGAGCACGTAGGACTGGAGCTCCGGAACGATGCGCCGGTCGATCGTGTCTCGCTCGCCGGTGTGGCCGAGCAGGATCGCGTAGTTGGGGCTCGGCGGCTCCGGGTTGTAGGACAGCAGGAATTTCGGCGCGCCCTCGCCGATGAACGCGGCCCAGCTCTCGACGCCGTCCTCGTCGGGACTGTCCGCGAGTTCCTCCGCGATGAACGCCTCGACGCGAGCCACCGCCTCGTCCGTGGCCTGGATCGGCGAACCGAGAGGCAGCTCCAGTTCCGCGGTGAACGTCGGCCGGTCATTGGGCGGGAAGAAGATGTTCGGCACCCAGCGCATCGAAAACATGGCGAGCGCGAACACCGCCAGTACGACGGCCAGCGACGGCAGCGGATGGCACAGCATTGCGCGCAGTGCCGTCTCGTAGCGCCGCACGGCAGGCGACGGCGGCGCGCTGGTATCGGTGCGCGCGACGCGCAGGAAGGCCACGCACAGCAGCGGGATCAGCGTGAGCGCGATCACCCAGGAACACAGGAGCGTGATCGTCACGACCTTGAACAGCGGCGCCGTGTATTCGCCCGTGGACGATTCGGCCAGGAAGATCGGCAGAAACGCGGCCGCCGTCGTCAGCGACGAGGTCAGTAGCGGTATCCTGAGTTCGCGGGCGGACGCAATCGCGGCCTGTTTCGCGTCCTCGCCGGCGCCCATGCGTACCATGATCGATTCGGACATGACGATCGCGTTGTCGACCAGCATGCCGAGCGCGATGATCAGCGATGCCAGCGACATCTGGTCGAGGCCGATGCCGAACAGGTCCATGACGAGGAACGCCGAAATGATGGCGGCCGGGATCAGGCTTGCAACGATCAGGCCGGTGCGCAATCCGAGGAATGCGAGCATCACCGCCGCGACGACCAGCACGGCCTGCACGAGGCTGCCGGCGAAGTCGTCGATCTTCTTCTCGACGATCTGCGGCTGGAACTGCACCAGGTCGAAGTCGATGCCGATCGGGTAGACGCCCTGTACCCGCGAGAGCGTCGCCGACACGGCGTCGCCGAGACTGATGATGTTGCCGCCCTCGCGCATCGAGACGGCGAGGATCAGGCTCGGCTCGCCGTTGTAGCGCACGCGCTGCTCGGGCGGATCAATGTAGCCGCGGCGGATATCGACGATGTCCTCGAGACGCACGATGTCGCCGCTGCCCGGGATGCGGATCAGCGTGCGGCGCAGGTCCTCCACCGACGCGAAATTACCGGTCGGCTCGAGCACGATCTTCTCGTAGGGCGTGCTGAAATCGCCACCCGGCAGCACGATGTTGCGCGCCTCGAGCGCCTGCCTGAGCTGCAGCGGGGACATGCCGTACTCGGCGAGCGCCGCATTGTTGAACTCGGCGAAGATGCGCTCCTCCTGCGCGCCGGCAATCTCCACTTTCGCCGCCTCCGGGATCAGCAGCAGCTCGTCGCGCACCTCGTCCGCAACCTCTTTCAGCTCGCGGTAGGTGAAACCGTCGCCGGTGATCGCGATCTGGATGCCGAAGACGTCGCCGAACTCGTCGTTGACGAACGGCCCGCGCACGCCTGCGGGCAGGTCGCCGCGGGCTCGCTCCACCTTGCGGCGCAGGTTGTCCCAGATCGGCCGCATGTCGCGGTATTCTTCGCGGATGTTGACGTAAATGACCGAGACGCCGACCTTCGAACTGCTGGTGACCGAGTCGAGTTCCGGGATCTCCTGGATCACGCTCTCCAGCTTGTCGGTGACCAGCATCTCGACGCGCTCGGGGCTCGCGCCGGGAAACACGGTCTGCACCAGCGCCGTGCGCACGATGAAGCCCGGGTCCTCGGCGCGCGGCATGTCGCGGTAGGTCAGTGCGCCGGCGACGAATACGAGCGTCAGCGCGACGATCGTAACGCGCCTCTTCTCCAGCGCGAAGCGGGTGAGGTCGAACATCAGTCGTCCGACAGCAGCCTGACGACCTGCCCGTCGGCGAGCCGGCGCACCCCGGCAGTGACGATCAGCTCACCGGGCGAGAGACCCCGCGTGACGACGATGCCGGCGGACAGCGGCTGGCCGAGATCCACCGCACGGCGCTCCGCGGTCCAGCGCTCCGCGCCTGCGCCGACCGGCTGCAGGACGAACACGAACGTGCCGTCGCGATCCTCGCCGACCGACACCAGCGGCACGAGCAGGCCGTCCGTCTCGCCGATCGCCGGCAGGGTGATCACCGCCTCCGCCGCCATGCCCGAGCGGATCTCGTCACAGGCCTCCTCGAGCTCGATGGTCACCGGGTAGGTCGCACCGCGTCGGCCGGTGGCGATGCCGACCTCGGACACGGTGCCGCGCACGCCGCTCAAGCCGATGCCCGAGAAGTTCACCGCGGCCGGCATGCCGTCCTCGATGCGGTCGATGTAGACCTCGGGCACGTTGACGACAACCTCGGCGCAGTCGCCGCAGTTCACGCGTGCGACCGTCTGGCCGGCGGCGACGTTCTGGTTCACCTCGGCGAGGCGTTCGGCCACGACGCAGTCGTCCGGCGCATACAGGCGGGTATAGGAAAGCTGCAGCTGCACCGCTTCGAGCTGCTGTGTCGCGGCGCTGACGGATGCCTGCGCCGATTCGTAGGCGGCGCGAGCGGCATCGAGGTCGCTGCGCGAGGCGTTGCGGTTCTCGTAGAGCCCGCGGGTGCGCTCGTAGACCGCGGCGGCATTGCGTTCCTGGGCGCGGGCCTGGGCCAGCCCGGCCTCGGCCTGTTCGACGGCCACCTGGTAATCGATCGGCTGCAGGCGGCCGATCAGTGTCGATGCCTCGACGCGATCGCCGACGTCGATCGGCAGCTCGATCAGCGTGCCGCCCACCTTGAACGACAGGTCGCTCTCCAGCTCGGCGCGCGCGGCTCCGGAGAAGGTCCGGGTCTCGACCTCACCGGCGGCGATGACGCGCGTGTAACGCACCGGCCGGACCTGCGGCTCCGTCGGCGGCGGCGCGGTATCGCAGGCCGCGAGCACGACAGCCGCGGCGAGCGCGGTCGGCAACGGTCCGGTTCTCGTCATTGTCGATCCCCTGTGCCTCGAGCGGCGGCGTCGACGTAGGCCTGCGCATCGCGCAGGAAGCGGTCGCGGTAATCGGGCTCCAGCACCAGCCGGAAGTCTCCCGCGGCGCGCAGCACGGCCATAAGGTCGATCAGGTAGCCGTAGCGGGCATCCGCGGCGCCGAGTTCCGCCGTCAGGCTGGCGTCCTGCGCCTCCAGCAGGTCGGTGATCGACGCCGCGCCCTTGGCGTAGGCATCTGCGACGATCGTCAGGTTTTCCCGCGCCGCGTGCGCGGCGATCTCGCTCAGGTCGATGGCACTGTATGACGCGCCGACCGCGTGCAGCGCGATGCGCATTCTCGCCTCTACCTGTTCCTCGAGCGCCGTCTGCTGCGCCTCGAGCTGCCGCAGGCGGTAATCCTCGGCGTCGAGCCGCGCACGCAGCGCGCCGCCTGTGAAGATCGGCCAGCTCGCGGTGACGGCGACGCTCCAGGACTCGTCGTCCTGGTTGAGGAGGCTCGAATCCGAGCCGGCGCCGCTGGCGCTCAGGCGATTGCCGGCGCCGGCGGCGAGCTCCACCTCCGGCAGGTAGAACTTGCGCCTGGCCGCGAGCCTCAGGCGCTGCTGCGCGGCGAGACGCGCGTCGACAGCGTCGAGTTCCGGCGACTGCGTCAATGCCTCGGCCACGAGGAAGCTGCGGAACCGGGTCCAGGACGACGGCGAATCGATCAGCGTGCCGAACCGCGCCGAGCCGAAGAAGGACAGCGTGGCGTCCAGCGTGTCGGCGATGGGCTGCGGGGGCGCAGACTGCGACTCACCGAGGACCTGCCCGAGGCGCACGCCGGCCTGCATCAGCGCCGCTTCGGCGGCGATGAGGTCGCGCCGCTCGGTCGCGAGCCGGCTCTCCCAGCGCAGCACGTCCGAACGCCCGGAGAAGCCGATCGCCTCGCGCACGCGCGCGAGCTGCAGGTTTTCGCGGGTCGTCTCGAGGTTCGCCTGCCGCACGCGGAGCAGCGCGTCGGCGCGAAGGACCTGCAGGTAGGCAACGCCCGCGGCTTCGATGACGTCGAGCTCGGCTCGACGGTAGTCCAGGTAGCTGGCGTCGAGGCCGTGCCCCGCGGCACGAAAGGTCGCGATGCGGTCGTCGGAATACAGGAGCTGCCTGCCGGTGAGCTGCAGGTCCGACGATCTCTCCGGCTGCACCAGCGGGTTTGCGCGGTCCTCGTCGATCTGCGTGCGCGACAGGCCGACACCGAGCTGCGGCAATAGCTGCGCGCGCGCCGAGGCCAGGTCCGTCGCGGCGACGTCGGGGTCGAAGCCCGCGACGCGCAGGCTGCGGTTCTGGCGCACGGCGAGCACCAGCGTCTCGCTGAAGCCGATGCGGTCTGCGCCGGGATCTTCGGGCTGGTTGATGAGCCGCGCGTCTGCCAGCACGGCATAGGTCGGCTCGTAGCCGATCCGTTCGGCAACCGCCATGTTGATCGTCAGGCGTTCGCTGTAGTCGATGGCGACAGGGATGCCGGCCGGCTCGTCGCCGAGCACGATGCGCTGGATGTTGAGCGCGATGCGGCGGGCGAGGACGGTGACTTCGCTTTCGCTTCCACCAAGGCTCATCAGGAGCCCCCAGTCGAGTTCGCTGCCGCCGAGCAGCGAGAACGACGGCAGTCGCCGGCGCTCGAGTTCCGCCGCGAGGCGGCGCATGCCCGACTCGCCGAAGCGTATCAGCGGCGTCACGTAGACCGCGTCGAAGCCGTCGAGCTCGGGGAACAGCTTGTCGACCGAGTCGCCGACCGGTATGGCGGCAACCTCGGCGCCGATCGCCGCCGACAGCTCGGCGGCCTTGTCGCTACTGAGCGCCGGGAGCGCGTCGAGCGTGTGCTCGTCGACGAGCACGCCGAGCCGCTCGAAGTCTACGGCGCCGGCGAAGGCAGCGAGCTGGGTGTCGACGCTGCGAAAATTCGTCAGGTAGACGAAGTTGGGCTTGCCGCTGGAATCGCCGTCAATCGGAAAACCCTGCAGCTCCGGGTCCGCGACGGCCACGCCGATGACGGGTTTGGGGAGGACCGCCGCATCGGCGGCGGCCTGGGTGCTGAGGATGCCGAGCGTCATTACGACGTCGACGTCGTCATACTCAAGCAGCTCGCGCAGCGCATTCTCGGCGCCGGGCAGGGTCCAGTCGGCCCGGCGAATCACGGCGTCGGCGAAATCGAGGCGATACTCGCCGGCGAGCAGGACGTCGATCTCGACCTGCAGCGCGTCGATGTCGATAACGGCGCGGCTCTGCGGACCGTCATAGACGAGGCCAACGGTCACCTCCGGCAGCTCTGCGTTCGCGGCGATCGCCAGAAGTACGCACACGGCGCCGGCTATGAGGGCAGGTCTCGCCATGTCGCCAATACTAGTCGGCGATGGCGACAATGGATACCTCGCCCGGCCCCTCGGCGGCATGGCCGTCAGGAACGGAAACCTCGCCGCCTAGGAGAGGCTCAGTCCGAGGCGTTCCAGGACTGCGGCGAGATGCGCCATCGCCTCGTCGCTCGGGCCCGGGTAGGGGCCTGCCAGCGGCACATTGCCGACATAGCCGATGTCGTTATTGCCGGCTGCGGTCGTGTAATAGGCGCCGACGGCGACCCAGCGGAAGCGGCTGAAGAACTCGGCCTGTGCAGCCAGCTCGGGCAGAGCTCCTTCTGCAGCGGCAATGGCGGCGACCAGCGTCTCCTGTTCGGTGGCGGGCAATTCCGTGAATCCCGCTCCGAAACGCGCGCGGCTCTCGCGCTCCAGCCAGTCGAGGCCCGCGAGGATGAGCTCTCGATCGGACTGTTGCTGCGGGTAGGGCGCGCTGACCCATTCGTCGACGAAGTCGGGCACGCCGACGCTGCTCGCGGCCGGCGACTGTCGATCCGCCGGCAGGATCACGTCGCTGAGCGCCGCCGCGATAGAGAGCTCGGCCTCGCTCATCGTCCGCGGCCAGGGCACCGCCGGGTGCATCAGGTCCGGGTCCGTACCGTAGCCCGCCGCCGGCGGCATCGGCGCTGACGCCGGGTTACCGGGTGCGCTGCCCGCGGGCGGGATCTCGCTGCCGAGGGGCTTTTCGTCCCGGCTGCAGGCCGCATGCGCCGTCGCCATCGTCGCCGCGAGCCACTTGAGCGTCGTGCGCCGGTCGACCCGCAGCCGCCCGTCATCGCCGCCGCTCACAGTGCGCGCCTCCCGAGCTGCTCGGCCAGGTAGTCGCTGGAGCGCCAGGCGAGTGCCATGATCGTCAGCGTCGGGTTCTTGTGCGCCTTGCTGGCGAACACGCCGCCGTCGGCGATGAACAGGTTGTCGATGTCCCAGGTCTGTCCGTACTGGTTGGTCACCGAGGTCTCCGGGTCGTTGCCCATGCGCGTCGTGCCGACCTCGTGGATGATCTGGCCGCCGGTCGAGATGGCCTCGGCAGCCTCGCTGTCGCCGTCGACGATGCGGCCGCCGAGGCGGTCGATCAGTGCCCGGGTCGTGCGCTGGAAATGGCGCACCATGGCGAGTTCCTGCTCGCTCCAGGCGAAGTGAAAGCGGAGCGTGGGGATGCCCCAGCGGTCCTTGCCGTCCGGGTCGATCTCACAGAAGGAGTTTTCGTTCGGGATCATTTCGCCGCGGCAGACGAACAGCAGGAAGCTGCCGTAGTAGCGGCGCATGTCTTCCTTGAGCTGCCGGCCGTAACCCCCCGCGAAGTCGGCGACGTTGCCGAGATCCATGTTCGGCGTCGTGCGGCCGTCCGCGCCGAGCTCGTAATGATAGCTGCGCGCGAAGTCGAGCTCGCCGCGCGCCTGTTCGCGATACAGCCAGAAGGGGATGTACATGTGCATGCCCATCGCGCCGTCTTCGTTGTAGACCGGGCGATTCTCGAGCACCGGGAACTGCGCGCGCATGCCGGCGCCGACCGTATCCATCAGGTTGCGGCCTACCTGGCCGCTCGAATTGGCGGCGCCGTCCGGGAATCGACTGCTCTTCGAATTGAGCAGGATGCGCGCGGTCTCGCCGGCGCTGGCGGCGAGCACGACTGTGCGCCCGAACGCCGCGGCGGCGTTACCCGTGGTCTTGTCGATGTAGGCGATGCCGGCGGCGCGGCCGCGCTCGTCCAGCAGGACTTCGTAGGCCATCGCGTCCGTGAGGATTTCGAGCTTACCGGTCGCGAGCGCCATCGGCAGGAACGAGGTCGTGGTCTGGAAGGCCGCGCCGATGGAGCAGCCGCGACCGCAGGGGGTGGCGTAGAAGCAGGCCTGCCGGTCGCCGACGGGCCGTGTCAGGACGGCGCGGCGAGCCGGCACGCAGGGCATGTTCATGTCGCGGCAGGCGGCCTGGATCAGCAGCTCGCCGACGCGCGGCGCCGGCGGCTCGTGCAGCAGGCCCGGCGGCGAGTCGGGGTGGTTCTCGAGGCCGTCATTGCGGCCGTAGACGCCGACGATGGCCTCGGTCTTGTCGTACCAGGGCGCCAGGTCGTCGTAGGCTATCGGCCAGTCGACGCCGAGGCCGTCGCGGGAATACGGCTTGAAGTCGTAGGGCCCCATGCGGAAGGAGTTGCGGGCCCAGTGATTCGTGCGCCCGCCGAGCATGCGCGAGCGCCACCACATGAATTCGGAACCGGGCGCGCTCGAGTAAGGTTCGCCCGGCACCTGCCAGCCCCCGCCGACCGTGGCGTCGTAGAAGCCGAACTCCTTGTCCGGCGTGCCGTCGCCGCGGAGCGGCGCGTCGCGCATGGCCGCGAACATCGGCGTCTCGCGCAGCGGGTCGTAATGCCGGCCCGCCTCGAGTATCAGCACGTCGAGGCCCTTCGATGCCAGCACCCAGGCCGCCGTGGCGCCGCCCGCGCCGGAGCCAACGATCACTGCGTCATAGCGCTTTCGTCCCGGCACGCTGCCCCTCGAATCCGTCCGCGCCGCCGGCGTTGGCGGCAATCCGCGCTGCCGGCTCGCCGCGCCGCCGGACCGCGATTCATCGGAATGCGATCATTCTAGCGGATCGACCGGCCGGCAGCGCGGCGCAGCGACGTCGGCCGGTTCTCGCTCCGCGGGCTCTAGAAGCGGAACGTGATGCCGGCCGAGGCAAACCACAGCTCCTCGGTATCCTCGATGTCGAACCACTCGATCTCGCCGCGCAGTGCGAGATTCGGACCGAGCGAGAATTCGAGGCCCCCGCCGAAAGCGGGGTCGTTGCCGTTGTCGTCCTCGCGCAGTTCGAAGCCGGGCCCGACGGGCGGCAGGATCCTCGCGGTCGCCTTGGCGTCCCAGAACACGAGGCCGGCCTTGCCGAACAGGCGCACCGGGCCGGCCGGCACCGACAGCACGGCCATGATGTCGTACCCGGTCAGTTCAGCGTCCACATCGGTCCGGGTCAGGTCGAAGGTGCGCGACACGCCGAAGTCGCCGAAGTGGTTGTAGCTCGCCTCGATGCCGAAGAAGTCGGTCGCCTGTACGCCGGCATACGCGGACCAGGACGTGTCGTCGTCGTCGAAGTCCAGGTTGACGTCGTCAAAGTCCGTATCGACCGACGTAGAGCCGATCGAGCCGCCGATGTACACGTTGCTCTGCGCCGCGGCGGGCGCGCCGAGCGCGGCGCCGAGTGCCAGGATCACCAGTACTCTAATCATGTCTCACTCCCTCTCCTCAAGCCGGACGAATCGCCCCGGAATGTCGGCGGATTGTCGTCGGCCCCGCCTGAAGCCGGGCTGAACGGACGGCGTCGCCGGCGGTCCGAGACTCCGGGTCAGCGATTCCGTACCGGTCCCGATGAGCGCATGCCTGTCGTCTGTCTTTAAACGCCGTCGCCGGCGGCGGAATCGAACGGTCACTGGCAGCCGGAGTCGCCGGACCGCACCGCGCCGCGTTGGGGTATCCGCCGGGCGGCGGGCCGGCGAACCGTTGGTCGCTCCGCGGCGCTGGTGTAACCTTGCTCACCCTGCATTGCCGCCAATCCTGATATGTCTCTCGTCGCCGAACTGAAGCGCCGCAACGTGTTTCGCGTAGCGGCGGCCTACCTCGTGGCCGGCTGGCTGGCGACCGAGGTCCTGACGACGGTCCTGCCGACGGTCGGTGCACCCGACTGGGTCTCGAGGGCCGTCGTCCTCGTCTTCGCTCTCGGCTTCCTGCCGGCGATCGCGTTTGCCTGGGTCTACGAAGTGACGCCGGAGGGGATCAAGAAGCAGCACGAGGTGGATATCGACCAGTCGCTGGCTTCGAGCTCCGGCCGGCGCCTCGAGTACATGACCTTCGCGGCGGTCATCGTCGGCGTGCTGTTCCTGGCGGTCTTCGGTTCGCGCAACGCCTCGGATGAGGCGTCGATCGGCGCGCTAGCGGTCGCCGAGAACTCTGTCGCCGTTCTGCCGTTCGTCAACCTGTCCAACAACCCGGACAACGAATACTTCTCCGACGGCCTGACCGAGACCCTGCTGCACATGCTGGCGCAGGTACCGGAACTCAAGGTGGCGGCGCGCACGTCGAGCTTTGCGTTCAAGAACCAGAATCGCCCGATCAGCGAGATCGCGGCGGCGCTCGGCGTGGCCCACGTGCTCGAAGGCAGCGTGCAGAGGGACGGGGATCGCGTCCGCATCACGGCGCAGCTCATCCGTGCCAGCGACTCGTTCCACGTCTGGTCGGAGAGCTACGACCGGACGCTGGACAACATCTTCGCGATCCAGGACGACATCGCCGCCGAGGTCGGCACTGCGCTGTCCCGGTCGATACTCGGCAGGACGTTACCGGGTTCGCCGGTTGCGCTGAACACCGAGAGCACGGACGCCTACGACCTGTACCTGCAGGCGCTGCAGGAGCGATCGACGTTCTCGTTCTGGGGTCTGCGGGCCGAAGAGGACCTGCTGAAGGGCGCCCTGACGATAGATCCGGATTTCACGGATGCGAAGACCGCGCTCGCCTACAACTATCTCAGCCAGGCGAACACCGGCCTGTTGGACGAAAGCCTCGCCGAGCGCGAGGTCCTCGCGCTGACCGAGCAGGTCCTGGAGCTGCGTCCGCACGATGTCGATGCGCGTGCGATCCGGCTGTTCCTCAGGTTCCCGTCGCGGACAGGCAGCGTGTCGCCCGGGCAGCTCGAGAATACCGTCACAGACCTGCGCTCGCTGGTCGCGGAACACCCGGAGAAGCTGCAGGCTCGGATGCTGCTCGCGCGGCTGTTGACGAATTTCCACCGCATCGAGGAAGCAAAAGCGGTGTTCGAGCAGGCGCTCGAACTCGATCCGCTGAATCCGCGCATCCTGTTCGAGCTCGGCTCTCTCCACGCGGGGCTCAAGCAGTACGATGAGGCCAGGCGGGTACTGCAGAAGTCGCTGAAGATCGAACCGCGGCAACCCAATGCCTACGCGGTGCTGTCCAGGATTGACCTGATCGCGGGCGACGGCGTGGCTTTTGTGCGCAACCTGTTGCGTGCCATCGAGGTCGATCCGGCGGATCACGAGCTGTCCGGCGCGCTCGCGGCGTTCCTTTATCACCTCGGGCTGCTTGACGAGGCCGATGACCTCCGTAACCGCGTGCGCTCGATTGCACCGACGAGCCCCGCTGCATACCGGCTCGAGATGCTGCGGGCGATTGCACTCGGCGACGACATCGCGCTGTCGGACATCGCGCGCCGCGCCCTGGAGAACGACATTTCGGACCGCGGCGGCGTGTTCGGCGCTGCCGTCCGCGAACTGCTGCGACTCGCGATCCTCGAAGGCACGGTCGATGAGGCCCTCGAGTTCATTGCAGGTGAGGCGCCCGGTATTTTCGACATCGAGGCGGAGGCGCTGCCGCTCAAGTACCGCTCTGCGCAGTTTGCCGCGATGGATGCCTGGCGCGCCGGACTGTCGCATGAGGCGCTGCAGGAGAGGCTGGAGCAGCTCCTCACCGTGGCGCATGCCTTCGGCATAAACATTGCCGACAAGCCGGAGACCTACTTCCAGGTGCTGGCACTGCGCGGCGAGTCAGAGGCCGCCATCGAGCTCGCCGTCAACGAGATCCTCGCCGATTCGGCGCTGCAGCACCCCGGCTGGCGGCGCACCCTCGAACTCGAGTCCTATGCCGAGATCGTCGCCGACGAGCGTATACAGGCCGGTCTGCGGCGCTGGGAAGAGGAAGAAGCCGGCGTGCGCGAGCGCGTCCGCAATTATCTCGGCGATTTGCGAGCATCGACCTGACGCCAACTGACACAGCCCGCCGACTGCAGTAGATTAGCCCCTGCGTTTCCTGCCGGAGGGTTTCCCGATGCGCATGCCACTCAAGCTCATAACGAGCCTCGTGCTGACTGCGGTCACTTGCCTGGCACTGGCCGACGCCGCAGAAGCGCGGACCGAGAAACCGCTGCTGCACGGCCGGCACTGGGTCGCCATCACCGGCAAGCCGCTGGCCGCGACCGCGGGCGCGCGGATATTCCTGCGCGGCGGCAACGCGGTGGACGCCACTTGCGCGATGCTGGCGGCCACCGCCACGATGTGGGACGTGCTCGGCTGGGGCGGCGAGACTCAGGCGCTGATCTACCACCCGACGCAGAAAAAGGTCATCGGCATCAATGCGCTCGGCGTCGCGCCCACCGGTGCTACCGCGGAATTCTTTCGCGAGCGCGGCATGGCCTACCCGCCGGAGGACGGCCCGCTCTCGGCGGTGACGCCGGGCACGCCGGGCGGGCTGATGGTCATGCTGGCCGAATACGGCACGCTGTCGCTCGCCGAGGTGCTCGCGCCGGCTATCGAGATGGCCGGGGGCTATCCCGTCGAGGCGCGCGTCGTGCGCGACATCGCACGCTCCCGCGAGCGGCTGCTCGAGTGGCCGTATTCCACAAAGGTATTCCTGCCGAACGACGATGACGGCCCGCGGGGGCCCGGAATCGGCGAGGTGTTCCGTCAGCCCGACCTCGAGGCGACGCTGCGCAAGCTGGTCGCCGCCGAATCCGGTGCGCTCGCCGACGGCCTCGATCGCAAGGCGGCGATCTATGCGGCCTACGACCGCTTCTACCGCGGCGACATCGCCCTCGAGCTCGTGCGGGCAACGCGGGAGCAGGGCGGCCTGATCACGCTCGATGATCTCGACCGCTGGCAGGTGCACATCGAGGAACCGGTGATGACGACCTACCGCGGCATCGAGGTCTACAAGCTCACGACCTGGGTGCAGGGGCCGGTCATGCTGCAGGCGCTCAACATCCTCGAGAATTTCGACGTCGCCGCGATGGGCTACAACACGACCCGCTACATCCACACGCTGTACCAGGCAATGAACCTGGCGTTCGCCGACCGCGACTTCTACTACGGCGATCCCTACTTTCCCCCGGAAGAGCCGATCGAGGGCCTGCTGTCGAAGGAGTACGCGCGCGAGCGCGCCGCCATGATCGACCCGGAGGAGAACGATGCCGACGCCGCTCCCGGCGACCCGTATCGCTACCAGGCCGGCGACAACCCGTTTCTCCATTACCTGGAAGACCTGCGGTTACGTCGGCAGGCGGCACGGCTTGCGACGCCCGACGACAGCGGCTTCTTCAGCGGCACGACGTCGATCCAGGCGGCGGACCATAACGGCTGGATCGTCTCGGTGACGCCGAGCGGCGGCTGGATCCCGGCCGTGATCGCCGGCAGGACCGGCATCGGGCTGAGCCAGCGGCTGCAGAGTTTCGTCCTGGACCCGGCGGAGAATCCCTACAACGTCATCGAGCCCGGCAAGCGGCCCCGTGTCACGCTGACCCCGGGGATGGCGCTGAAGGACGGCAAGCCGTTCCTGTCGTTCGCGGTCCAGGGCGGCGATGCACAGGATCAGAACCTGCTGCAGTTCTTCCTGAACGTGGTCGAGTTCGGCATGAACGTGCAGGAAGCCGCGGAGGCCGACAACTTCCTGAGCTACCAGCTGCACGACTCGTTCGGGGATCACCGCATCGAGCCGGGGCGCCTCGCGGTGAACGAATCGGTGTCGGAATTCGTCCGCGGAGAACTCGCGGACATGGGCTACGACGTGGAGGTCGGCGTGTGGGGCAGCCGCACGCACACCTCCGGGCCGATCAACGCGATCTACTTCGACTGGGACAACGGCACGTTCCAGGGCGGTTCGAGCAACCACGGCGACGACTACGGGATCGCCTGGTAAACGCCACGCCGGGTCCGGGCCGCCGCGCCCTCAGTGGTAGACGTTTTTAGCGAGCCAGTTTCCGAGCAGCGCCGCGTCGCCGAAGCCCGGCAGCTTCGCGATGGTGCGATCGACGCGCTGCGCGGCCGCGCGCCCCTCCTCGCCGTCGAAAAGTTTTGCCGATACCCAGCGCGCCAGTTCGTCCGGCTGGTGATTGCTGCCGACCGGCACGTACAGCCGGTCCATGATGGCACGCACCTTGCGCGCGACGCCGGGACGGGCGAGCCGTTCCGCGGCTTGCCACCGGTAGAAGGAGAAATGCCGTGCCTCGTCGTACACGATGCGCCGCAGCAGTTCGACCAGCACCGGGTGGTCGGTCATGCGCATCAGTTGCCGGTAGGCGTGGATCGTCGTGCACTCGTGCACAGCGCCCCAGGCCATGTGCATCGCGAGGAAATCCTTCCAGACGGCCGCCATCAGCGTCGTGACGGTACGGTCGACGTGGTCCATGAACGTCGTCCGCGGCCCGCTGCGCGGCGGGACCGGGTGGCCGGCCTCCGCAAGGAAGCGGGCGAGGGCGCGCCCGTGCATGCCTTCCTCGTACAGCCAGCAGATCAGGAAGGTGCCGATGAGTTCGTCGTTGACGGCCTGCTGCGAAAAGATAGTGCGTGGGAAAACGATCGTGTGGCTCTCCACGTCCTGCATGTAGTGGAGGATGCGGATGACGTCGTCGGGCAACGGGTGGTCGCGGATGCCCGACCAGTCGATGCCGTCCAGGGATAT
>JBFJUJ010000035.1:0-17128 GCA_041624755.1 Woeseia sp. | reverse complement strand
GTGCACGATCCCCGTGTTCGGCGGCACGACGCGGAAGTTCTTGAAAGCCGTCTGTCCCCAGCGCAGGAACGAGTAGCGCTCCTTGTTGCGGTTGAATTCGATCTTGTTGTTGAGATCGAGGGAATCCCGGGTGCCGTAGCGATCCACCTGCACCGAGTGGTCGATGACGAGCTCCGCCGGCGACAGCGGGTTTATCGTGTCGGCGCTGCCGCCCAGCTTGACGACGGCGTCGCGCATGGCGGCGAGATCGACGACGGCCGGCACGCCGGTGAAATCCTGCAGGATCACGCGGCTCGGCGTGAACGAGATCTCGGTGCTGGGCTCGGCTTTCGGATCCCAGTTGGCGAGCGCCTCGATGTCGTCGCGCGTCACGTCGCGGCCATCTTCGTGCCTCAGCAGGTTCTCGAGCAGGATCTTGAGCGAGTAGGGCAGGCGGTCGACATGGCCTTCCCTGACTGCGTCGAGCCGGAATATCTCGTAGTCCTTGCCGTCGATCGTGAGCTGGCCGCGGGCGCCGAAGCTGTCCGTCATGGTGGTTCTCCGATGTTCTCAACTGGGGTCCGACTGTCGTCGCGCGGGCGCGACTCGATTGCGGTCACGCCGCGACGTCGGCGGCGTGCATTATAGCGGATGGGGGGAGCGCTTGCGCCGGCGAGGGCGCTCAGGTGCTCAGCACGATGCGCTGCTCAACTGCTCGCAGTGTTGCCTGCCGCCCGTCTCGACGCGCTCGATCACGGCGCCGCCGAGGCAGCGCTCGCCGTCGTAGAAAACCGCGTACTGCCCCGGCGCGACGGCGCGCTGCCGGGAGTCGAACACGACCTGCAGCCGGCCGTCGCCGGCGGCTGTGACGCGGCAGCCCTGGTCCTCTTGCCGGTAGCGGACCCTGGCCGCGCAGCGCATGCCGTCCCGGAAGCGGGGCGGGGTGCCTATCCAGCTGGGCGGGCCGGTCAGCAGCTCGCGGCTGTACAGCAGGGGATGATCGCCCTGGACGACGACCAGCTCGTTCGTCCCCAGGTCCTTGGCCGCCACGTACCATGGCGCATCCCCGGCATCCCTGCGGCCGCCGATGCCGAGGCCCTGGCGCTGCCCGAGCGTGTAGAACATGAGGCCGTCGTGACGTCCCAGCTCCTGCCCGTCCGCGCTGCGGATAATCCCCGGGCGCGCCGGCAGGAAACCCGCCAGGAATTCGCGGAACGGGCGTTCGCCGATGAAGCAGATGCCGGTGCTGTCCTTCTTGTCGTGGGTCGCCAGTCCGGCGTCGCGCGCCAGCGCGCGAACTTCGGCCTTGCGGAGTTCGCCGAGCGGGAACAGCGTCTCGCGGAGCGCGGCCTCACTGACGGCGTGCAGGAAATAGCTCTGGTCCTTGCCGCTGTCGATGCCTTTCAGCAGGTGGGTCTCGCCGCCGGTGACCGCCGTGCGCGCGTAGTGCCCGGTCGCCAGCAGCTCGGCGCCGAGACGCTTCGCGTAGTCACGGAATACGCCGAACTTGATCTCGCGATTGCACAGCACGTCGGGATTCGGCGTGCGCCCGGCGCGGTACTCGTCCAGGAATTCGGCGAACACGCGCTCGCGGTATTCGGCGGCGAAGTCGACGTGATGCAGCGGAATGTCCAGCTGCTCGCAGACGCGGCGTGCGTCCTGAAGGTCTGCAGCTGCCGTGCAGTAGCCCTCGTCGTCATCCCAGTTGGTCATGTGCAGCGCCTGCACGCGCGCGCCGCGATGCTTGAGCAGCAGGGCGGCAACTGCGGAATCGACGCCGCCGGACAGGCCGACGACGACGCTCGTGCCGGCAAGCTTCGCGGAATCGATCTCGGGATTGGCGGTCATGGCGCGGCGGATTCTACCACCGCCGCCCGGGCGGGAGGGCTCAGGAGTGCAGCAGCGAGGCGCTCGCAAGCGCCATGTCGAGCGCGCGTTCCGGCTGGGCACAGCCGGCGAACAGGCTGCGCGGCTGGCGCTCGCCGGCGAGGTAATCGTCGATGCAGCGCAGCACCGACGGCGAACGCTGCATGTCGCTACGCTCGGCGAGTTCCGCGTAGCTGTACCAGTGCACCGCGCGGATGCTGCGGTCGAGCTCGAGATGCGGCAGCTCCTGGTCGAGGCAAGCGACGAAGACGATGCGCAGGAACTGCCGGCCGCCGTCGTCCTGCCAGTGATAGGCGCCGATCGGATCGCGGATGGTCACCTCGCAGCCGGCTTCCTCGAGCACCTCGCGGCGCGCCGCTTCCTCGGGCGATTCGCCGGTCTCGATGTGGCCGCCGGGCTGGGTCAGCACGATGCGGCCGGAGGCCCGCTCCTCCACGATCAGGAAGCGGCCGCCGTGCTCGACGAGTGCGGCCACCGTGAGATCGGTCGATTGCATGAGCGTATCGGGCAACGGGCGGGTCAGATACCGAGCTGGCGGAATTCGAATTCCACCTCGCTCGCCTGCCAGATGTCATCGAACATCGAGCCGTAGTGCCGGCAGACGGCGGGCTCGTAGGTATCCGCGATGCCCTCCCAGCGGCTGGCCTGAAAGCGATAGACGAGCGCCGTGTCATCGGCAATACAGAATGACTCGGAGTGCGTGCGCAGGTCCTCGCGCACGTGGCGAAACTCGATGTAGGTATTCAGCCGCCGGCCGAGATTGACGAACGCGTTGCCGTTCTTGATGGCGCGGGTCGGATCGGCGATCAGCACGCGGATGCGGGCGTAGGTTTGCGACAGAACGAGGCGCTTGATGACCTCCAGGAAATCCGGGTCGTCGTAGATGCCGGGCTCGAGATCGTGGGTGTAGATCGACACCCGGCGGCGCGCCTCGCGCGCGACCTCGATCACAGCCTGGCGCATCTCCTGCTGCGTGGAGATGACCCAGCGATGACCCTTTGCCCGCGTTTGTTCCATTGGAGCCCGCGCCCGTTAGCCCTTTCGTATTCTGCCGCGCCCGGCGGTGCACTCTCTGCATGCTTCCGCTGGTGGGAGCTGCCCATTGTTATTGTGCCCCGTAGCGATGGCAAGCCGGCGGCCGTTGTATCCCGGTACCGTCGAATCCGGCGGCAGTACCGCTGCGGGCATCGCGACGCCGACACGACGGACGGCGAAGCGCACGCGGACATACTACAGGTCGGCGGCCTGCGGGCCGTGCCGACTGTGTCACGTTTTGCGGGGATCCCGCCGACTGCGAATCGTTCTCGTTCTCGTTCGAGGTCGCCTCGAGCGGCACACGGTGTCAGTCGCCGCGGCGCGCGAGTTCGCCAGCCAGCCCCGTATAACTGCCCGGCGTGAGCTCGAGCAGGCGTTTCCTGGCATCGTCGGGGATCTCGAGACCCTCTATGAACTCCCGCAGCAGCTCCCGGGTGACGGCCCGTCCGCGCGTCAGTGACTTGAGCTTCTCGTAGGGGTTGGCCACGCCGTAGCGGCGCATGACCGTCTGCACGGCCTCGCCCAGCACTTCCCAACGCCCGTCGAGATCGGCGGCGATGGCATCGCGATCCGCTTCGAGCTTGCCGAGCCCCTTCAGCACGGCCCGCAGGGCAATGACCAGCCAGCCGATCGCGATACCGAAATTTCGCTGTACCGTCGAGTCGCTCAGGTCGCGCTGCCAGCGCGAGACCGGCAGCTTGACCGCGAAGTGTCCGAGCAGCGCCGAAGACATGCCGAGGTTGCCCTCGGCGTTCTCGAAATCGATGGGATTGACCTTGTGCGGCATGGTGGACGAGCCGACCTCGTCCTGCGCCACGCGCTGCCGGAAGTAACCGAGCGAGATGTACCCCCAGGTGTCGCGGCAGAAATCGAGCAGCACCGTGTTGTAACGGACCAGCGCATGCGCATACTCCGCGGTCCAGTCGTGCGGTTCGATCTGCGTCGTGAGAGGGTTCGCGTCGAGTCCGAGCGACGCGACGAAGCCGCCGCTTACGCCCGGCCAGTCCACGTCCGGGTACGCCGCGACATGGGCGTTGTAGTTGCCGACCGCGCCGTTCCACTTGCCGCGGACGGTGACCTCGCTCCAGCGGCGACGCGCGAGCTCGAGCCGCGCCAGCACGTTGGTGAACTCCTTGCCGACCGTGGTCGGGCTCGCGGGCTGGCCGTGGGTACGCGACAGCATCGGCATGTCGGCATACTCCCGCGCCAGGGACGCGAGCGCGAGCTCCAGCTCTTTCATCTGCGGCACGACCTGCTCGTCGCGGGCCTGCCTGAGCATCAGGGCGTAGGCGAGATTGTTGATGTCTTCGGAAGTGCAGCCGAAGTGAATGAAGTCGTGCAAACCCGCCGCGTCCCGGCCGTCGCCGATGCGCTCGCGGATGAAATACTCGATCGCCTTGACGTCGTGATTCGTCCGCGCCTCGATGTGTTTGACCTGCTCTGCGTCCTCCGCCGAGAAATTGTCGACGATGCCGTTCAGCACGTCCTTCAGCACCGGGGTCAGCGGCGGCAGCTCGGCGATGTCCGGCTGGTCGGCGAGCCACTGCAGCCAGCGAACTTCGACCAGCACGCGATAGCGGATCAGGCCGTACTCGCTGAACACGTCGCGTAGTTCATGCAGCTTGTCGGCATAGCGGCCGTCGACAGGGGCGATTGCTCGCAGGCTGGAGAGGTTCATGACGGCGGCAGGCCCTAGACTTGAAGGCGCAAAGCGCGAATCATACACCAAAGGGCCGGGCCGACCGGGCCGACCACCAGAGACGGAGTGGAGCAGGAAATGAGTGGCAAGGCGTACCGCACAGAACGAGACAGCATGGGTGAACTCAAGGTGCCGGAAGACGCGCTGTGGGGCGCACAGACGCAGCGAGCCGTCGACAACTTCCCCATCAGCGGGCTCGCGATGCCGCGCGGCTTCATCCGTGCCCTCGGGCTGGTCAAATGGGCCGCCGCCGGGGCCAATGCGGAACTGGGATTGCTGGGCACGAAAAAGGCCGTGGCGATCCAGAAGGCCGCGAAGAGTGTCGCCGGCGGCGATCACGACGCGCAGTTTCCCATCGACGTGTTCCAGACCGGCTCCGGGACCAGCTCCAACATGAATGCCAACGAGGTCATCGCGCACCTCGCCAGTGCCGACCTCGGCGCCGCCGTCCAGCCGAACGACGACGTCAACATGTGCCAGAGCAGTAACGACGTTATCCCCACCAGCGTGCATGTCAGCGCCGCGCTCGCGATCCACGAGTCGTTGCTGCCCTCCCTGGAGCACCTGGACAGCGTGCTGGAAACCAAGGCCGAGGAATGCCGCGACGTGGTCAAGACCGGCCGCACCCACCTGATGGACGCAATGCCGGTCACGCTCGGACAGGAGCTCGACGGCTGGCGGGCACAGATCCGCCACGCCGCAGAGCGCATGGGCGAGACGCAGAAGCGCCTTGTGGCCCTGGCGCAGGGCGGCACCGCCGTCGGCACCGGCATCAACGCCCATCCGGGCTTCGGCGCCAAGGTTGCCGTACTGCTGGGCGAGGAGACCGGCCTCGAGTTCCGCCAGGCGGACTCGCTGTTCGAGGCGCTCTCCAGCCAGGACACCGCGGTGGAGGCGTCCGGCCAGCTCAAGGTCCTGGCGGTCAGCCTGATGAAGATCGCCAACGACCTGCGCTGGATGAATTCCGGGCCGCTGGCCGGGCTCGGCGAGATCGAACTGCCGGCCCTGCAGCCCGGCTCGAGCATCATGCCGGGGAAGGTCAACCCGGTCATCCCGGAGGCCGTCACCATGGTGTGCGCGCAGGTCATCGGCAACGACGCGACGATCACCGTGGCCGGCCAGTCCGGCAATTTCCAGCTGAACGTCATGCTGCCGGTGGTCGCCTTCAACCTGCTGCAGAGCATCGAGATCCTCGCCAGCAGCGTCCGCTGCCTGGCCGACAGCGCCATCGCCGGCTTCCGGGTCAACCGGGAGAATCTCGACCGGGCCCTCGACCGCAATCCCATCCTGGTCACGGCGCTGAACCCGGTCATCGGCTACGAGCAGGGCGCCGCCGTCGCCAAGAAAGCGTACAAGGAGGGCCGCCCCGTCAAGGAGGTGGCGCGGGACCTGACCGACCTGACCGACGAGGAACTCGACCGCTTGCTGGACCCTGCGGCGCTCACCAAGGGCGGAATCCAGCATTAAGATCCCGTCCGCCGACGACATTCGCGAGCGCCTCCGCGGCACGACGCCGCCCGACGACCCGACGGCCGTCAAGCTGACCGACGACGGCCGCGACTGGCCGCGGACGCTGCTCGACGCCTTCGAGCAGCCACTGACGCCTTCGGCCGTGCTCGTGCCGATCATCGAGCGCCGGCCGGGATTGACGGTGCTGCTGACCGAACGTGCCGCGGATCTCAAGCATCATCCGGGCCAGATCAGCTTTCCCGGAGGCCGCATGGAGCCCGGCGATCGGGACCTGACCGACACGGCGCTCAGAGAGACGCACGAAGAAGTCGGCATCGAGCCCTCGGCGATCGACGTGGCCGGATTCCTGTCGCCGCTGCCGACCGTGACGGGCTACGCGGTGACACCCATCGTCGGCCTCGTCGACGCCGCCGTATCGCTCAGTCTCGACCGGCGCGAGGTCGCGGCCGCGTTCGAGGTGCCGCTCGAGTTCCTGCTCGATCCCGGCAACCAGGTGCGCACGACGCGGGCATTCCGCGGTGTCGACATTCCCATCATCGCCTTTCACTATGGGCCGCGGCGGATCTGGGGCGCCACGGCGGCGATGATCGTAGCTCTTCAGAAGAAACTTCTTTTTTTCTAATATTTTATGTCTGATATCAAGAAATTACTTGATATTATGGAGGCCCTGCGCCGGGATTGCCCGTGGGACCGGGAGCAGACCTTCGCGACCATCGCGCCGTACACGGTCGAGGAAGCCTACGAGGTCGCCGACGCCATAGCGCGCGAGGACCTGGCCGAGCTTCGCGGGGAACTCGGCGACCTGCTGTTCCAGGTGGTGTTCCATGCGCGCATGGCCGAGGAGGGTGGTCATTTCGGCTTCGGCGACGTCGTTGCCGGCATCTGCGACAAGATGGTGCGCCGCCATCCGCACGTCTTCGGCAGCGACGCGCAGCGGGCCGCGGGGGCGCCTGCCGGCAGCTGGGAGCGCATCAAGGCCGCCGAACGCCGCGAGGCGGGGCAAACGGCTGCCAGCGCGCTCGACGGGGTCGCTGCGGCGCTGCCGGCGCTCAAGCGCGCGGCCAAGCTCGGCAAGCGTGCCGCCCGGGTGGGTTTCGATTGGCCGGACGTCACGGGCGTCGTCGACAAGGTCCACGAGGAACTCGGCGAGCTAAAAGACGCCGGGGACGACCCGGCGGCCCGCCATCATGAGCTGGGCGACCTGCTGTTCGCGGTCGTCAACCTGTCCCGCCACGTCCGGGTCGACCCGGAACAGGCGCTGAGCGACGCCAACCGCCGCTTCGAGGCGCGCTTCCGGCGGCTGGAACGGCGCCTTGCCGAGCAGGGCCGCGCGCCCGCCGACTGCGACCTGGAGGAACTGGAAGCCGCCTGGCAGGCGGCCAAGGCCGAGCTGGACGAGGCCTGAGCGCACCGTGGGCGACGAGCTCGCGCCAGGCGGGCGGTAATCCCCTTCCGGATCCGCCTCCGCGGGCCATTCAGCCAGGGTTCATTGCAACACGCCTACAGTTGGCGCCAGGTCGGACAAAAGAACCGGCCCCTTCAGCCGACATGGAGACAGGATTATGAACGCCAAACACCGCATTGCGATTGCCCGGGGAAGCGCGCTCGCCGTGCTGCTGCTCGCCGCATCGCAGGCTTCTGCGGACTACCGCGGCCGCGCCGGCGCAGTCTATGACTACGCGCAGGTGATCGACGTTCGGCCGATCGTGCGGGTGGTGACGGTGACCGCGCCGGAACGCGAGTGCTGGGAGGAGACCCGCGAGTACACCGTCGCACGGCGGGCGCCGGGCGCAGCCGGCCGGACGCTGGTCGGCGCGATCATCGGCGGCGTCATCGGGCACCAGTTCGGCAGCGGCAGCGGCAATGACGCGGCGACTGCGGCGGGCGCCCTCATCGGCGCCGCCGTCGGTGCCGACGGCGCACGCCGCGCGGACAGCTACGAAGACACGTATGCCCGGCCGGTGCGCCGCTGCCGGACGAATTACACGTCGCGCGAGGAAGAGCGTATCGACGGCTACGACGTGACCTACCGGTATCTCGGCCAGAAGTACCGCACCCGCATGCCCTACGACCCGGGCGAGCGCCTGCGCATCCGCGTCGACGTGCGCCCGGCGGAATAGGCCGGGCAGGCAACAGGCGGCAGGGCCGGTTGTGATGCAGCGCATTGCATTCGGCCCTGCCACGGACGACACTTCCCGCCACGAGGTTCCGTTGACGGGCCGGCGGCGGCAGCGCGCCGGCAGGCAGGTAACACTTCATGAACAAGATGCGCCGATCCAGACTGCTGTATCCGTGGCTCGCTGCGGCCGCGCTCGCGGCGCCGGCGGCGATGCTGGCGGCTCCGCCGGTGCAGGCCGCCAGCCATGCGCAGCCGGCGCAGAGCCTGGCGCAGAGCAACGGCCCTACCCTGAGCCAGGCGGTCGAGCAAGTGCGCCGGCAGTATCGCGGACGCATCGTCAGCGCGGAGACTCGCGTACGCGGAAATCGTGAAGTCCACGTCATCAAGGTGCTGACCGACGATGGCAAGGTCAAGACGGTGCGCGTCAACGGGCGCACGTTGCAGGGACGCGGCTAGCTCGACATGCGCCTGTTGCTCATCGAGGACGACGACACGCTGCGCGAGTCGCTCGCGAGCCAGCTCGCGAAGGCGGGCTTCGGCGTCGAGCAGGCGGCGGACGGCCGCGAAGGGCTCTACTACGCGCTCGAGTATCCCGTCGATCTCGCAATCATCGATCTCGGCCTGCCGGAGATGCCGGGACTCGAGCTCATCCGAGAGGTACGCAGCGCCGGCAAGAGCTACCCGATCCTGATCCTGACGGCCCGCGATCGCTGGCAGGACAAGGTCGACGGCCTCGAGGCCGGTGCCGACGACTACGTCGTGAAGCCGTTTCACTTCGAGGAAATCTCGGCGCGGGTCAATGCGCTGCTGCGCCGCAGCGGCGGCTGGGCGTCGTCCGTCCTGGAAGCCGGCCCGGTCACGCTGGACACGACGCGCCAGGAACTGAAGGTCAACGACCGGCCGGTCGAACTCACGAGCTACGAGTACCGCATCATCGAGCACCTGATCCTGCGCGCAGGCGAGGTCATCTCGAAGACCGAGCTGACCGACCGACTCTACGACCAGGATTTCGAGCGCGACAGCAACGTCATCGAAGTCTTCATCGGGCGCCTGCGCAAAAAAATAGATCCGGACAACTCGATCAAGCCGATCGAAACGCTGCGCGGCCGCGGCTATCGCTTCGCACTCGAGCGCAGCCAGCCCGAGTAGTCCACGTTGATCTCGTCGCCGAACGCAGCTACCCGGAGGAGGCCGCGTTGATTTCGTGGCCGAACGCAACCAAAGCCGATCCGGGCAGGCGGTGTTGATCTCGTCGCTCAGTACGCGCCTGCTGGTGTCGGTCGGCATGCTGCTGCTCCTGTTTTTCGGCGCCACGATCGTCGTGCTCGAAGTGGCTTTTCGCGAGGCCGGGGAGCAGGCGCAGGAAGACCTGCTCGACAGCCAGCTAATGGCCCTGCTGGCTGCCGCCGAACCGCAGGACGAAGGCGTGCTCGGCATGCCGCCCGACCTGCCCGAGCCGCGCTTCGGCACGCCGGGCTCTGGCCTGTACGCCGAGCTGCGCGATGCGGACAAGCAGGTTGTCTGGCAGTCACGCTCCGCCATCGGCATGCGCCTGCCGCGGCTCGCCGCCGGCGCACCCGGCGAACAGCGCTACTCGCGGCTGACGCTCGAGGACGGCACGCCCGTGATGACCGTGACACTGGCGGTCAGCTGGGAGTTCGCCGACGGCGAACTGAAGCCCTATACCTTCCACGTCACCGAGAGTCTCGACTCGCTGAACGCCCAGATCGCCGCCTTCCGCCGGCAGCTTTTCGGCTGGTTCTCGGCGGTTGCCCTCGTCATGCTGTTCGCGATCTCGCTGGTGATGCGCAACGTTCTGCGACCGCTGCGGCAGATCGAGGGCGAGATCGGCGCTATCGAAGCGGGACAGCGGGAGACGCTGTCCACGGACTTCCCGACCGAATTGAGAGGCGTGGCACGCAATATGAACCTGCTGATCGGCAGCGAGCGCGGCCGCGCGGAACGCTACCGGCAGACGCTCGCCAACCTGGCGCACAGCCTCAAGACGCCGCTGGCGGCGATGCGCGCCGTGCTCGACGAGACGCCGGGCGCGGACGATGCCGGCCGCCTCGGCACGCAGATCGAGCGCATGGACGACATCGTCCGCTACCAGCTCCGCAAGCCGGCACAGCTCATCTCCGCCGGCGGCATCGGTTTGCCGCCGCTCGCGATCCGCAAGGAACTGACGCGCATCGCCGACGGCCTCGCCAAGGTCTACCGCGACAAGCAGCCGGATATCGACATCGAGGTGGACGACGCCGCGGAATTCCGCGGCGACCGGGGCGACTTCATGGAGGTGGCCGGCAACCTGCTGGACAACGCCTGCAAATGGTGTCGCAAGCGCGTCGCAGCGACCGTAACACCGATCACGGACGGCGCGCGCCGCGGGTTGCTGCTCGAGGTCGCGGACGACGGCGAGGGCATTCCCGCCGACGTGGCCGGGCAGCTCCTGGAGCGCGGCATGCGGCTCGACGAATCCGCGCCGGGGCAGGGGATCGGTCTCGCCGTGGTCCGCGACGTGGCCGCCGGCTACGACGGACGTGTCGAGATCGGCAGGTCAGCGCTGGGCGGCGCCGCCGTGACCGTGACGCTGTTCGCGGACAGGGCAGCAGCGAATGACGCAGCGTAATTCCCTTACGTCGAGCGCTCCTTCGCCTTCTTCTGCTTCTGCATCATCGGCGTGATAAGGTCGAGGGGCAGCGGGAACACGATCGTGTTGGTCTTCTCGGTGGCAATGTCTTTCAGGGTCTGCATGTAACGGAGCTGCAGCGCCTGCTCCTCGGAGGCCAGCATGCGGGCGGCTTCGGCGAGGCGACTGGCGGCCTGTTTTTCGCCCTCGGCGTTGATGATCTTTGCGCGCCTCGAGCGCTCTGCCTCGGCCTGCTGTGCGATGGCGCGGATCATGCTTTCGTCGAGATCGACGTGCTTGATTTCGACGTTGGAGACCTTGATGCCCCAGTTGTCCGTGCGCTGGTCGAGCAGGTTCTGGATGTCGGTGTTCAGCTTGTCGCGCTCCGCCAGCATGTCGTCGAGCTCGTGCTGGCCGAGCACGGAACGCAACGTCGTCTGCGAGAGCTGACTGGTCGCCTCGAAGACATTGGCGACGCGGATGACCGCTTTTTCCGGGTCGATGATGCGGAAGTAGATGACCGCGTTGACCTTGACCGACACGTTGTCGCGCGAAATGACGTCCTGGGTGGGTACGTCGAGCACGACGACCCGCAGGTCGACCTTGGTCATCGTCTGGACGAAGGGAATCAGGATGATGAGTCCCGGACCCTTGACCCTCTGGAAACGGCCGAGGAAGAACACGACCGCGCGCTCGTACTCTTTCAGGATCTTGATCGTGTTGAACAGGACGACCATTACGAGGGCCAGAATCAGCCCTAAGGTAGCAAGAGACATTATTATTCCTCAGCTGTCGTAGCGTTGAAGGTAGGGTCGCTCTGCTCGAGCGGCTCGACGTGCAGAAGCAATCCTTCGATGGCGGTAACCTTGAGTTTCTGATCCTTGTGCACGGCCGTCGGGCTGTGCGCATTCCAGGCTTCGCCATCGATCCAGACGTGCCCGCGGCCGGTGAAAGATTCCAGTGCCGTAGCGGTGCCGCCGACGATCGCCTCCTCGCCGCTGACGGCGCCCCGCTGGCGCAGCTTCACGATGTAGCTCACGAGCAACAGGAGCAGTAGGCCGGAGACGAGGGCCAGGGAAACGACAAAGGCAATGGAAATACCGAAGCCGGGGACGCCGGTGTCGAACATCATGATTGCTCCGAAGATGAAAGCCGCAATGCCGCCCAGGCCCAGCGCCCCGAAGCTTGGTGCAAAAGCCTCGGCGACGATCAGCGCCATGCCGACGAGTATCAGCGCGAGGCCTGCGTAGTTGACCGGCAGCACCTGCAGCGCGTAGGCGGCGAGCAGCAGGCATACGACGCCGACGACGCCCGGCACGATCGCGCCTGGATTCCAGCCCTCGAACACGAGACCGTAGATGCCGACGAGCAGCAGCAGCAGCGCGACCTGCGGGTTCGTGATCGCACTCAGGAACTTGATGCGCCAGCTCGGCTCGAGGAACTCCACGACTGCACCCGCGGTCTCCAGCGTGACCTCGCGGTTGTTGGCGGTCACCGTGCGCCCGTCGATCTGCGCCAGCAGGTCGGCGCGGTCGGTCGCGATCAGGTCGATGACGTTCTCGGCGAGCGCCTCGTCGGCCGTGAGCGTGGCCGCCTCGCGCACCGCGCGCTCGGCCCAGTCGGCATTGCGGCCGTGCGCCTCGGCCAGGCTCCGGATATACGAGATCGCGTCATTCAGCACCTTGCGCTCGACGGCCGTGCCCGGGGCAGGGGCGGTGCCGGGTTCACCGGTGCCCGGCTTGCCGTCCTCGGCACCTTCTTCCGCCGACTCGCCGCCGGCAGGTGCCCTGTCGCCGCTGTCCTGCGGCGCGCGCTGCGGGCCGAACGGCATCGGCGGGCTCGGCGAATCGCCGCCGCCCAGCGAGACCGGCGTTGCCGCTCCCATCTCCGTCGTCGGTGCCATGGCGGCCACGTGGCTGGCAAGCAGGATGTAGGTTCCGGCGCTGGCGGCACGCGAGCCGCTCGGCGCCACGTAGGTCGCCACGGGGACACCGGACCCGAGAATCGCCTTGATGATGTCGCGCGTCGGATCGACGAGGCCGCCCGGCGTGTCCATGCGGATGATGACGAGGCGCGCGTTCCGTTCGTTCGCTTCCTCGATACCGGAGATGATGTACTCGGCGGTCGCAACGCCCAGCGGCCCGTCGAGCTCCAGTTCCAGCACGACGCCCTGCGCACGGGCCGTGGAGGCCGCCAGCAGCAGGAACAACAGGCTCAGGCGCAGACCGGCTGCGACGTGGCGTGCGAGCTGTCTGGGATTCGCATTCACCAGCCAATCATACCAGCAGAGCGACGTGCGCGACCGCCCCGCGCTGTATCCGTTTGTTTCGATTTGACAAAGCCGTCGGGGCCGCCACCGGCGTCCCGATCGACCTCGCGCTGCGGGTCGCGCCGGCGGCGGGCAGGCCGGCTGGCGCCCGCAGCCTGCCGCTTCTGCGGCTCGCGCACACGTGGCATGCTAGCCCGATGTTCATTCGCTTCCTCACGACCGGCGGCACGATCGACAAGATCTACTTCGATGCGAAGAGCCGCTTCGAAGTCGGCGAAACGCAGGTTCATCACATCCTCCAGGAGGGCCTCGTGACCTTCGACTTCGATGTGCGGTCGCTGTTCCACAAGGACAGCCTCGACATGACGGACGATGACCGCCGCGCCATCCGGGATTTCATCACGGCCGACGACGCCACGCACTACGTGATCACTCACGGCACCGACACGATGCCGGAAACGGCGTCGGCGCTCGCCGGCCTGGACGGTCGCTCGATCGTGCTCACCGGGGCGCTGAGCCCGGCGCGCTTTCGCACGACCGACGCCGTGTTCAATGTCGGCATGGCGGTCGCCGCGGTGCAGGTCGTGCCGCCCGGCGTCTACATCGCGATGAGCGGGCAGGTCTTCGCCGCCGGCTCGGTTCGCAAGAATCGCGATGAGAATCGCTTCGAGCTGATCGAGCCGCCCGCCTGATTCGCCGGGTCCGCGCTAGAGGTCGAAATTGATGCCCTGGGCGAGCGGCAGCTCGCTGCCCCAGTTGATGGTGTTGGTCTGCCGGCGCATATAGACGCGCCAGGCATCCGAGCCGGATTCGCGGCCGCCGCCGGTCTCCTTCTCGCCGCCGAAGGCGCCGCCGATCTCGGCGCCCGAGGTGCCGATGTTGACGTTCGAGATGCCGCAGTCCGAGCCCTCGTGCGACAGGTAGTATTCAGCGTGCTGCAGGCGGTCGGTGAAGATCGCCGACGACAGTCCCTGCGGCACACCGTTCTGTTTCGCGATTGCATCGTCCAGGTCCGTCGCCGGGATCAGGTACAGGATCGGGCCGAAGGTCTCGGTCTGGACGATATCCCAGCCGTTGTCAGCGACGGCAATGGCCGGCTCCATGAAATTGCCCGGGCGATCGAGCCGGGTGCCGCCGCACAGCACCTCGCCGCCCGCTGCTTTCACCGCGTCGAGGGCCGCCTGGACACGCTCGATGGACGATTCCTCGATCAGCGGCCCCATCAGCGTCTGCGGATCGAGCGGGTCGCCGATGCGTACCTGCCTGTAGGCGGCCACCAGCCGCTCCTTCAGTTCGTCCATGCGCGATTCGTGCACGATGACGCGGCGCGTGCTGGTGCAGCGCTGGCCGGCCGTGCCGACCGCGCCGAAGACGATGCTCGGCACGGCGATGTCGAGGTTGGCGAACTCGTCGATGATAATGGCGTTGTTGCCGCCGAGTTCCAGCAAGGACTTGCCCATGCGCTGTGCGACGCGCGCGCCGACCTGCCGGCCCACGGCTGACGAGCCGGTGAATGACACCAGCGCGATGCGCTCGTCGTCGACGAAGCGCTGCGCCAGCTCGTTGCTGCCGTCGTTGATGAGGAAGAACGCCGCCGGCAGATCGAGACCGTGCAGCGCCTCGTTGACGATCCTCTGCACGGCCACGCCGCACAAGGGGGTCTTCGGCGACGGTTTCCAGATCGTGACGTTGCCGCACACCGCCGACAGGCAGGCGTTCCAGGCTGCCACGGCGACCGGGAAATTGAAGGCCGTGAGGACACCGACCAGCCCGAGCGGATGCCACTGCTCGTACATGCGGTGCCGCGGCCGCTCTGAATGCATCGTCTTGCCGTAGAGCATGCGCGACTGGCCGACCGCGAAATCGGCGATGTCGATCATCTCCTGCACTTCGCCGTCGCCTTCGGCCTTGATCTTGCCCATTTCGAGCGTTACCAGGCTGCCGAGCGCGTCCTTGTGGTCCCGCAGCGCATTGGCGATGTGGCGCACGGCATCGCCGCGAATCGGTGCGGGGACGCGCCGCCACTCGCTGAAAGCGGCTTGCGCGCTGCGGATCACGGTCTCGTACTCGGCGGGCGTCGTGCTGCGGACGCTGGCGATGCGCTCGCCGGTCGCCGGGTTGAAAGAGTCGATCCGGGCGGCATCGTCGGATTGCAGCGCCTGCGGCCCGGACCAGGTTCCGGCGTTGACGTCGGCCAGTCCGAGGCGGCTGAGGATATCGTTCATGAGTGGCCTCCCGGCCGATTGTGAGTGTCGCGGAGCGGCGGCTCCGGGGTCCGGCTGCCCGGCATTTCGTCGCTGCTGCCGCCGCAGCGGCAGGCGGCGCATTGTGCCAAGGTCGGCGCCCGCTTTCCAGACGGCCGGGGAGCGGGGAATACCCGAAATTGCCGGCGAAACCTTTGCAGCCGCTTGCAGTCGCGTGGCATATTCGGCGGTGATGCCGTGACACGCAAACCCCGCCGCAGGAATATCCATGACCCGAGTAAGCACCGACTGGCACCCCGCCAGCTGGCAGTCGCTGGCTGCGGCCCAGCAGCCCTCCTACCCGGACAAGGCCGAACTCGATCGCGTAATCGGCGACCTGAGCCGCCTGCCGCCGATCGTGACCTCCTGGGAGATCGACGGCCTGAAGGAGCAGATCGCGCGGGCGCAACGCGGCGAGGCGTTCGTCCTGCAGGGCGGCGACTGCGCGGAGAGCTTCACCGACTGCACCTCGGAGAGCGTCGTCGCGAAGCTCAAGATCCTGCTGCAGATGAGCCTCGTCATCCTCTACGGCATGAAGAAGCCGGTCGTGCGGGTCGGGCGGATGGCCGGGCAGTATGCCAAGCCGCGTTCGGCGGACATCGAGACGCGCGACGGCGTCTCGCTGCCGAGCTTCCGCGGCGACCTCGTCAATCGAAACCCGTTTACCGTCGATGATCGCGTGCCTGATCCGCAGCTCATCCTGCGCGGGTACGAGCGCGCGGCGCTGACGCTGAACTTCGTGCGATCGCTGGTCGACGGCGGTTTCGCCGACCTGCATCACCCCGAGTACTGGGATCTCGACTGGGTCGGCCATTCGAAGACCGCGGACCGCTATCACAGTATCGTCAATTCGATCTCGGATTCGCTCGATTTTCTCGAGTCCGTCTCCGGGCGGCCGGTGCACGAGACGCAGCGCGCCGACATCTATGCCGCGCACGAGGGGCTGCATCTCCTGTACGAGCAGGCGCAGACCCGCTACCTGCCGCGCCGCAAGCGCTGGTACAACCTGACGACCCATTTCCCGTGGATCGGCATGCGAACGGCCGCGATGGACGGCGCACACGTCGAGTACTTCCGCGGCATCGCCAACCCGATGGGGATCAAGATCGGTCCCGGCATGTCACGCGAGTGGATGCAGGACCTGATCCGCGTGCTGAACCCGAACAACGAGCCGGGCCGGCTCACGCTCATCCACCGCTTCGGCGCCAAGGCGATCGACGACAACCTGCCCGAGCTCATCCGGACCGTGCGCGAGACCGGCTCGCCGGTGCTGTGGGTCTGCGACCCGATGCACGGCAACACCGAGAGTACGGCGGACGGCACCAAGACCCGGCGATTCGGCAACATCGTCGCGGAGCTCGAGGCCGCCTTCCGCATCCACCAGGAGATGGGCAGCTACCTGGGCGGCGTTCATCTCGAACTCACCGGTGAGAACGTCACGGAGTGCACCGGCGGCGCCCGCGGCCTCAACGACGCGGACCTGGCGCGCGCCTACAAGTCGACCGTCGACCCGCGGCTGAATTACGAGCAGGCGCTCGAGATCGCGATGATGATCGCGGGCCTGGAGCGAGACCGGAACGGCAACTGATCGCGGGTACGGCTTGTCCCCCGGCGGCCTCCGACGCGCCGAGCGCTGCGCCACCGCCTACCTTTCCCGCTGCGCCCTGCGCAGCGCGGCCCAGGCGTCGCGATTCGCGATCACCCGCAGCTGTCCCGGCCGGAGCCCCGCCAGCGACCACGGCCCGACGCGGTGGCGGACGAGACGCAGCGTGGGCAGGCCGACGGCGGCCGTCATGCG
>JBFJUJ010000034.1:0-17362 GCA_041624755.1 Woeseia sp. | reverse complement strand
CATCGACGAGGTGATCCGCATCATCCGCGAGGAGGACGAACCGAAGGCCGTGCTGATGAAGCGCTTCGACCTGACCGACCGGCAGGCCGAGGCGATCCTCAACCTGCGCCTCAGGAATCTCGCGAAGCTCGAGGAAATGAAAATACGCGGCGAGCAGGACGAGCTCAGCGCCGAGCGCGACGTCCTCGCGAAGACCCTGAAAAGCGCGGCACGCATGAAGACGCTGATCAAGAAAGAGCTGCTGGAAGACGCCGAGGCCTACGGCGACGAGCGGCGCACGCAGATCGTAGCTCGCGACGCGGCGAAGGCGCTGGACGAGACCCAGCTCGTCGCCAGCGAGCCGGTGACCATCGTGCTGTCGCAGCGCGGCTGGGCGCGCGCGGCCAAGGGCCACGAGATCGACCCGTTCGCATTGAGCTACAAGTCAGGTGACGGCTTTCTCGCGTCTGCGCTGGGCCGCAGCAACCAGCTCGCGATGTTCATCGACAGCACGGGGCGGGTCTACAGCGCCGGCGCCCACACGCTGCCGTCGGCGCGCGGCCAGGGCGAGCCGCTGTCGGGCCGTTTCAAGCCGCCCGACGGCGCCGTGTTCTGCGGCACGATGACCGGCGAGCCCGAGAGCCGCTGGCTGCTGGCGAGCGATGCCGGCTACGGCTTCGTGGCGAAGCTCGAGGACCTGGTTTCCCGCAACAAGGCCGGCAAGGCCGTGCTGCGTGTGCCGCCCGGCGGGCGTGCCGTCGTGCCCGCGCCGGTGCCGGCGGGCGTCGAGTGCCTGATCGCCGCCGTCAGCTCGATCGGCCGGCTGCTCCTGTTCGAGATGGACGAGCTGCCGGAACTCGCCAAGGGCAAGGGGAACAAGCTCATCAACATTCCGGCGAAAAAATTCAAGGCCGGCGAGGAGCGGCTGGTCGCCGTCGCGGTGGTCCCGGAGGAGGGCGATCTGCAGGTGCACACGGCGAGCCGCACGATGACCCTCAAATGGAACGACACCGACAGGTATTACGGCGAGCGCGCGCTGCGCGGCAGTTTGCTGCCGCAGGGCTGGCGCAAGGTCGAGCGCCTGTCGGCTGCGTGACGCCTGTCAGCCCGTCTTGCTGCGGCGCTCGACCGTGGCGTCGGGATCCATTTCCACGGTTTCGTCACTGTCCGGTAGCTTGCTGGTCAGAGCGTCGTCGAGCGCGACTTCCGTGACGTCGGTGTCGTCGAGCGAATCACCGGCGTCGAGCGCTTCGTTGCCGGCGATGCCCGCCGCGGGGACCATGTCCCGCGGCATCTCGGCGGTGACCTCGGCGGTGCCCTCGAGGTCGGCCGCGACCGAGATGATCCCGGAATCTTCCGCATCCGCGCCGAGGCGGTCCTGCAACTCGCGGGCCGCCTGCTCGATCTCGACGTTCAGGGCCTGCGTCGCACTCAGCTCGTCCTCGTAGTCCCGCTCCAGGATGTGATAATCGAACTCGGTCGTCATGTCGAGTTTGGCGGCACGGCGCGGCTCGTTGTCCAGCGCAGCGACCTCGATCGTTTCCCGGTCGCTGCCGGGCCGCGTCGCCGCCGGCAGCTCCGCCGTCTTCATGCCGGCCGTCAATGAGGTGTCGGCGGGATCCGCGTCCGCCGTCGACGGCTCCTCTCGCGGCGCCCAGAGCTCTGTGGACAGCGCATCGTCCGCGTGTACCGGCGGCTGCTCCTCGACGATGAAATCGAGATCGCTTTGGTATTCGCCGGAGGATTCGAAGCTGAAGTCGAGCGCGACGTCGAGTTCGTCGCCGGTGTCGAAGTCCGTATCGTCTTCGCGCGAGCCGACGATGCTCCCTGCTGCGGCTACGTCGAGCGCGCGCCTTTCGCCCGTCGAGGGCTCGGCCGACGGCCGCCTGGCGTCGGTGCTGCGCCGATTCGGCAGCGCCTCGCTGACCTGCGTCTCGCCGTCGTCCCCGGCAGCGGCATAGCCCGCGCCGAAGCGCTCGCGCAGGCGGCGCCCGAAGATCAGCAGCGCGAGAAAGATTGCGATGCCACTGCCGCCCAGCCAGACCAGCCAGGACTGCGCCGGGTTGTCGCCGGCGTCCGCGAGCGGTACCGGCTCGCCGCGCGGCACGGCGTCGATTCCGGGCGGTATCCCGGTCGCCGGCGCGTTCCCGGCGACCGGCGTGGCCGCCCGAGCCGCAGGTGCCGGCGGTCCGAGCGGTACCGTCTTGCGGACCGGCTGCGACCCAGCGAGCGGCTGTGCGGGCGCGGCCGTATTCGTCGCCGGTCGCGGCGCGATCCCTGCCGCTTCGCTGTCGGCGATACCCGATGGCAGCGCGCCGGAAGCGATGGTCTGCGCGCCCGGTGAGACCGGGGAGGCGGGGTTGCCGGCGACGGGGCGTACCGCGCTGACGGGTTCTGCCTGTGCCGCGCTGCCGGGCGCTTCGGCGGCGCCGCCGTAGGCGCGCGCGGCGGCGGGCTGGTAGCTCGGCGGCTGCCCGGCGGCCCCGACAATGCTGCGCGGGATGCGCAGCGTCGCCCCGGCGATCAGCAGGTCGACGTTGCCGTCGCGAAATGCGCGCGGATTCTCGGCGAACACCGTGTCGATCGCGGGCCACAGCCCGAGGCGGCGATCCTCGATGCGTGACACGATCTCCGACAGGGTGTCGCCGGGCTGCACGAGGTAGCTGCCGCCCGCGGCGATCGGTGGTTTGGATGCGCTGCGGGACCGTGCGACCGGCGCGGGACGCGCTTCCCGGCGAGGCGCCGGCGTGGCCACGGGCGCTCGCTGCCCGCGCTCAGTGACCGCGCGACTCGTCGCGGCGGCGTGCGCGGGCTGCTGCTCGTGCCGGCTGGGCGGATTCAGCATCAGCAGGTAGTCGCGCTGCAGCCTGGCCGTGTACGGACAGTCGACCACCACTTTAAGGCTCATCATCGGCTCGCGCAGCGCCGTGCTGCCGCGCAGCACGATGCGATTGCCCTCGACCACGGCGCTGGCCCGCGTCACGGCCGGCAGCCCGGCGGCCGGCGAGCCGGCCCGCAGGTAGACGCAGCGATCGCCGAGCTGCTCGTTGGGGCCCAGGGCGAACGCGATGCTGGCCGCGAGCGGCTGGCCCAGCGTCGACTCCACGGCCAGTTCGCCGAGTTCGACGGCACCGGCCGGGTTGGCGAGCAGCGCGCAGGCGCTGCCGGCGGCGAGTATCGCCGATGGCCGCGGCGGCTGACCGGTGCGGGATGCGCGCTTGGTTCTTCTCACGGTGACACTCCGACCTTGCTGACGGGCGCGCCGGCACAGCGCTCGTCGCACGAGGCGTTGCAGTTTTTCGTAAAGTAGCGCCCGCCGGCCGTGCGAACTATCGACCCGATCAAGGTTTACACGAGCTGTCCCCGCGGCGATGGTCTGCCGGGGGCAAACTGTGACGCAGATCACACATTCGGGGCGGGCTGCCTAGCTGTTGACGATTGCCTCGAGGCTCGTCGCCGCGACGCTCGGCGGCTCTGCGAGGACGACCTCAGGCTCGTGCACGTAGTGGCCCTGCATGAAATTCACGCCGAGCTGGAACAGGATCGCCATCGCGTTGGCGTTCTCGACGCGCTCGGCGATCGTCAGGATACCGCGCTGTTCAGCGGCCGCGGCCAGCGCGCGCACGTTCTCCTGCATGACGGTATCCGACGTGAGCGAGTGCATCAGCTCGCCGTCGATCTTTATGAAGCTCGGCTTCAGGATATCGAGGATCTGCAGGCGATTCTTGTCGACGCCGTAATGCGACAGCGCCATCGGAATGTGCGCTTTACGGAAGCCCTGCACCTGGCTGCGCGCGAGCTTGATGTGCTTGGCCGCATCGCGCTCTGCAACCTGCATGCAGATCTTGCCCGGCTCGAGCCCGCGCTTGCCGAGTTCCTGGCTGACCCAATCCACGAGGCTGGAGTCCTTGAGCGAATGGCGCGACAAGCGGACGAACACGAGTTCGGCCTTCTCCTCGATGCAGAATTGCATTGACGCCGTGATGATCCAGCGGTCGATCGTTTTCATCAGGTTGTTGCGCTCGGCCGCCGGCAGGAACTCCGACGGCAGCACCGAGTTGCCCTGCTCGTCGAGCATCCGCACCAGCATGTCGTACATGCCGACGGCCTCGTTGCGCAGCCCGGCGATCGGCAGATGCGCGAGGCGGAAACGCTTCTCCATCAGCGCCGCGCGAATGTGCTTGACCCAGATGGCGTCGAAGCGCCGCTGGCGCGTGTCCTCATCGTCGCTGTCATTCAGCCGCACCGTGTTGCCGCCCGCCTTGCGGCCGAGCCGCTGGGTCTCCATCGTCGCGGCGACCAGCTCTTCCAGCGTCGAGTACACACCGCTCGCCGCGCACACCCCGACCGTGCACGTCAGGTGCACCGACCGCTCGCCGACGACGAATTCGTGCTCGCGTATGTGGCTGACGAGCTGTTGTCCCCAGACCTCGGCATCGCTCTCGTTGCCGCGCTCCAGCAGCACCATGAGCGTCGTGCCCTCGAAACGGCCGGCGAAATCACGCCGATGCAGCCGCAGGCGCAGCTGCTCGGCGAGCTGCGCCAACACCTCCTCGGAGGCGATGACGCCGACGTCACCCTGCGTTGTCGAGAAATGATCCGGGCGTATGGCAGCCAGGATGTGCATGCCCGATGTGGGCTTTTTCGCCAGGCGCTTCTGCAGGCGTTCGAGAAACTGCGAACGGTGGTAGAAGAGCGTCGTCGGATCGCGCTGCAATGCGTCGTGGACGAGCTTGGTCGGTTCCTCGACCCGCGCGGCTGGCGGCTCGATCGACACCCTGACGTGCGCTCCGTCCTCGAACTCCGCGAGCTGGAAGGCGAGTTCCAGTGTGGCCGCGTTGTCCTTCGTCGTTCGGCCGCGCGCCTCGATCCTCTCGTCGGTCTGCCACTTGCCCTTCAGCGTCGCGATGAGCGCGCCCTTGATCGCGGCGTGGCTCTGCTTCGCGAAGCTGTCCATCAGCGGCATGCCGACAATGTCATCCTCGCTGCGACCCTGGAAAAGGTCGATCCATGCGCCGTTGGCCCGCGTCACGATGCCGTCCTGCGTGTAGGCAATCGCGCTGTCGGAGCGCTGCATGTAGTCGTCGAGCTGCCGCTTGTACTCGGTGGCCGCGGTCATCGTGGCGGTCAGGGCGCGCTCGAGTCGCAGTGCGCGCAGCTCGCGCTGCATGACGGCCAGCCAGCGCGATTTCAGCTCCGCCGACACCAGGTCGCGCGCGCCATCCTTCATCGCCGCCTGGATGGCCGCCTCGCTGATCTCGCCCTTCACCGCGATGACGGGCAACTCCGGCTGATAGCTGTTCTTCTGCCGGACGACCTGGCGGATGCCGTCGCCATAGCGCTCGGTGTACAGCACGATCAGCTCGACCCCGGCGGTCATCATGGCCTTGTCGAAGCGTTCCGGGTCGGCGGCCCAGTGGCAGTGGGCCGCATGGCCGGCACTGCGCAGCGTGGCGTTGACGTGCTCCACGTCCTCCTGGCTGCGCGTCAGGACGGCGATGGAAATTCCGGAAGCTTCTTTCAATGCATGTCCTGGTGCGGCCGGGCGGGCCTCCGATCTGGCAGATTATTTAAAATCGGGGCCTGGCAGCCTCCCCGTCCCCGCACAGTGCCGTGCAGTGGCCTGCGATTCCGTGACGGCGATCAAATTCTGGGACGGCGGGGGCGCGGCAGGCCGCGCGGTTCCGCGGGCAGGGGCGAACGGGTATCATACGCGCGGCCGCCGCCCCGGCGCGGCTGCCACTTCCTCACGCGACCAGGCGCCGGCCCCCGGACGGACGGCGAAGAGGCCCATGGCAAGCTACAGCACCAACGAGTTCCGCTCAGGACTGCGTATCATCATCGACGGCGATCCCTGCATCATCGTCGAAAACGAGTTCGTCAAGCCCGGCAAGGGCCAGGCCTTCAACCGCGTGCGCATCAGGAACCTGAAGACCGGCCGGACCGTGGACAAGACCTTCAAATCCGGCGAAAGCGTCGAGGCTGCCGACGTCATCGACACGGAGATGCAGTACCTGTACGCCGACGGCGAGTTCTGGCATTTCATGGTGCCGGACACCTTCGAGCAGTACGCGGCCGATGAAGCCGCGGTCGGCGACGCACGGAACTGGCTGAAGGAGCAGGACATGTGCCAGGTCACGCTGTGGAACAACACGCCGCTCATCGTGCTGCCGCCCAACTTCGTCGAACTCGAAATTACGGAGACCGATCCCGGCGTGCGCGGCGATACCGCGAGCGGCGGGGTCAAGCCGGCCACGCTGTCGACGGGGGCCGTCGTGCGCGTACCGCTGTTCGTCGAGCAGGGCGAGACCGTTCGCGTCGACACGCGCTCCGGCGAGTACGTCTCGCGGGTCAAGTAACCCCGTTCAGATAAAGACGGGTGGCGTGCTGCCGCAGCGCCCCAGCAGGTTCGTGAACCGCCGGCACAGCGCTTCGACGCCGAGCCGGTCGGACGTGTCGAAGCGTGCGTGCCGCGGGCTGTCTATGTCCAGCACGCCGAGCAGTGCATCCCCCGCGACCAGCGGCACGACGAGCTCGGAGCGCGACGCCGCGTCACAGGCGATGTGCCCGGGAAAGGCGTCGACGTCGTCGACGAGCAGCGCGCGGCGCTCCGCGGCCGCAGTGCCGCAGACCCCCTTGCCCAGCGGGATGCGCACGCAGGCCGGGTTGCCCTGGAACGGTCCGAGAACCAGCTCCTCACCGCGCAGCACGTAGACTCCCACCCAGTTGATCTCGGGCAGCGACCCGGACAGCAGGCCGACGAAGTTCGCGGTATTCGCGAGCGCATCCGTTTCGTCGGCCAGCAGGGCGTCGAGCTGGGCGCCGAGCAGCTCGTAGTCGACGGTATTGTCAGTCATGCCCGGCCTCCGCGGCGATAGGCAAAAGTCATTGACCGCATAGTCAGTCGTTGTCGCCGTCCACGGCGGTGAATGCCTGCACCGCGCGGAGCGATTCCGCACGCCGATTCAGCATGACCAGGCGGTCGAAGCCTACGGCGACACCGCAGCAGCTCGGCAGGCCGGTCTCCATGGCGGCGAGGAAGCGTTCGTCCAGCGGCCGCAGCGGCAGCCCCGCAGCCCGCCGCCGCTCCTGTTCGGCCGCACAGCGCGCGCGCTGCTCGGCGGCGTCCGTAAGCTCATGATAGCCGTTGGCGAGTTCGACGTCGCCGCAGAACACTTCGAAGCGATCGGCGAGCCGGTCGTCGGCCGGGCAGCGGCGGGCCAGCGCCGCCTGGCTGGCCGGGTAGTGATGCAGCACCGTCAGCCGCCCGGCGGGAAACCCGGCGGCGACCCGGCGGGTCAGCAACAGGTCGAGCCAGGCATCGCGGTCGTCGCCGAGCGCCGCGGCGAGCGGCGGGTCGGCGTGGCAGGCAGCCCGCAGTGCGGGCAGCGGCGCAGAGAGGGGATCGATGCCGGCCGCCTCCCGGAACGCATCGCGGTAACCGAGGTAGCGCACCTCGCCGGCGGCCGCCCGCGGCTCGAGCAGGCGACCGACGAAGGCAACCGTATGGCGCATCATCGCCGGCAGCGACAGGCCGCGGCGGTACCACTCCACCAGCGTGAACTCGGGTTGATGATGTCGGCCCACTTCGCCGTCCCGATACACCTTGCAGATCTGGAAGATGTCGGGCCAGCCCGCACACAGGAGCCGCTTCATCGCGAATTCCGGCGACGTGTGCAGGAAATACGGCTGCCCGCGCGCCGCGGACAGCGTAACGCCCACCGACTCGATGTGCGGGTCGCTGGCGGCGGCCGGGGACAATGCCGGCGTCTCCACTTCCAGGATGCCGTGGTCGGCGAAGAACGCCCGCGCCTCGGCGAGCATGGCGGCCCGCAGCCGGGCCGTTTCGAGGTCCGCCGACGGCCGCCAGCGGGCCGCCGCATCGCCGCTCACGTGGCGATGTCGCGACGCGTCGCCAGCGCCTCACCCATGCGCACCGGCGTTCCCGGCCGCAGGTCGTCGCGCAGCCTGCTGGCGGTGCGCGGCAGCAGCACGATGACGCTCGAACCCATGTTGAACCAGCCGAGCAGGCCGCCACGCTCGACCGCATAGCCGTTCTGTACCTGCGGGAGCTCGAGTTCGCTCGGCAGGCCGTGACGCCGCGGGCGCAGCTCGCCGCTCCACAGCGTCGTGATCGAGCCCACGTTCAATGCGCCGATGAAGATCAGCACGAGCGGGCCCAGGTCGGTGGCGAAATGGCACACGAGACGCTCGTTGCGCGCGAACAGCCGCGGCAGGCGTCCTGCCGTGGCGTCATTGACGCTGAACAGGTCGCCCGGTACGTAGCGCGACGCCGTCAGTCGCCCGGCCTGCGGTGCGTGCACGCGGTGATAGTCCTGCGGCGCCAGGTAGATCGTCACGAAGTTGCCGTCCTCGAACATTGCGGCATCGTCGATATCCGTCGCGAGCAGGTCCTCTAGCGAATAGCGCATGCCCTTGGCCTGCAGCAGCGTGCCGCGCTCGATGCGACCGAGCTCGCTGATCCGGCCGTCCGCCGGCGAGACGATCGCGTTGGGCGCAGGATCGATCGGCCTGGCTCCCGCCTTCAGGTCGCGCGTGAAAAAATCGTTGAAGGTCGCGTAGCCGTCGGGCACGGCGGCACCCGCCTCGTCGGTATTGACCGGGAACAGCCGCACGAAGCCACGGATCAGCAAGTTCTTGAGCCGGGTCTGCCGAATCCGCGCGATGCGATAGCAGAGCCGGGTCAGCGCGTAGCGCGGCAGCAGGTACTGCAGCCAGACGAACAGGCGCGCCGCCGCCGAACTCACGAGTCGGCCTCCGGCGCAGACGGCGAGCCACGGTGCCCGAGCACGACGTCGAAGCTGAGCGAGCTGCTGTCCGCGAACGTCGCGGTAACCGGGCAGACGGCCCCGTTCTCGAGCGCGCCTTTCGGGCCGAGCAGCATCAGGTGCGCGCCGCCGGGCTCGAGTCTCGCTTCGCCGCGGGCCGGCACGACCAGGCTCCCGAGGCGGCGCATGCGCGCGACGCCGTCCTCGACCGTCGTCTCGTGCAGCTCGGCCCGCTCGAACAGCGGGCTCTCGAAGGCCCGCAGCACGAGCTCCTCGTCTCCGGCATTGCGCACGACGAAATAGGCGACCGCGGGGCCGCCCCCGGTAAGCGGCAGGTAGCCGTACGCGTCCGCCACGACGGGCCCGCCGCCGACCTCGCCGCAGCCCGCGAGTCCCAGGAAGGCGATCGACAGCGCGAAACGGGGAAGAACGCTCATCGCATCGCCATGACGATCGGCAGATCATCGACGAAAGCGTCGGTCCGGTGCGGCGCGGAGAACACGGCCTGCAGTTCGGCCCGCGGGTTCAGGAGCAGCACCGCGGCGGAGTGGCTGACCTCGTAGCCGTCGTCGGCACCCGGCTGTACGCGAAAGAAGATGCCGAGGTCGTCGGCGAGCCGTTTGAGAACCTCCGGTTCCGCGGTCGCCGCGAGGACGCCGTCACCGAAGCGCCCGGCGTAGTCGGCGAGAACCTGCTGCGTATCGCGACCGGGGTCGACGCTCACGAAGAGAATCCGCGGCACCTCGTCCGGGTGCTCCGCCACGAGACGGCGGCGCGCCGCGGCGAGCTGTCCGAGCGTGGCCGGACAGATGTCCGGGCAGTTGGCGAAACCGAAGAACAGCAGGTGCCAGGAACCCGCGAGCGTCGCCTTCGTCACCGCGTTGCCGCGATGGTCGACGAGTTCGAATTCGGCGAGTGCGCGCGGCTCTGGCAGCACGACGGCCGCCGCGGGTGCCCGGTCGCGGCCAGCCAGGTTGACGAGCAGCCAGCTCGCGACTGCCGCAGCGAGCACGGCGAGCAGGGCCAGGGCGGTGAAGCGGGCTCGGGTCATGCGCTACCTGGAAGGGTGGAAAAACGGGGCAAGTCTAATCGATCGGCGCGTGTGCTGCAGACCGTCGGCTATGGGCGCCGCCGCAGCGCGTGGTAGATTGCCGCCGTCACGTCCCCGATCGTTTCCGGCAGCCCATGACAGATTCCCCCGAGCCGGCGCCACCGACGGTCGCCGCGGTCATCGCCGACCTGGCGCGGCGCTTCGATGCGGCGGGCCTCGCCTACGGTCACGGCACCGACAATGCCGGCGACGAGGCGGCCTGGCTGGTGCACGCAGTCGCCGGCATCGACTTCGCTCTCGCAGCCGAACAGGCGGGACGACCGCTGGGCGCCGCCCAGCTTGCGCGCATCGAGACGCTGGCGAGGCGGCGCATCCGTGAGCGCAGGCCGCTGGCCTACCTCCTGAACAGCGCCTGGTTCGCCGGGCGTGAATTCTACGTCGACGAGCGGGTGCTGGTGCCGCGTTCGCCGCTTGCCGAGACGATCGGCGAGCGCTTCTCGCCGTGGCTCGCGCGCGACGCCGAAATCCGCCGTGTGGCCGACCTCGGGACCGGCAGCGGTTGCATTGCGATCGCGTTGGCGCTCGAATTTCCGGAGGCTTCGGTCGACGCAGTGGACATCTCGGCCGACGCACTGGCGGTCTGCCGCATCAACATCCGTCGCCACGGCCTCGAGGGGCGGGTGCATGCGCGGCGGTCGTCGTTCTTCGACAGCCTCGCGGGCCGCTACGACCTGATCGTCAGCAACCCGCCCTACGTCGGCGCCGACGACATGCAGGCGCTGCCGCCCGAGTACCGGCGCGAACCGTCGCTCGGCCTGGCCGCCGGCGAGGACGGTCTGGATTCGGTCCTGACGATACTGCATGATGCGGGGCGCTTTATCGAAGACGGGGGACTCCTCGTGGTGGAAGTCGGCAACAGCCGGGCCGCGCTCGAGGCGCGCTTTCCGCAGGTGGGATTCGTCTGGCTCGAATTCGCTCACGGCGGCGAGGGCGTTTTCCTGCTGTCTGCAGACGAGCTTGCGCGCCACCGGCGAGACTTTCGCGCCGCCGTCGAGGAACGTTGAGATGCCGGGCAATACCTTTGGACGCATGTTTACCGTGACTACCTTCGGGGAGAGTCACGGTCCGGCACTGGGCTGCATCGTCGACGGCTGCCCGCCGGGACTGCCGCTGGCGGAGGCCGACATACAGGCCGACCTCGAACGCCGCCGGCCCGGCAAGTCCCGCCATACGACCCAGCGCAGCGAGGCCGACGCCGTGAAGATCCTCTCGGGCGTCTTCGAGGGGCAGACGACGGGCACGCCGATCGGCCTGCTCATCGAAAACACCGATCAGCGCTCGCACGACTACTCGAAGATCAAGGACAAGTTCCGTCCGGGTCACGCCGATTACACCTACCAGCAAAAATACGGCATCCGCGACTATCGCGGTGGCGGGCGGTCGTCGGCGCGCGAGACAGCCATGCGCGTCGCCGCCGGCGCGATCGCGCGCAAGTACCTGAAGGAGCGTCTCGCGGTGCGGGTCCGCGGCTATCTCGCACAGCTCGGGCCGATCGCGCTCGCCTGCAGGGACCTGTCAGCCGTTGACGGCAACCCGTTCTTCTGCGCGGATCCCGACCGGCTCGGCGAGCTGGAAGCGTTCATGGACGAGCTGCGCCGGGCCGGCGACAGCATCGGCGCCAAGATCAGCGTGCTGGCCGAGGGCGTGCCCGTAGGTCTCGGGGAGCCGGTCTTCGACAAGCTGGAGGCCGACATCGCGCACGCGCTGATGAGCATCAATGCCGTCAAGGGCGTCGAGCTGGGCGCGGGTTTCGCCGCGGTGAGCCAGAAAGGCAGCGAACATCGCGACGAATTGAGTCCTGCCGGCTTCAAAAAGAATGATGCGGGCGGTACGCTTGGCGGTATCTCCTCCGGCCAGGACTTGCTCGCCAGCATCGCACTCAAACCAACCTCCAGCATCTCGGTTGCGGGCGCCACCGTGGACAAGGCAGGCAAAGCGGCGGACATCGTGACGACGGGGCGCCACGATCCCTGCGTCGGATTGCGAGCGACGCCGATCGCCGAGGCGATGGTCGCGCTTGTCCTGATGGACCATTACTTGAGACACCGCGCGCAGAATGCCGACGTCGAGCCGACGACGCCGGTGATCCCGGCGCGCGCCGACTGACCGCGGCAGCCCGCGGCAGGAGCCGCAACCGCATGACCCGACTGTCCAACGCCCTGACTCACGAAACGGAAACCAGGTACCCGACTCATGTCTGATCCGATCGACGTCGCCGTCGTCGGCGCCACCGGTGTCGTCGGCGAGGCCCTGCTCGACATCCTCGCGAGCCGCAGCGAGCTTGCGCTCGGCAAGGTGCATGCGCTGGCGAGCGAGCGCTCGGCAGGTAAGGAGGTTGCCTTCGGCACGCGAAAGCTTACGGTCGCCAACCTGGCGGATTTCGACTTCTCGCAGGTCCGGATCGGATTGTTCTCGGCCGGCGGCTCGGTGTCCGCCGAGCATGCGCCGCGGGCCGCGGCCGCTGGCTGCGTCGTCGTCGACAACACGTCGCACTTCCGCTACGAAGACGACGTCCCGCTGGTCGTCCCCGAAGTCAATCCGGAGAAGATAGCCGACTACCGGAATCGCGGGATCATCGCGAATCCGAACTGTTCGACCATCCAGATGGTCGTCGCCCTGAAACCGATACACGATGCCGCCCGCATCACGCGCATCAACGTGGCGACTTACCAGGCGGTCTCGGGAGCGGGGCGCAAGGCGGTGGAGGACCTTGCGCGGCAGTCTGCGGCGCTGTTGAACGGCAGGCCGCTGGACATCACCGGACCCGCGAAGCAGATCGCTTTCAACGCCGTGCCGCACATTGACGCGTTCCAGGAAAACGGCTACACCCGCGAAGAGATGAAGATGGTCTGGGAGACCCGCAAGATCCTCGGCGACGACAGCATCGAGGTGAACCCGACGGCGGTGCGCATTCCGGTGTTCTTCGGTCACTCGGAGGCCGTGCACATCGAGACCGAAACGCGCCTGAGCGCCGCCGACGTACGCGATCTGCTGCGGAATGCACCCGGAGTCGAACTGCTGGACGGGCGCGAGACGGGTGCCTATCCGACGGCCGTCACGGAAAGCTCGGGAAGGGATCCGGTCTGGGTCGGACGCATCCGCGAAGACATCAGTCACCCGCGCGGCATCGACCTGTGGGTCGTTTCCGACAACATTCGTAAGGGCGCGGCTCTAAATAGTGTCCAAATAGCTGAAATATTGGCGAAAAACTATTTATAAGATATAGTTCACAGCCAAAATGGGGTGGGCGTCCGAAAATGAAAAGAAGGAGGCTCCCAAACGAAGACTTCGACTGGCGACAATCTCAAAGGGAGCCGGAGAGTAAACATGTCACGACGACTTAATCGCCTAGGGCTCTTGGTGCTCGGATTGCTCGCAAGCGAGGCCTGGGCTCTCGGCCTTGGTGACATTCGACTGGATTCGGCCCTCAACGAACCGCTACGCGCCGAGATCGAATTGCTCTCGGCGACCGACGAGGAACTCGGCAACCTGCGCATCACGCTGGCTTCCGCCGACACCTTCGAGCGCTACGGAATCGACCGGCCCCTGTTCCTGTCCCGCCTGCGATTCGACGTCGTCAACCGCGGCAGCGGACAGATCATCCGCGTAACCTCGACCGAACCCGTGACCGAGCCCTTCGTCACCTTCCTGGTCGAGGCGAACTGGGCGCGCGGGCGCCTGCTGCGTGAATACACCGTGCTGCTCGATCCGCCGACGTTCGCGCCGCCGCCGGCCGCGGCCGCGACCGAAGCGGTCAGCGCGCCGCGACAGGCGCCGCAGGCCGACCGCGGCCGCATCGAGCGACCCGCGCCTGCCGCCGCCCCGCGGCCGGTGGCCCCCGGACCCGGCCCGGCCGCCGCGGCACCGGATTCCGCCCGGGGCTTCGACACGGACCCCGGCGGCGACTACCGCGTATCTCGCGGGGATACGCTGTGGCGCATCGCCGAGCAGGTGCGGCCGGACAACCGGCTGACGATGAACCAGACGATGCTGGCCATCTATGAAGCGAACCCGGGAGCCTTCGCAGGCAACATCAACGTGTTGCGTGCCAATACCCGGCTGCGCATCCCGAGCGCCGACGAGATCTTCCGCATCGGCCGGGCGCAGGCGCTCGAGGAAATCCGACGCCAGAACCAGTCCTGGAGGGGCGCCGCTGCCGCGCCGCAGACCACGCTGACCCTCGTGCCGCCGGACCGCGACCAGGCTTCGTACCAGGGTGCCGCCGCGGCCGCGGATGCGAGCGCGGCCGAAGCCGCGGCAGCCGGGCGGATCAGGCAGCTCGAGCGGCAGATCGACGAGCAGGCATCGCTGCTCGAGATTCGCGACAACGAGCTCGCCGAGCTGCGCGCCGAACTGGCACGGCTGCGCGCCGAGCGCGCAGCGCAGCAGGCAGCGCAGCCGCTGCCCGCCGATGAGCCGCCGACCGCGGCAGATGCCGCCGACGCAGCGGTGGACGAGCCGGCCGACGATATCTTCGTCGAGGACGAAAGCGCTGCCGCGGCCGGTGACGAGCCGACGACCGCTGCGGACACAGCCGAGGACACGGTCACCGAACCGCCCGCGACCCGCGTCGTCGCGCCGCGCCGCGCCGAGGAGCCGGGCCTGCTCGACACGATCATCAACACGCTGACCGGATTCTGGGGCATCGTCGGTGCCGCGCTCGTCGCGGTGCTCGGCCTGCTCGTGTGGTTTGCGCGTCGTGCCGGCGGCCGCGACGACGAAGCCGACACGACCGGCGTCTGGGACGCGCTCGACGCCGACGCCGACAGCGAGTCGGTCGCGTCGACGGAGCGGCTGCGGGCCAGGGCTCGGGACGAGGATGCCTCGATCGTCGTCGTCGAACAGGCCGGTGGCGATACGGTCGCCGGCGAAACGCTCGAGACCCCCTCGATGGCGGCGGCGGATGCCGCCGCGAGCGGCGACCTGTCCGCGCCCGAACCGGGCGAGGCGCCGGTGTCGCTGGAAGATACCTTCTCCAGTGAGACGGCCATCAACCTCGATCAGTCCGACCCGGTGGCCGAGGCCGACTTCCACATGGCGTACGGCCTGTACGACCAGGCGGCGGACCTGATCAATGGCGCGCTGGCGGTCGAGCCGAACCGTTCCGACCTCATGGCCAAGCTCTGCGAGATCTACTTCGTCTGGGGCAACCGGGACGCGTTCGTGGAGGCTGCCGGCCGCCTGAAAGACGCGGCCGGCGACGACCCCGCGGGCCAGTGGGACAAGGTCGTCATCATGGGCCAGCAGATCGCCGGCGACCACGCGCTGTTCGCCGACGTCAAGGCCGGCGGGGCCGCGACCCAGGAGATCGATCTCGATTTCGAGGGCGGCACCGAAGGCTCCGCCGCGCTGGACATCGACTTTGCCGGTGGCTCGGTCGACGAGGACGACGGCGTGATCGATCTCAGTGAGGACGAGGCGGTCGCGACGACGGCCATGGACGACGACGCGCTGGATTTCAGTTTCGACGACGACACCGATACCGGCGCCTCGATCACCCGCGAGCTCACCCGTGAGATGCCGGGTGCCGCCCCCGGCGACGAACCGACGGTCGAATCGCCGACGCTCTCCGGCCAGACGATCGAGCAGTCGTTCGACAGTGACACGATGGAATCGCCGACGATCGAGCAGCCGATCGACGACGACACGACGGAGTCGCCGACGATCGAGCAATCGATGGTGGAGACTTCCGAGCTGCCGTCTCTCGACGACGACTCGACCGGGGTCAATCGCAAGGCGGACGAGGCGACCGCGGAGATCGACCTCGACGACCTCGGCCTGGACCTCGACGGGCTCGCCGACGATCTCGGCGGCGACGATTCGGAGCTGCTCGGCAGCGACGAAGAGACCGGCACCGACTTCCCGGACGATCTCGCGGCAACCGGCCGCAACCGCGAGCTGGACGAGGATCTGTTCGTCAGAACGGGCAGCAACCTGAAGCCGGAGGACGAGCTGCTGGACGCGACCGGTCAGACGCAGGTCCTCTCCGACGATTTCACCGTCGAGACCGCGAATCGGCTCAAGGCACTGGATGACGACGATGCAACCGTGCTGGCGCCGGGGCCGGGGGCAGCGGACATGGCGGATTACGACTTCGCCAAGACCGAAGCGCTGCCGAAAGAATCTTTCGGCGATGATTCGCTGGACGATACCGTGGAGACGCCCACCGGAGATCTCGACGAGACGGTGGAAAAGCCCGTGCCGGGCGCAACCGACATGGATCTCGACCTGGACGACCTGACGGCTGCGCTCAAGCTCAGCGAATCCGGCGACACGGTCGAACAGCAACGCGACGACGCGACCGTCGAGCAGCCGCGCTTCGGCGAAGACAGCAGCGATCTCGACCTCGACCTCGGGCTCGACGAGCCCACGCAGGCGCTCGGGCCCGAAGAGGTCTCGGACGACCTGCAGGAAGCGCGCACGATGACGGAGGTCGGCACGAAGCTCGACCTGGCGCGCGCCTATGTCGACATGGGTGATCCCGGGGGGGCGCGCAACATCCTCGAGGAAGTGCTGGAAGAGGGCGATGAATCGCAGCGCCAGCAGGCCCAGCAGCTCCTCGATTCCCTGCCGGGCTGACCCCGAAGCAGCGTCCGCCGGTGGCCCCGATCGCGCCGCCCGGGAGGCGGCGTGACGCGGCGCATCGCCATGGGCGTCGAGTACGACGGCAGCGGCTACAACGGCTGGCAGCGGCAGAAGAGCGGTCGCGGCGTGCAGGAGTTCATCGATGAGGCCCTCGGACGCGTAGCCGATCACACGATCGAGACCGTCTGCGCCGGGCGCACCGACACGGGTGTGCATGCGACGGCCCAGGTCGTGCACTTCGACACGGAGGCAGAGCGCAGTCGTCGTGGCTGGCTGCTCGGCGCCAACAGCAACCTGCCGGAGGACGTCAACGTGAGCTGGGTCGAGTTCGTCGGCGACGACTTCCACGCCCGCTATTCGGCCCGGGCGCGAACCTATCGCTACCTCGTCCTGAATCGCCTGGTGCGCTCGGCGCTGTTTCGCCGGCGCGCCTGGTGGGTGCACCAGGCGCTGGACGAGGACGCGATGCGTATCGCCGGCCGACAGCTGCTCGGCGAGCACGACTTCTCCGCGTTTCGCGCCGCCGGCTGCCAGGCGCGCACGGCCCGTCGCGCCGTCACCGCACTCGACGTCGAACGCCGCGGCGACTGGCTCGCGATCACGATAACGGCCAATGCATTCCTGCAGCACATGGTCAGGAACATCGCCGGGCTGCTCGTGGAGATCGGCAGCGGCGAACGTCCGACGGACTGGGCGGGCGAAGTGCTCGCGGGCCGCGACCGGTGCCGGGGCGGCGTTGCCGCGCCGGCACACGGCCTGACGCTGGTCGCCGTCGACTACCCGGCGCGATTCGCGCTGCCGGCGGCGACGATCGGGCGGCTGCTGCCCGGTGCCGAGTGAAACGCCGAACGCGCGCGCGGGCATTCTCCCCGGGGCGCCAATTCGTTTATGATGCGTG
>JBFJUJ010000033.1:0-17388 GCA_041624755.1 Woeseia sp. | reverse complement strand
CTCCTGGCGCTCGGCCGGCAGCCGGTCGGGGCCGCGATCCGGAGCGCGCTCGAACACTGCGGCGTGTCGTTACTCATCGTCAGTACCGGGCTGATCCTGATCGCGGCGATCGACGTGCCGTTCCAGCTCTGGAACTACAGCAAGAAACTGAAGATGACGCGGACCGAGGTGCGCGACGAGTTCAAGGAGACCGAGGGGCGGCCGGAGGTCAAGGGCCGCCTGCGGCAGATGCAGCAGCAGGCGGCGCAGCGCCGCATGATGCAGGACGTGCCTGCTGCCGACGTCGTGATCACCAACCCGACGCATTTCGCGGTGGCGCTCAGGTACGACCGCGACGGCGAGGGCGCGCCGCGCGTGGTCGCCAAGGGCAAGGACCTGGTCGCCGCGAAGATCCGCGAGATCGCCACGGCGAGCGACGTCCCGCTGTTCTCGGCGCCGCCGCTCGCCCGCGCGCTGTACCGCTCGACGCGGATCGGCGACGAGATTCCCGGCGCGCTCTACACCGCGGTAGCGCAGGTACTCGCCTGGATCTTCCAGATTCGCGACGCGGCGCTGCCGCGTCACCTGTGGCCGGAGCGGCCTGACCCCGACGTCGACGACAGCCTGTTCTGATCGTCGCGACACGCGGACTCGAGACCATGGAACGACACAAGGGACTGTTGAGCGAGATTGCGAGGGGCCTCGGCGTCCCGCTCCTGCTGCTGACGATGCTGGCGATGGTGATGGTGCCGCTGCCGCCGCTTGCGCTCGATATCCTGTTCACGTTCAACATCGCGCTCGCGGTAGCCATCCTGCTGACGGCGATCTACGTCGGTCGGCCGCTGGATTTCGGCGTTTTCCCGACCATCCTGCTCGTCGTTACGCTGCTGCGCCTCGTCCTCAACATCGCATCGACCCGCGTCGTGCTGCTCGAGGGCCACACCGGAACAGCGGCGGCCGGCAGGGTGATCGAGGCCTTCGGCCAGTTCGTCGTCGGCGGCAACTACGCGGTCGGTCTCGTCATCTTCGGCATCCTCGTGATCATCAACTTCGTCGTCGTGACCAAAGGCGCCGGCCGCGTCTCCGAAGTCACCGCGCGCTTCACGCTGGACGCGATGCCCGGCAAGCAGATGGCGATCGATGCGGACCTGAATGCCGGCATCATCGACCAGGAGGCGGCGAAGCTCAGGCGCCAGGAGATCGCCGAGGAGGCCGACTTCTACGGCTCGATGGACGGCGCGAGCAAGTTCGTGCGCGGCGACGCGGTCGCCGGCATCCTGATCCTGTTCATCAACATCGTCGGCGGGCTCATCATCGGCACGGCACAGCACGACCTGGCGCTGTCGGCCGCCGTCCACAACTACACGCTGCTGACGATCGGCGACGGCCTGGTCGCGCAGATCCCGTCGCTGCTCCTGTCGACCGCGGTCGCGATCATCGTCACGCGCATGTCGCGCTCGCAGGACATGGGCAGCCAGATGTTCGCGCAGGTGTTCGCCGACCATCGGACGCTCATCGTCACGGCGGCGGTGCTCACGGTACTCGGGCTCGTTCCGGGCATGCCGAACCTCGCATTCCTGACGCTGGCGACGCTGTGCGGACTCGGCGCGCTGCGCATGCGGCAGCTGCGGCAGCGGGCGGCCGCGCCCGAACCGCCGCAGGACAGCGTGCCCGCGGCGCTGCCGGAGCTCGGCTGGCAGGACGTCGACCCGGTCGACATGGTCGGGCTCGAGGTCGGCTACCGGCTGATCCCGCTGGTCGACCGCCAGCGCGACGGCGCGCTCGTCGGCCGCATCAAGGGCGTGCGCAAGAAACTGACCGACGACCTCGGTTTCCTGATCCCGCCGGTGCACATCCGGGACAACCTGGACCTCGGGCCCAACGCTTACCGCATCTCGCTGATGGGCGTGCCGATCGGCGAATCCGAGGTGCACATCGACCGTGATCTCGCGATCAACCCGGGGCAGGTGTTCGGCAAGGTCAACGGCATCGCGACGCGCGACCCGGCCTTCGACCTCGAGGCCTGCTGGATCGACGCCGGGCAGCGCGAGGAGGCCCAGATGCTCGGCTACACCGTCGTCGACGCCGCGACGGTCGTCGCGACCCACCTGAGCCAGCTGCTGCAGAACCACGCGCACGAGCTGCTCGGCCACGAAGAGACCCAGGCACTGCTGGACCGCCTCGCGGTATCTGCGCCGAAGCTCGTCGAGGAGCTGACGCCGAAGACCCTGCCGATGAGCGTCATTGCGCGCGTCCTGCAGAACCTGCTCGCGGAGGGCATCCCGGTCAAGAACATCCGCCGCATCGCCGAAACCTTGGCGGAGCAGGGCGCCAAGAGTCAGGATCCCGACGTTCTGTCGGCCGCAGTACGCGTCGCGCTCGGCCGCTCGATCGTCCAGAACGTAGTCGGCATGCGGTCTGAACTGCCCGTGCTCACGCTCGAGCCCGAGTTGGAACGAATCTTGAATGAATCGACCCGGGACGGTTCGAGCATGGGGCTCGAGCCGGGGCTGGTGGAGCGATTGCATGCCTCCCTCAACGAGCAGGCGCAGAAGCAGGAGGTCAGCGGCGAACCGGCGGTGCTGCTGGTGCCGCCGACCCTGCGGCCGTGGCTGGCGCGCATGATGCGCGGCATCCGCAACCTGCACGTGCTGGCCTACAACGAGATTCCGGACGACAGGCAGATCCAGATGATCGGCGCGGTGAGCTAGGCAGGCCGCTCCCGAGACGGACCCTACCAGGACCCAGACAGTGAAGATCAAACGATTCGTAGACAAGGACATGCGCCGCGTTCTCAAGCGGGTGCGAGAGGAGCAGGGCGCCGACGCGGTAATCCTCTCCAATCGCCGAGTCGAGGGCGGCATCGAGGTCATCGCCGCCGTCGACTACGACGAGGCGCTGATGCAGCATGCGCTCGGCCGCGAACCCCGGGACGACCTGCCGCCGCCCGCCGCGGCGGATGCGGGCCTCGCCGGGGACGCTGACGGGCGCGACGACGTCGGCCCGGACGAGGCCGCTGTGCTCGATGCGCTGGAAAGCCGCCGCGCGCAGGAGGCGCTGGAGGCCGGCCGGGCGCTGGCCGCGGCCGAACCCTGGCCGGTCGCGCCGGCGGCCGCCGCCGGGCTCGATACCGAGCTCGATCTCGACCTCACGCCGATCGCCATTGCGGACCCGTCGCTGGCGTCGATGCGCGCCGAGATCGCCGGGCTGCGCGGCCTGCTCGAGACGCAGGTGTCCGGGCTCCTGTGGGCTGACGGCAGCCGCCGTTCGCCCGCGCTGTCCCAGGTGCTGCGTAACCTGGCGCGTCTCGGCATCGCGCCGGACGTCGCCCGGGCGGTCGTCGGCCGACTGGGGCCGGCCGATTCCCTGAAGCACACCTGGCAGCAGCCGCTCGCCGCGCTGGCCGAGCTCGTCCCGGTCAGTAGCAGCACGCTGCTTTCCGACGGCGGCGTCGTCGCGCTGGTCGGTCCGACCGGCGTCGGCAAGACAACGACGATCGCCAAGCTCGCCGCGCGCTACGCGATGCAGAACGGAACCGACGACATCGCGCTGGTGTGCGCGGACGCCTACCGGATCGGCGCTCGCGAGCACCTGACGGCGTTCGCGAGCATCCTGGGCGTCAAGGTATACGCAGCCAGCGATCCGGCCGACCTCGGCCGAATCCTCGAGCGGCTGAGCACCAGGAAGCTGGTGCTCATCGATACCGAGGGCGTCAGCCAGCGCGACGCGGACCTGACGGCGCGGCTCGCCGGCTGGCGCGGCCACGGCAACGCGCTCAGCTTCTACCTGACGCTGTCCGCCTGCAGCCAGGAAGCGGCGCTCGACGAGACCATCCGCCGCTTCGGCGAGGTACCGCTGGCTGGCGCCATCGTCACCAAGATCGACGAAGCCGGGCAGCTCGGCTGCGCGTTATCGGCGCTCATCCGGCAGAAGCTGCCGCTCGCCTGGGTCACCGACGGCCAGCACATACCCGACGACCTGCACGCGGCCGATCGCCGCAAGCTGTGGCTGCTGAAGCGGGCCTGCGACTGCCTGGCGGCGAGCCAGCCGCAGGTCGACGAACAGACGATGGCGACGAACTACGGAACGCTCAGTGCGATGCACGCCTAGGGCACCGGGGAAACGGGAAAACAACGGACAATGCGTGCAGCGCATGCATGAGGATTCTCAGGGAAGGGGACAGGAGACAGTGAGTGCGTTCGATGCATAAGCTTTCGCAGGGAGAAGGAATTCGACGTGCGCTCGAGAACCGGCCGGTGAAGGTCATTGCCGTGTCGAGCGGCAAGGGCGGCGTGGGCAAGACCAACGTGGCGGCGAACCTGGCCGTGGCGCTGGCGAAGCGTCGCCGCAAGGTCATGCTGCTCGACGCCGACCTGGGCCTCGCGAACGTCGACGTGCTGCTCGGACTGCAGCCGCGTTTCAACCTCGCGCACGTCGTGAACGGCGAGACGGATCTCGCCAGCACCGTGATCGACGGGCCTGCCGGCATCCGCATCGTGCCGGCCACCTCCGGCAACCTGCTCATGACGGACGTGACGGCGGCGTCGCGGGCGGCGATCGTGCAGGCGTTTTCGACGCTCGCCGATCCGCCGGACGTGCTGATCGTCGATACCGCCGCCGGCATTGCCGAGTCCGTCGCCCGTTTCGTGCAGGCCGCACAGCAGGCGATCGTGGTCGTCTGCGACGAGCCGTCGTCCCTGACCGACGCCTACGCGCTGCTCAAGGTCTTCAGCCGCCATTACGGCATCTCGCGCTTCCAGATCCTGACCAACCAGACCCGCGATCCGCGGCACGGCAAGCAGCTGTTCGACAAGCTGCGCAAGGTCGCCGACCGCTATCTCGACGTGGTGCTGCGGCACGTCGGCAACGTACCGCACGACGACTACCTGCGACGAGCCGTCCAGGAGCAGCGCGCGGTCGTCGACGCCTACCCGGCGAGCCAGTCCGGCGAAGCCTTCAAGCGCCTCGCGCAGACGCTCGACGAGCTGCCCGCCACACGCGGGCCGTGCGGCGGCATCGAGTTCTTCTTCGAACGGCTGCTGCATGCCGACACGGTCTGCGCAGGGAGCATGGCCTGATGTCGTATGCCAGCCATGCTGCCAACAGCTATGTGTCGAGAGACGAGCTGATCACGGCCAATCTCGAACTGGTCAAGCGCATCGCACATCACCTCGCCGCACGGCTGCCCGCCGGCATCGACCTCGACGACCTGATGCAGGCCGGCATGATCGGCCTGCTCGAGGCGTCGCGGAATTTCGACGCGTCGAAGGGCGCGAGTTTCGATACCTATGCGGGCATTCGCATTCGCGGCGCCATGCTCGACGAGGTTCGCCGGCAAGACTGGACGCCGCGCTCCGTGCACCAGAAACATCGCCGCGTTGCCGAGGTCGTGCACAGCATCGAGGCCGAGACCGGGCGCGCGGCGGAAACCGCCGAGATCGTGGCGCGGCTCGGCATTTCGCTGGAGGAATACCATGCGATCCTCGCCGACAGCGCCGGCTGCCGCCTGTTCAGCCTGGACGAGACGCTGGACGAACCGGGCCACGGCCGCGAGCTGCCGGCGTCCGATACCGCCACGCCGGACCAGGAGCTCACGGAGAGCCAGTTTCGCGAGCGGCTCGCGGAAGCCATCGGGAAGTTGCCGGAGCGCGAGCAGCTGGTGCTGTCGCTGTACTACGAGCGCGAGCTGAACCTGAAGGAGATCGGCGCCGTGCTCGGGGTCAGCGAATCGCGGGTCTGCCAGATCCACGGCCAGGCACTGATCCGCCTGCGCGGCCTGCGCGAGCAGTAAACGGAGTGTGAACCATGCCGGATAACAGCATCTCGGGGCTATACCGCATCCTGCCGACCTATCCGGTGAAACCGCCGCAGCCTGCGGACAAGGAGCGCGACAGTGAGCGCCAGGAGCGCAGGCCCGCGAAACCGCCTCCGCCGGACGACGAAGACGACGACAAACCCGTAATCGACGAGTACGTGTAATGATGATCGATGAAATGCTGATGCAGCACGGCTTGCTGCTCGCCAACGCGGTTCTGCTGGCCGCCGCCGCCCTCGCGCTTGCGCGCGGCCGAACTGAGCTCCGCCGCATGCGGGCATTCCTGACGAGCCCGGCGGCGGCTGCCATGCAGGCCGATCCCTACGACGATCGCGAGCTGCGGCGCATGTTCGACCGGCGCTGCACGATGCTCGAGGCTCGCCTCGAGCAGCTCGTCGAGCGACACGCGCGGCGGACCGGCGTTGCTGCGGCACTGCCGCCGCAGAAGAACGAGCTGCCCGTCGAATACGCGGTGCGCATGGCGCAGAGCGGCGCCGGACTCGACGATCTCGTGCGGGGCTGTGGCCTGAACCGGGGCGAAGCGCAGCTCCTGCTGCGGCTGCACGCCCGCCGCCGGGAAACTGGCGGTCGCGCGGCTCACTGAGAGGAGTGGCCATGGCCGCATCGCCCCACTTCGAGTTTGTCAGCGATCTTGCCGCCGCATTCAACGAGGGGGCCATCTCCCTGCCGTCGTTCCCCGATATCGTCGTGCGCATCCGCAGGACGCTGGAGAAGGACGACGTGCACATCGATAAGGTCGTCAGGGTCGTCAAGACCGACCCGGTCCTGGTCTCCAGGCTGCTCGTGTTCGCGAACTCGGCGGCATACAACCCGGCCGGTCACCGCATCGAGTCGGTCGACGTGGCGGTGAGCCGCCTCGGCTTCGACCTCGTCAAGAGTACCGCGATCTCGCTTGCCCTGCGCCAGGCGTTCCTCGCCGAGCAACACCGGGATATCGCGCCGATGCTGCGCGCCGTCTGGCAGGAGAGCATGCAGCTCTCGGCGATGGCGTCCGCGATCGTCGATGGTCGCCGCTCTTTCGACAACGAGTCGGCGTTCATGTCCGGCCTGCTGCACTACGTGGGCAAGCTCTACATCATGACGCGGGCGAAGGACTATCCGGGCTTCGCCACTGACTCGGTCATGCTGGAGGAGGTGATCCGCGAATGGCACCCGAAGATCGGGGCGAGCGTCGTCGAATCCTGGGGCTTCCCCGAGGAGATCGTCAGGACCGTGGATACCGGCGATAACGTCAGCGACTACACCAGCATGGCGCCGGAACTCGTCGACGTCGTGGCGACCGCCGAGGTCCTGCTGCAGCGGGTCGGTGAGGCGGTGCGCTCCGGCAGGGACCCGTCGAGCGTCGATGCGGGTGATCCTGCGCTGGAGCACCCGTCGATGGCCCGACTCGGCATCAGCGGCAGCGACCTGCCGCTCCTGTACGGCGGCTTCCAGGAACGGCTGAGCATCGTCCGCGAGGCCCTGACGGGCTGAGCGGACGCCGCCGCCCGCGTTCAGGCATCGAGCTTCAGTCGCCGGATCCGCAGGGTCTCGGATTCCCGGCTGAACAGGTGCTGGATGAGGATTTCCTTCTGCGCCGGCGCCATGCCGACGAACTCGACGGCGATGCCGTGGGGTCGGGCGTGATCGTCAGGGTCCGGCGGGTCCGCCAGGCGCACGACGCGGCAGAAGGTCTCGACGTAGCGGCTGTCGGTTTCCAGCAGCAGACGCAGGGCCAGCTTGGTTTCGGGCGCGTAGGGATCGGCCGCGCCGAACACCATGCCGTCGGCGGAGATCTCGCACAGACGCGGCGCCTCGGTGGCGAGTGAGGTCTTCTGCTCCACGACCGCGGGCAGCTGATTGATCGCGATGTCGATCTTCTGATTGAGGAGCTCCAGGCAGCCCGCGATCTGCTCCGCAGTCGTTTTCAGCAGGAACAGTTTTTCGTCGAGCCGCGCATCGATGTCGATGAGCCGCGACCGCAGGCCTTCGCCGTTGCCGCTCTTGATGCGGCGCCGCTCGATGCCACCGGCGAATTCGCTCTCGCTGATGACCTCGTGCCGCAGGTATACGGTTTCCTTGATGCGGAACGACCGCCGGTTCTCACGCCTGTGCATGTTTTCTCGCCTCTTCGAATAGCGGCTGCCGGCTTCCGCAGGTCACGCCGCGTCGTCTCCCGCATTGCCGTCCGCCGCCGCCTCCGGCGCCGTCGTGTCGCCGCCGATGCTCAAGTCGGTGGCGCCGTCAAGCTCCGCGCCGCGGATGATACTGATGTCGACCCGCCGGTTGCGCGCGCGATTCTCGGGGGTCAGGTTGTCGGCCCGCGGCCGCGTGTCGGCGTGGCCGGTGACGGTGAAGCGGCCGGGCTCGGCGGTCGCGGTTTTGAGCAGCTCGTGCGTAACCGAGACCGCACGCGAGCTCGACAGGTCCCAGTTCGAGCGGAATTCGGTGTTGCTCGCGGCGATCGGCACGTCGTCCGTGTGGCCGGAGACTTTGATCTCGCCGCTGTTGTCGTCGATCATGGCCCCGATCTTCTGCAGCACCGGCGTGAACGACGGCCGCACTTCAGCGCTGCCCGAATCGAAGGATGCCTTTTCCAGGATACGTATGATGATCTTCACGCCTTCCGTGTCCACGGCGACGCTGCCATTGACGATCTCGTCCTTCAAGGCGCTGCGGATGCGCTGTGCTTCCCGCGCGATTTCCTCGAGCCGTTTTTCCAGCTCCTTGTTGCGGCGATCGAGCAGGTCCAGCGTGCTCTTGTTCGAATCGATCGTGAACTGGCGCACCGTCGGCAACGCGGTCGGATCCGGCTTGCCGGGGCTGAACTCGCGTGCGACGACGCTCGTGCCCTTCGGAATGGACTTGACCTCGATTTCGGCCTGCACGCCGAAGGCGTCCTTCATCGAACCGGACAACTGCTTGAATTTCAGCACGTCCATTTCGGAGAACGCGAGCAGCAGCACGAAGAAGCACATCAGCAGCGTCATCAGGTCGGCGAAGGTCATGACCCACGCCGGCACGCCCCTGGCTTCTTCTTTCTCTGCCGCGTCCGCCATCGACCGGCACCGCTACGCGGCCTCCTCCGGCGGGCGCTTCGAGCGGGGCAGGTAGGTCTGCAGCATGTTCTCGATCACGCGCGGGTTCTGCCCCCCCTGGATGCCGAGCAGGGCGTCGATGATCAGCGACTTGGCAACGTTCTCCTCGCGGCTGCGGACCGCGAGCTTGTCGGCGATCGGCAGCGCGAACATGTTGGCGAGGATCGCGCCGTACAGGGTGGTGAGCAGCGCGACTGCCATGGCGGGTCCGATCTGCTTGGGGTCGTCCATGTTGGAGAGCATCTGCACCAGGCCGATCAGCGTGCCGATCATGCCCATCGCCGGGCCGACGTCGCCGATCGCCTTGAAGATGTCCTGCCCGTCGCTGTGACGCGCGAGCGTGAGGTTCAGGTCCTTGGTCAGCATGGAACGCACGATGTCGGCGGGATGGCCGTCGATCAGCAGGCCGAGGCCCGATTTCATGAACTCGTCCGGGACCTCGGCGTCCTCGAGGGCCAGCAGTCCGCCCTGGCGCGCGGTCTTCGCCAGCTCCACGGCGGTCTCGATCAGCTTCTCCGGATCCGACGGCTTGTGCAGGAAGGCCTTGACGGCAATCGTCGTGGCGCCCAGGAACTTGCCGAGACTGAACTTCATCATCGTGACGAGAACGGTGCCGCCCAGCACGACGAGCAGCGACGGCGTATTGACGAAGGTACCCGCCGAACCGCCGAGCATGATGGACGCCATCACGATGGCGAATGCTCCGAGCAGGCCGATTAAAGTCGCGAGATCCAATTCCATTGCCTCCGTTCATTCGGAAAGTCCGCCCGCCGGGCAGGCCGCGGCGGTGGTGTCGGTTCCTGCCACCGTTATCGGCAGATCGGCGCGGGCCTTTAGAGGCCGGTGAGCGTCAGATCGCCGTCCTCCGGCGGCGCCGAATAGCGGTAGCAGCCGCGCCCCGCCTCCTTCGCCTCGTACAGCGCGGCGTCGGCGCGTTTGACGAGCGTCTCGGTCGAATCGCCGGCGCGCACCTCGGTGTAGCCGACGGAGCAGGACACGCGGACACTCGCATCCGCGTACGGCACGCGTATCTCGCCCAGGTAGTCGTAGAAGCGGTCCAGCAGCGTCGTGGAGTCTCTCGCCGTCGTGTCGCCGAGAATCACGGCGAACTCGTCGCCGCCGAAGCGCGCGACGACGTCCGTCTTGCGGATGAAGCAGCGTGCGAGACAGTCGCCGACGGCGCGCAGCACGTCATCCCCGGCCGCGTGCCCGTAGCTGTCGTTGATCTCCTTGAAGAAGTCGAGATCGATGAACATGACGGTGACCGGCTGCCCGAGGATGAAATTCAGGTTCAGGCTGTGGATGATCGCCGTGTCGAACGCGCCGCGGTTGAATGCTCCGGTCAGGGCATCGCGCTTCATTTCCTCGCGCGCAGTCACGAGGTCGTCGCGCATGCTGTTCATGCGCTGGTTCAATTCCTTGATGCGGCGTTCGTATTCCTGCTTCTGCTGCGCGAAGCTGTCGGCGATGTTGTGCACGGTCTGGTTCAGCGTGGACTTGATTTCCGTCAGCCGCCCCGTCGCGACCGCCGATTCGATGGACTTCAGGTTGCGCCGCACGCAGGATTCGGTGTCGTCGTCGCGTCGGCAGAATTCGCGCAGGCCGCTGACGAGGTCCTCGACGATGCTGCGGTAGCCCGCCGTGCGCTCGGCGACGAAGTCACATTCGGCGCGACGCCGGTCGATGAAGAACCGGCGCACCTGCCCCCAGCGACGCTCGCCGCCGTCCCCGCGGGGGATGTTCAGCGACGGTACGGCCGCGCCGTTTTGCACGTGGCAGGCGAGTTCCGCGCACTGCGTCCGGAATTCGTCCGCGTCGCCGTCGTCCAGGGCGAACGACTGATCCCCGTAGCTGTTCAACAGCGTGACCAGCGTATCGAGAGCGCTGTCGGTGACGTCGGTCGACTTCCGCGACGTCGGCTCCGGCGTCCCTGCCTTGCCGTTGCCCATCAATTTGGCTACGAATCCCATCCTGCGCATACCCGGCTGCGAGCGGCCGCCGTCGGAGCAGCCGTCATCAGGCCCGTTATCGCCCGCTGTGCCGCGAACTTTAGGAATTGCGGCGCGATTCGCCGTACCCGGGCGCCCGCCGGATTCTGTCAAATGGCGCGGGCGCCTGCGGGCGCGCGCAGCGGACGATTGTGTGAATTCGTTCCTTGTTGCGGTGGCGACTTAACCATATATTGCGCCTGCAGCACCTGGTCAGACCGGATTTGTTCCCGAATCACCTTTCAGGGAGCGATCGGGCCCGGCGGCAATGAAGCTGGACGCCGGGCCGGCGACGCCACTCGTCGCGTCTCACGCCACCGGCGTTCCGGTCGTCCGCGTCTCCGCGGCGGCCCGGCCCGCTTTTGGCACGCAATGAAGGAACATGCGCATGGCCGCCGACAGTCGCGTTGTAGCGAGCACCGTAACTCCCGCGAGCAAAGAGCGGAAGGCGGGGCCGATGGCCCTCGCGTCAGCGCGCATCGTCGTGCTGCACGAGGCCGCGGACGAGGCCGAGCGCCTGAAGAGCCTGATCGAGTTCATGGACGCGCCGGACGTGCTGGCCTCGTCGCCGGCGGCGTGGCAGGACGCGATCGGCCCGGGTGACAGCGGCCGGCTGGCAGCTGTTTTCGTCAGCCGCGGGCTCGGCGAGCGGGCGATCTCCGAGGTCTGCGACAGCGTCGCCGAGGTCGACCGCAACGCGCCGATCGTGCTGTGCGGCAGCGGCTCGGCAGAGTTCGACGTCGAGTCCGACTACCCCTGGGCGCGAATTCTGCGCCTCGAACAACCGCGGCAGTTCGACGCGCTGAGCGGCGTGCTCGAGGAAGTCTGGGCGCTGCAGAGCGGCCACCGGCGGGGCGAGGCCGACGCGGGCCGCGGCGAGACGCTGATCGGCGAGAGCGCCGACATGCGTATGATCCGCGCACTGATCGAGCGGGTTGCACCGTCGCAGGCAACCGTGCTGATCACCGGCGAGTCCGGTACCGGCAAGGAGCTGATCGCGCGCCAGGTACACGCGCAGTCGGGTCTCGACGGCGAATTCGTCGCCATCAACTGCGGGGCGATTCCCGACAACCTGCTCGAGAGTGAACTGTTCGGCCACGAGAAGGGTGCGTTCACCGGCGCACACGCGGCCCGTGCCGGCCGTTTCGAGCAGGCCGAGGGCGGCACGCTGTTCCTGGACGAGATCGGCGACATGCCGACGGCGATGCAGGTCAAGCTGCTGCGCGTCCTCCAGGAACGGGTCATCGAGCGGGTTGGGGGCACACGCAGCATCCCGGTGAATCTCCGCATCGTGGCGGCGACGCATCGCAACCTGCCGCAGCGCATCGAAGAGGGCAGCTTTCGCGAGGACCTCTTCTACCGCTTGAGCGTGTTCCCTATAGAAGTGACGCCCCTGCGCGAGCGCCCCGAGGACATCGCGCCGCTGATCGCCGAGCTGATCGACCGTCTCGCCGCGAGCTACGGCGTGCGGGTCCGGCTCAGCGCGGCCGCACTGGCGGCACTGTGCGACTACGATTGGCCCGGCAACGTGCGCGAGCTGGCGAATTTCGTCGAACGCCTGGCCGTGATCCACCCGCATCGCGAGGTCGGCGTCGACGATCTGCCGATGCCGCTCTGCCCCGCCGCGGCGGGGCTGCCGGCGAGCGACGACATCAGGATTCCCGGGCGGGCAGCGGTGGCCGCGCTGCCGGCCGACGGTCTCGATCTCAGGAAGCACCTGGCCAGCATCGAGCGCAGCCTGATCGCCGCCGCGCTGCGCGACGCCGAGGGCGTGGTCCAGAAAGCGGCCGAGCGGCTGGGGGTCGGGCGCACGACGCTGGTCGAGAAGATTCGCCGTCACGAGCTGCGCGACTAGCGGCTCGCCGGGGCGGAAAACGCGCCAATTGGCGGGCGGCGCGGAGCGCGGCGCCGCGGTATAGTGCCTGCCGTGACCGACTCGCTGACCGCATTCTTCACCGCCGACAGCCCGCTCGCACGCCATCTGCCGGGTTTCCGGATGCGGGCCGGGCAGGCCCTGATGGCCGAGGCCATCGCGGAGACGATCGACCGGCGCGAGCGACTCATCGTCGAAGCCGGCACCGGTACGGGCAAGACCTTCGCCTACCTGCTGCCGGCGCTCCTGTCGGGCGCACGCACGATCATCTCGACCGGCACCCGCGCACTGCAGGACCAGCTCTACCACCGCGACCTGCCGCTGATCGGCAAAGCCGTCGGCCGTCCCGTCAGCACGGCACTCCTGAAAGGCCGCGCCAACTACCTGTGCCTGCATCGGCTGGAGCGGGCGAGGGCCGACGCGCCGGGACTCGGGCGCGACCTGCGCGAGGTGGAGCGCTGGCGGCATCGCACAGAGAGCGGCGACCGGGCCGAGCTCGTCGAGGTCCCCGAAGATTCGGCGGTCTGGCCGCTGGTCACGTCGACTGTCGACAATTGCCTCGGGCAGCGCTGTCCGCGCTATCGCGATTGCCACGTCGTCAGGGCGCGGCGCAGGGCGCAGGAAGCGGACCTCGTCGTCGTCAACCATCACCTGCTGCTCGCCGATCTCGCCATGAAGGAGTCCGGATTCGTCGAATTCCTGCCCGGCGCGGACGCGGTCATCCTGGACGAGGCGCACCAGCTGCCCGACCTCGCGGCGCAGTTCTTCGGCGTCAGCCTCGGCAGCCGCGACCTGCTCCGCCTGCTCGACGAGGCGGACGCGGCAACGCTCGCATTCCGCGACACGGCGCTGGCGCGCCGGCTCGAACGCTGCCGCACGGCCGTGAAGGCGCTCCGCGCAGCCGCGCCGCGCAAGGAGGGGCGCTACGAGCTGGCAGCCTTGTCCGCAGACCTGACGGTCCCGCTGGACGAACTGCGCGCCGCGCTCAGCGACGTCGGCAACGCGCTGGCCACGCTCGGGGGCGCGTCGGAGGACCTGGACAAGCTGGGCGAGCGCATCGACGACGTCGGGCTCCGGCTGGCCCGGCTCGCCAGCGACGAGAGCTGGGACGGGCTGCGCTGGCTGGACGTCAACCCGCGCAGCATCCGCCTGCACCTGACGCCGCTCGACGTGTCCGGCACGCTGCGCGGACTGCTGACGGCGACGGACCAGGCCTGGATCCTGACCTCGGCGACACTCGCCGTCGGCGACGACTTTCGCCATTTCTCGAGTCGCCTCGGGCTCGACGACGTGCGCGGCCTGCGCTTCGCGAGCCCCTACGCGCTCGAGCAGCGGGGGCTCGTTTACCTGCCGCAGGGGCTGCCGCCGCCGTCCTCGCCCGATTACACCGACCGCGTCATGGACGCCGTGCTGCCCCTGCTCGACATGACCGCGGGCGGCGTCTTCTGCCTGTTCACGAGCCACCGTGCGCTCAGGGCCGCGGAGCGCTACGCCGGGGCGCACCGCCGCCTCTTGCGCGGCCGACCGCTGCTGGTGCAGGGCGCCGCGCCGCGCGACGACCTGCTGCGGCGATTTCGCGATCACGGTAACGCCGTGCTGCTCGGTACCGGGACGTTCTGGGAAGGCGTGGACGTGCGCGGGCCGGCCCTGACCGTCGTCGCGATCGACAAGCTGCCGTTCGCGTCGCCGGCCGACCCGCTGAACATGGCGCGCATCGAGTTCATCCGGCGCGAGGGCGGCAATCCATTCGTCGAGCACCAGCTTCCCCAGGCCGCGCTCGCGCTCAAGCAGGGCGCCGGCCGCCTGCTGCGCGACGAGACGGACTACGGCGTCGTCGTGCTCTGCGACCCGCGCGTCAGCGGCAAGTCCTACGGGCGGATTTTCACGGCAAGCCTGCAGCCGATGCCGATCACCGCCGATCCGGCGGATGTCCGGCGCTTCCTCGCCGCGCACGAGGCCTCCGCCACCGAGGCGCAGGCATGAAGCTGCTGGCGATGGATACCTCCACGGTCGCCTGTTCCGTGGCGCTCGGCGTCGGCGGCGACGTGGACAGCCGCCACGCACTCGAGCCGCGGGCACATGCGCAGCTGTTGCTGCCGATGATCGACGAGCTGCTGGCCGCGGCCGGCCTCGACGCCGGCGAACTGGACGCGGTGATCCTCGGCAACGGGCCCGGATCGTTCATCGGCCTGCGCATCGCCGCCGCGGTCGCGCAGGGGCTGTGTTACGCCGGCGGTGCCGCGCTGGTCCCGGTCTCGTCGCTGGCCACGGTCGCGCGCGCGGCGCTCGCAGCGGGCACCGCGAGCCGCGTCCTCGTGGCGCAGGATGCGCACATGAACGAGGTATACCTCGAGGGCTACGAGGTCGGCAGCAGCGGCGAAGTCACCGTCTGCCGGCCCGTTGCCCTGGTCCCGGCGGGGACGGTTCCGGCACTCGATCGGTCGGGCTGGCTGGCGGCGGGCGCCGGCTGGACGCGTTATCCGCAGCTCTTCGAGGCATGCCGCGAGCGGCTGGCCGGCCGCAGCGCGGCGGACTACCCGCACGCCAGTGACCTGCTCGCGCTCGGCGCCGCCGGTCTTGCGGCAGGGCAGGCAATCGCACCCGAATCGCTCGAACCGTGCTACGTTCGCGAGCGCGTCGCAACTCCGCCGGGTGGCCGCGACGCCGCGCGCGGCGGGAGCTGAAGAGCGCGATGCCCGGGCAGCCGGTAACAGAACTGTAATGTCGTGTTGCTGTAATAATGATGTCATCACACGCCGTCTTCGGGGGCGGCGCTCTAATGCGGGGACCACAGAGACATGTCAGCCGCCAAGATCCTGATCGTCGAGGACGAAACGCCCATCCGCGAGATGATCGCTTTCCACCTGACCCGCGCCGGGTTCAGTGCGCTGCAGGCGTCCGACTGCCGCGAGGCAAGGCAGATCCTGGCCGACGAGCAGCCCGCCCTGGCGCTCATCGACTGGATGCTGCCCGACATGAGCGGCCTCGAGCTGACGCGCCAGCTCAAGCGTGAATCGGCCAACGAGGACCTGGCGGTCATCATGCTGACTGCGCGCGCCGACGAGCACGACAAGGTGTCCGGGCTCGACAGCGGCGCCGACGACTACGTCACGAAACCGTTCTCGCCGCGGGAGCTGCTCTCGCGCATCCAGGCCGTGCTGCGACGTACGCGGGCCAGCGAGGCCGCCGCAACGACCGCCGGGGTCCTCACACTGGACGCGGGCGCGCACCGCGTCACGGCCGCCGGCAAGGAGGTCTCGCTCGGACCGACCGAATTCCGCCTGCTGAGCTTCCTGATGACGCACCCCGACCGGGTCTACAGCCGGTCCCTCCTGCTCGATCGCGTCTGGGGACCGAACGTCTACGTCGAAGAGCGCACCGTCGATGTCCACGTGCGACGGCTGCGCAAGGCGCTCACGGCGCACGGCGCGGACAAGTACATTCAGACGGTGCGCGGCGCCGGCTACCGCTTCTCTGCGAGTTGATTCGTGCACGGTGTACGACGCAGCTATCTCGCCGGGCTCGGCCTGCTGCTGGCCGTCGGCGTGTTGATCGGATGGCTGTACGACGCCCCGCTGGTCGGGCTACTGGTTGCGGCGCTGCTGGCGCTCGCGCACCAGGTGCGGCAGCTGCTGCGTTTCGAAACCGCGCTGATGAGCGACAGGCTCGAATACTCGGGCTTCGGTGACGGCATCTGGTCGCAGATGCTGGCGCGCGTCGGCTACCTGCGCCAACGCGGTCGCAAGCACAAGCGGCGCCATCGCAAGCTGCTGAAAGAAGTGCGAAAATCCACCAATGCGATGCCGGACGGCGGCGTCGTGCTGAATGAAGACTTCGAGATCCTGCTGAGCAACCAGGCCGCGCAGAGGCTGGTCGGCGTCCGCTCACCGCAGGACCGCGGCCAGCGTATCGACAACATCGTGCGTGCCCCGGCTTTCGTCAGGTACCTGAGCGATCCGCAGGGCCGGGAGGCGGTCGAAATCCCGTCCCCGCTGCTCGAGGACCACTGGCTGTCCTGCCAGCTCGTGCCCTTCGGCCACAAACAGCGCCTGTTGCTCATTCGTGACGTAACCGAGACGATCCGGCTCAACCGTATGCGCCGGGATTTCGTCGCCAACGCGTCGCACGAGCTGCGTTCGCCGCTTACCGTCATCAGCGGCTACCTGGATACCCTGGCTGGCGAGGACGACGTGCCGCCCGGCTGGCGCAAGCCGCTCGAACAGATGCAGGCGCAAGCCGAACGCATGAACCGCGTGGTCGGCGAGCTGCTCGAGTTGTCCCGGCTCGAGAACCCGGACGCTGAACGCGAGGAGCAGGACATCGACATGGCGGCGCTGCTGGCGCTCGCTCGCCGCTCCTACGCCGGGCAGACGGACGTCGCGGAGATTCGCGACGAGGCAAAGCTCGCGTCCAGATTGCGCGGCGTGACCGCCGAGATCGAGTCCGTCGTCTCCAACCTGCTGGCAAACGCTGTACGCCATACGCCGCCCGATGGCAAGATTACGCTGTGTTGGGAGGCAGGTTCCGGTGGCGCCGTCCTGTCCGTCACGGACTCGGGCGAAGGTATCGCCGAGGGCGACCCCGACAACTGCGTGGCCGCGGGCGGCGTTATCGAGGCGTCGGGACCGACGACCG
>JBFJUJ010000032.1:0-17651 GCA_041624755.1 Woeseia sp. | reverse complement strand
TTCGTCATCAACTGGCTCGCCTTCATCCCGTCTGCCGTGGCGCGGACGGAGCGTTACTACGACCTCGTCGGCGGCGTAACCTATGTCACCGTAACGGTGGTCGCGGTGCTCCTGTCGAGCGAGCTGGACGTCCGCGCGACGCTGGTCGCCGCCATGGTCCTCGTCTGGGCGCTCAGGCTGTCCATATTCCTGTTTCTGCGCATCTCGAAGAGCGGCAGGGACAGTCGCTTCGACGACATCAAGACCCGTCCGCTTCGGTTCTGTGTCGCCTGGACCGTGCAGGGCCTGTGGGTGCTGCTGACCGCGGCGGCGGCGCTGGCCATTATCACCGGTGGCGCGCGCGAGCCGCTCGGTGCCATTGGCATCGCGGGCATCTCGATCTGGTCGATCGGCATCCTGATCGAGATCGTGGCGGATCGACAGAAATCGAGATTCAAGAGCGATCCGGGCAATGACGGGAACTTCATCAGGTCGGGGCTGTGGGCCTGGTCCCGCCATCCCAACTACTTCGGCGAGATCGTGCTGTGGACGGGCATGGCAATCGTCGCACTGCCCGTGCTGCAGGGTTGGCAGTGGGCAACGCTGATCTCGCCGGTATTCGTCATTTTCCTGCTGACCCGCGTCAGCGGCATCCCGCTGCTGGAACAAAAGGCCGACGAACGCTGGGGCGGGCAGGACGACTACGAGGCATACAAGCGCAGGACGCCGGTGCTCATTCCCTGGCCACCGGGAAGAGACACCTCCGCCTAGACCGGGAGCCGGAATACGGATCGAAAAGGGGAGACAGGGTACGTTTCCCCGGATGGTGCGGGTAAGGGGGCCGGCGGTCCGGGTACTTTTCGCCGTAGTCTGCGCTGACCCCGTTCACCGCTCCGAGGCGCGGCGGCGGTGCCGCCAACGGGCAGGCGCGCCGGCCGAGAATCGTTACAATCCCCGCCCATGCTCCAGTTCACCCATCTCGCGCTGCGGCGCGGTCCGCGGCTGCTGCTCGACGATACGACGCTGAAGGTCCATCCCGGCCAGAAGGTCGGCGTCACCGGCGCCAACGGCTGCGGCAAGTCCAGCCTGTTCTCGCTGATCCTGGGCGACCTGTCGCCCGATGCCGGCAGCGTGTCGATGCCGGCCGACTGGGTGATCTCGCACGTCGCGCAGCAGACGCCGGACGACACGCGTCCGGCTATCGAGTACGTGCTGGACGGAGACACCGAGCTGCGCGAGGTCGAGCGGCAGATCGAGGCCACCGACGGCGCCGAGGCAGGCGAACGCCTCGCGATGCTGCACGCGCGTCTCGAGACGATAGACGGCTACTCGGCAAGGGCGCGCGCCGGCCGGCTGCTGCACGGCCTCGGTTTTGCCATCGGCGACGAAGACCGTGCCGTGAACGAGTTCTCCGGCGGCTGGCGTATGCGGCTCAACCTCGCGCGTGCGCTGATGTGCCGCTCGTCCCTGTTGCTGCTGGACGAGCCGACGAACCACCTCGACCTCGACGCGGTGATCTGGCTGGAAGGCTGGCTGCGGGCCTACGCGGGCACGCTGCTGCTGATTTCCCACGACCGCGATTTCCTCGACAACGTCGTCGGCCACGTCGTGCAGATCGAAGGGGGCAGGGCGACGCTGTACCGGGGCAATTATTCAGCGTTCGAGCGCGTGCGCGCCGAGCGCCTGGCGCGCGAGCAGGTGCAGTACGAGAAGCAGCAGCGCGAGATCGCCCACATGCGCGCCTTCGTCGATCGCTTCCGCGCCAAGGCCACGAAAGCGCGACAGGCACAGAGCCGGCTCAAGGCGCTGGAACGCATGGACGTCATAGCGGCCGCGCACGTCGACTCGCCGTTCCGTTTCCGCCTGCTCGAACCGGCGAAAAACCCGCGGCCGCTGCTGCGCCTCGAGCAGGTCGCCGCCGGCTACGGCGACGAGAACGTGCTCGACGGAATACGGCTGACTGTCCAGCCCGGCGACCGCATCGGGCTGCTCGGCCCGAACGGGGCGGGCAAGTCGACGCTGATCAAGCTGCTCGCAGGACAGCTCGAGCCGCGCGGCGGCGAGATGGACGCGGCGCGTGATCTCGCCACAGGCTATTTCGCGCAGCACCAGGTCGAGCAGCTCCGGCCAGACAGCAGCCCGCTTCAGCATTTGCAGCGTCTCGATCCGCAGGCCCGCGAGGCCGACCTGCGCAACTGGCTGGGCGGCTACGGCTTCTCGGGCGACACGGTGTTCATGAATACCGCGCCGTTTTCCGGGGGCGAGAAATCGCGCCTCGCCCTCGCGCTGCTTGCCTACCGGCGGCCGAACCTGCTGCTGCTCGACGAGCCGACCAACCATCTCGACCTCGAGATGCGCCAGGCACTGGCGACTGCGCTGCAGGACTTCGAGGGCGCGATGGTCATCGTCTCTCACGACCGCCACCTCCTGCGCGTGGCGACCGATACCCTGCTGCTCGTGCACGAGGGCCGGGTAGAGGAATTCGAGGGCAGCCTGGACGACTACCCGGACTGGCTGGCCGCGGCGCAGCGCGACGTCGACGAGCGCACTGCAGGCAACGGCGCGAGCGCCGGCAACGCCGCCCGCGGCGCCGCGGCGCGCCGGGCGCGCAAGCAGCGCGAAGCCGAAAAACGACGCTTGCTCGCGCCGCTCAGACGGCGTATGCAGAGGTGCGAGCGCGAGATCGAATCACTGCAGGCCGAGAAATCGGCGCTCGAAAAGCGACTGGGCGACACGTCCCTGTACGTCGACGACAACAAGGCGGCCCTGCAGGACCTGTTGGCCGAGCAGGCCCGCAATCGGCGGGCGCTGGAAGAAGCCGAGCTCGACTGGCTGCGCGCCTGCGACGAGCTCGAGAAACTGGATGACGCATGAGTGACTCGATGCACGACGTGCTGCGCCGCGTCTTCGGCTACGGCAGTTTCCGCGGGCAGCAGCAGGCGGTCATCGAGGCCGTGCTCGCGGGTCGCGACGCGCTGGTCGTGATGCCGACGGGCGGCGGCAAGTCGCTGTGTTACCAGGTGCCGGCGCTGCTCAGGGACGGCACCGCGCTCGTCATCTCGCCGCTCATCGCGCTGATGCACGACCAGGTCGCGGCGCTCGGCGAAGTCGGCGTTGAAGCCGGCTTCCTGAATTCGACGCAGTCGCGCGAGGAGCAGGACGAGGTCATCGGGCGCCTGCGAAGCGGTACGCTGAAGCTGCTCTACGTGGCGCCGGAGCGGCTCGTCAGCGGCGGCACGCGTGCGCTGCTCGGCAGCGTGACGTTGTCGCTGATCGCCATCGATGAGGCGCACTGCGTGTCGCAGTGGGGTCACGATTTCCGCACGGACTACCTCGCGCTCGACGAATTGGCGACGCTTTTCCCCGGCGTGCCGCGCCTGGCCCTGACGGCCACCGCGACGCAAAAGACCCGTGACGAGATCGTCACGCGTCTCGCACTCGACGATCCCGGCATCTTCATCAGCCCCTTCGACCGGCCCAACATCCGCTACCTCGTGCAGCCGAAGACGGACGCAAGGCGGCAGCTTTTGAAATTCCTGCAGTCGCACCGTGGGCAGGCGGGAATCGTCTATTGCCTGTCGAGAAAGAAGACGGAGGCCACGGCAGACTGGCTGGTGTCGCAGGGTTTCCGCGCGCTGCCTTACCATGCCGGCCTGCCGGCGGAGACCCGCGGCGCGCATCAGCGGCAATTCGTCAACGAGGATGCCGTCATCATTGTCGCGACGATCGCGTTCGGCATGGGCATCGACAAGCCCGACGTGCGCTTCGTCGCGCATCTCGACCTGCCGAAGAGCATGGAGTCGTATTACCAGGAGACCGGCCGCGCCGGCCGCGACGGCGAGCCGGCCGATGCCTGGATGGTCTACGGACTGCAGGACGTCGTGCGCCTGCGGCAGATGCTCGACACCTCCGAGGCCGCCGAGGACTTCAAGCGCCACGAGCGCTCGAAGCTCGACGCGCTGCTCGGCTGGTGCGAGGTCACCGGCTGCCGGCGGCGGCCGCTGCTCGAATATTTCGGCGACACCCTGCCGGAGGACTGCGGTAACTGCGATGGCTGCCTGACGCCGGTCGCCACCTGGGACGGCACCGTGGAGGCGCAGAAAGTGCTGTCGGCGGTTTATCGCACCGGCCAGCGCTTCGGCGCCGCCCACGTGATCGACGTGCTGCTCGGCAAGGACACCGACAAGGTCAGGCAGCACGGTCACGCCCGCCTGTCGGTCTACGGCATCGGCGCCGGGCTCGCGGCGGACCGCTGGCGCTCGGTTATCCGCCAGCTCATCGTACGCGGCTACCTGCGCTCCGATGCGGAGCGCTACGGCGCCCTGGTGCTGACCGGGCAAAGCCGAGCGCTGCTGCGCGGCGAGCTTCGCATCGAGTTCCGCGAGGATCCGAAGAAACCGCTAAAGGTCGCAAAGTCCGCGCCGCCGCCGGAGGCCCTCGCCGACGAGGATCGCGAGCTGTGGGAGGCGCTGCGCGCCTGCCGCCAGGCGCTGGCGAGCGAGCACGACGTGCCGCCGTACGTCATCTTCCACGATCGCACGCTGCGCGAGATGATCGCCGAGCGGCCGCAGACCGCGGCCGATCTGCTCGGCATCACCGGCATCGGCCAGACCAAGCTCGATCGCTACGGCGAGCGCTTCCTGGAGGTGCTGCGGCAGTCGGCCTGAGCGCGGCAGCGATCGGCGGCTGCGGACCCTCGTTGCTGCCAGCGGGATGCCGTGTAGCGCGGGCCGGTCGGGGCTCTTGTCGCGGCTGCGGCCGCTCCCATGCCGTGGCTTCGCAGTGATTCAGCTGCCGGGAAGCCGCGGCCGGATGTCGAAATCGTCCGCGTCGGCGGCGAACGGGAAGCGGTCGCGGAATTTCGCGAGTGCCTCCGGGTCGAGCGTCACGACCGCGCTGTCGGCGCGGTCGCCGAGGTTCACGATGTCCTGGCCCAGGTAGTCGACGACGGCGCTGCCGCCTGCGTAGGGCACATCGTTGCCGTCCTGGCCCACGCGGTTGACGCCGGCGACGTAGCACTGGTTCTCGATCGCCCGCGCGCGCAGCAGCGTTTCCCAGGCGTGGTGGCGCGGGCTCGGCCAGTTGGCGACGTACAGGAGCAGCTCGAAGTCGTCGTCGCTGCGGCGCCGGCTCCAGACCGGGAAGCGCAGGTCGTAGCAGACCATGGGCCGTACCCGCCAGCCGCCGACCGCGACGGTGACGAGATCCTCGCCGACGGCATAATGCTCGCCTTCCCCGGCCAGCCGGAACAGGTGGCGCTTGTCGTATGTCGCCGCGAGGCGGCCGTCCGGCTGCGCCAGTACGAAACGATTGTAGTAGCGCCCGTCCTCCTCGATGACGAGGCTGCCGCAGACGGCGGCGGAGACATTTTTCGCTGTCTCGCAGAGCCAGGCGACGGACGGCCCGGCCATCGTCTCGGCCTGTCCCGGCGCGTCCATCGTGAAGCCGGTCGTGAACATCTCGGGCAACACGACGAGCTGCGCCTGTCCGGAGAGCGCATCGATGCGCTTCGCGAATGCGTCGCGGTTCGCCGCCGCGTCGTGCCAGGCGAGCTCTGCCTGCAGGATGGCGATCGTCAGAGGCTGCATAGTTTCTTCGCCGCCCTCTCCAGCGTCGCGTCGTCCTTCGCGAAGCAGAAGCGCAGCCGGCGACCTGCCGGCGGCTGCTCGCAGAACACGGACACCGGAATAGACGCAACGCCGATCTCCTCGGTCAGCCGGCGCGCATAGGCGACGTCGTGCTCGTCGGAGATGTCGGAATAATCCAGCACCTGGAAAAACGTACCCTGCGCCGGCCGGAATCGGAAGCGCGAGTCCTCGAGCAGGCGGCAGAAATGATCGCGCTTGCGCTGGTAGAAGGCGGGCAGAGCGCTGTAGTGCTCCGGCGTCTCCTGCATGAAATCGGCCAGCGCATGCTGGATGGGCGTGACGACCGCGTAGCAGGTGAACTGGTGCACGCGCCGGAACTCGGTGGTCAGACCGGGCGGCGCCGTGACGTAGCCGACCTTCCAGCCGGTCGCGTGGTAGGTCTTGCCGAACGACGAGACGACGACACTGCGTGCGTACAGCTCGTCGTGCGTCAGCAGGCTGTGATGCCGTTCGCCGTCGAATACGATGTGCTCGTAGACCTCGTCCGACATCAGGTAGGCGGCGCTGTCGCGCAGCACGGCGGCCAGCGCGTCGAGATCCGCTCGCGTAATGATCGAGCCGAGCGGATTCTGCGGAAAATTGATGACGACGAGGCGCGTCCGCGGACCGATCGCGGCCGCAAGCGCATCGAAGTCGATGTGGAATTCGGGCCGCGCCTCGCTCGTCCGGAGCGGCAGGTGCACGGTGCGGCCGCCGGCGAGCGTGACCGCCGGCTCGTAGGAGTCATAGGCGGGATCGAAGACGATGACCTCGTCGCCCGGCCGCACCAGTGCCTGGATCGTGCTGAACAACCCCTCGGTGGCGCCGCTGCAGACGGTGATCTCGCTGTCCGCGTCGACCCGCCGTCCGTAGAGCGTCGCGACCTTGACGGCGATCGCCTGCCGTAGCGACGGCACTCCGGCCATCGGCGCGTACTGGTTGGCACCGGACTTCAGGTAGTGATCGACCAGTTCCAGCAGGCGCGGCTCGGGATCGAAGCTCGGGAAGCCCTGCGAGAGGTTGATCGCGTCGTGCTCGTTCGCGAGCGCCGTCATTACCGCGAAGATCGTGGTGCCGACGTCGGGCAGCTTGCTCTCGATGGCGGCCGGTGTGTCGATGCGGGTCTCCTTCAGGCAGATTCGGGAACCGTCCAGCCGACCGGCAGGGGACCCTGGTCCATGATGATCTCGCGGTGCGCGCTCCAGGTCTGGACGATCGCCTCGGGCGTGCCGATGCCGGCGCCGCGCGGGTCGCCGCTCGGGCCGAACCAGTGATTCTGCGGCGCGCCGGTCGTGCGTGCGCGCATCCCGCAATAGGTCGTACCGTTGACGGTCGCTGCGAGCACACGATTCTGGAACCCGATGTCGCCACTGACGACCGCAGCGGTCAGGTGTTGCGACATGCGTTCGAGCAACCCGAGCACGGTGTCCACGTCGCGGTCGCCGTAACGCACGATCACCTGGAAGGGCCCGAACAGCTCGGTGGTGACCAGGTCGAAGTGCTCGCCGGTCATCGCCGCGAGCGGCACGTCGACCGCGGTGGGTTCCATCGTTCCGTAGCGCTCGGGGATGCGGTGGTTCTCGAGCGGCTTGCCGCCGAACAGCAGCCTGGCGCCCGGCAGCCCGCTGGTCGCAGCGACGTGCTGCTGCATGCGCGCGGTGGTCCAGCTCAGCACCGGGCCGACCGTCAGGTCGTCGAGCTGCCGCCGCGCCGCCAGCTTCCCGAGCTGCGGCAGCAGCGCGTCGTACCAGTTGTCGTGGACGAACAGGATGCTCTGCGCCGAGCATTTCTGGCCGGTGGCGTTGTAAGCGTCCTGGTCGGCCTGCCAGGCCACGTAGTCCAGCCACTCCGGCCGGAAGTCGGGCCCGATGACCTTCCAGTCGAAGCCGGCGTCCTCGAGGCGCACGCGGCCGTGCATGATGCCTGAGATGCGCTCCGCGACGCTGCTGGAACCGGTGAACTGCACGAGACGCAGCGTGTCCTGCGCTTCCTCGATCAGCTCGCCCATCTTCGCGCCGCGGCAGTGGACCAGGTCCAGGTCCGTCGCCGGCAGCCCGCAGTGGATCAGCATCCGCGTGAACTGCTCGATGACGGCGCTGACCTTCGAATCCACCTTGACCAGCGGCCGGTTGCCCATGAACAGCGCTCCCATCACCTGCAGCGCGGGTATCTCCAGCGGGAAATTGAAGGGCGTGACGACGGCCACCGGCCCGAATGGCCAGCGATAACCGCGCGATTCCTGGCCCGGGTGGTCGCCGGGGTTGGAGAACCCGCGACCGAGGAAACGCACGCCGTCACCGGCGAAGTTCTCGAGGAAAGTGCGCGTGATCAGCACCTCGCCGAGGCACTGGTTCCAGCTCTTCGGCATGACCCGCTGGATGAGTCGCGTAAAGAACTCCTCCACGTGCGTCTCGGCCAGCAGCGCGGCCGCGCGGGCACAGACCCGGCCGAGCATGACGTAGCGGTCGGGGTTCTTCAGCGGGTTGTGCAGCCCCGTCTTCGGGCAGCCTCGCAGGCCGTCGATGAAGCCGCTGACGTCGCGGGTGTCCGGTACGATCAGGAAGCCGTCGCCGTTCAGCGGGTCGACGATATCGTCGCGTTCCGCATCCCCGGCAAGCCACTGGCCGGCCAGCAGGTTCCGTACGGCGCCGGGTTTCCTGCCCGTCATGCCCTGGAAGGGGTCGAGCGTCGCGAACTCCGGCAGGCGGGACATCGGTTCCTCCGTGGGCGGGCGGGCGCCGGGACGGCGCGGGCACAAGAGGATAGCAACCCGCAACGGCGCAAACCATGCCCGCCGGCATCCGTCGGGCTGCGGCATGCCGCCTGCCGCCGGCACGGGCGTTTGTATCGCCGGCGCGCGGAGGCGATAATCGCGCCCGGTCCGCGTCGGCTGCCCCGCGACGGCCAGCCGTGAACCCCGTCAGGCCCGGAAGGGAGCAGCGGCAGCGGTGACGCCGGGTGCCGGGGAGAGGCTGGCGCGGGCCACTCGAATTTGAGCGCCGGGGCATCCCGCAGCGGCTTGTTACACCTGCCGCAGCGGTTACACTGTCCGCTTACGTTGCCGCTTCGGCGCCCCGACCTCCCGACTGGCATGACATGAGCTATCTCGTTCTCGCCCGCAAATGGCGACCGAAGAACTTCGCCGAGACCGTCGGCCAGACGCACGTCTCGCGTGCGCTGACAAACGCCCTCGAGCAGGGCCGCCTGCACCATGCCTACCTGTTCTCCGGCACGCGCGGCGTCGGCAAGACGACCATCGCGCGCATCCTGGCGAAGTGCCTCAACTGCGAGAAGGGCGTGACTGCCGAGCCCTGCGGCGGCTGCGATGCCTGCGTCGCGATCGACGAGGGGCGCTTCGTGGACCTGATCGAGGTCGACGCGGCGTCCCGGACAAAGGTCGACGACACGCGCGAATTGCTGGACAACGTGCAGTACCGGCCGGCGAGCGGCCGCTACAAGGTGTACCTGATCGACGAGGTGCACATGCTGTCGAAACACTCCTTCAACGCGCTCCTGAAGACGCTCGAGGAGCCGCCGCCGCACGTCAAGTTCCTGCTCGCGACGACCGAGCCGGACAGGCTGCCGGTAACGGTGCTGTCGCGCTGCCTGCAATTCAATCTCAAGCGCCTGACCCCGCAGATGATCCGCGACAGGCTCGAGTTCATCTGCGGTGAGGAGGGGGTCGAAGCAGATGCCGACTCGCTCGCGCTGCTCGCGCGCGCGGCGGACGGCAGCATGCGCGATTCGCTGAGCCTGCTCGACCAGGCGATCGGTTACTGCGGCGGCAAGGTCGACGTCGAGTCCGTGCGCACCATGCTGGGCACGGTCGACCGGCAGCACGTGCAGCGCCTTCTCGCGCTGCTCGCCGCCGGCGATGCCGCCGGCCTGCTGCAGGCGATCGCCGACATCGACGAGCAATTCCCGAACTACGAGGCGTTGCTGGACGACCTCGCGTTGAAATTGCACCGTATCGCGCTCCACCAGGTCGTCGGCGATGCCGGGGTCGGGGACGAACTCGAGGCGCAGGAGATCGGGCAACTGGCGGCGGCGCTCGAACCCGAGGACGTGCAGCTGTACTACCAGACGGCGTTGATGGGCCGCCGTGACCTGCACCTGTCGCCGGATCCGCGCAGCGGCACGGAAATGACGCTGCTGCGCATGCTCGCCTTCCGACCCGCCTCGGCCGCGCGGACGTCCGCCGGCGGCCCGGCGTCGGCGGACAGGAAGTCGGCGGCCCCGCGCGCGACGGCGGCGCCGGCGCCGAGGCAGGCGATGCCCGAGGCGACGTCGAGCGCCGACCGGCAGCCGCCCGTGGACTGGTCGACGATCATCGATCAGCTCGCGTTGAGCGGGGCGCCGAAGCTGCTGGCGAGCAACTGCGGTTTCCTGCGTCGCGCGGGCGACGTGATTCACCTGTCCCTCGACAGGCGATCGGAATCGCTGCTGACGCGCGAGCGACAGCAGAAGCTCGCCGCGGCCCTCGGCGATGCGCTCGGGGAAACGCTGCGCGTCGAGATCGAGATCGGCGCGGCCGACGTCGAGACGCCGCTGCAGGCGGAAGCGCGCATCGCCGACGAAAGGTTGGCGGCCGCACGAGAGTCGCTCGAGGCGGACCCGAATGTGCGCACGCTCAAGGATATGTTCGGCGCGACCCTGAACGCGGACTCGATCGAGATTGTCAATCACGAAGCCAGCCGCGACGAGAGCGCTGAGCGGACACGCAACAGGGAGCACTGAATCGATGAAAGGTGGAATCGGCCAGCTCATGAAGCAGGCGCAGAAGATGCAGGAAGAGATGCAGAAAGCGCAGGAAGAGATGAGCAGGATCACCGTGACCGGTGAGGCCGGCGCCGGCATGGTGAAGATCACGATGACCTGTCGCCACGACGTCCAGCGCGTGGAGATCGACGACTCTCTGTTCGGCGATGACAAGGATATGCTGGAAGACCTGATCGTTGCCGCTTTCAACGACGCCGTGCGGCGCGTCCAGTCGACGGTGCAGGAGAAGTATTCCGGCATGGCCTCCGGGCTGCCGCTGCCGCCCGGCATGAAACTGCCGTTCTAGGTCGCGGCCGCGGCTGTCATGTCGTATTCGCCCCTTCTCGTGCGCCTGATCGACGCCCTCCGCTGTATGCCGGGGGTCGGCCAGAAGTCGGCGCAACGCATCGCGTTCCACCTGCTGGAGCGCGATCGGGACGGCGCGAGGAACCTTGCGGCCGCGCTCGGCGGCGCCGCCGACGGCATCGGCCATTGCCGCCGCTGTCGCATGTTCACCGAGGGCGAGCTGTGTGAGATCTGTGCTGCCGAGGGCCGCGATTCGTCGCTGCTGTGCGTGGTCGAGTCGCCGGCCGACGTCATGGCGATCGAGGATGCGACCGGCTATCGCGGCGTCTACTTCGTACTGATGGGTCACCTGTCGCCGCTGGACGGCATCGGACCCGATGAACTCGGTGCCCGTGAGCTCGATGCGCTGCTGGCGGAGCAGCGGGTCTCCGAGCTGATCATCGCGACAAATCCGACGGTCGAGGGCGATGCGACCGCGCATTACCTGGCGGGCCTCGCTTCCCGCCACGGCATACAGGCGAGCCGCATCGCGCACGGTGTGCCGCTCGGCGGTGAGCTGGAATATGTCGACGGCGGGACCCTGTCACATGCTTTCTTCGGCAGGCGGGCTGTCGACTAGTACGGGCAAAACCAGGAATATCGGCGTATGGAAAAAATGCAGAGAACAGCAGGAGAAGCAGCATGAGCGACAGCGATTGCCTTTTCTGCGGCATCGTCAACGGCGATGTCGACGCGCAGATCATCTACGAGGACGAGGCGGTGCTTGCGTTTCGCGACATCAATCCGCAGGCGCCGAAGCACGTGCTCATCGTGCCGCGCAAGCACGTCGCGTCGATGAACGACCTCGCCGCCGACGATGCGCAGACCGTCGGCGCCCTGTTCCTGGCGGCGAAGCAGATCGCCGCCGACGAGGGCATCGCCGATTCGGGGTACCGCGTGACGATGAACTGCGGCGAAGGGGCCGGCCAGAGTGTATTCCACATCCACCTGCACCTGCTGGGCGGCCGCCCGTTCGACTGGCCGCCGGGCTAGCAGGCGGCGTCACGACGCTCGGTCAGGCCCGGCAGGAGCGGCTGAAGACGGTCCCGCAAGGGGGCTTCAATAGCGGCCGCGTCCCTGCTGCTCTGTGAGGACGAGCATGCGCTTGTAGCTCTCATAGCGGCGCGCGGCCAGCAGGCCTCGCTCGAGCGCGCTCTTCACCGCGCAATCCGGCTCGCGCCGGTGGCGGCAGTTGCCGAAGCGGCAATCGCGGGCGAATTCACGGATCTCGCGAAAGCCGATCTCGACGTCCGCAGACTCGGGGATGAATGGCGCGTAGTCGCGAACGCCGGGCGAATCGACGACGCAGCCCCCCTGCGGCAGCGGCAGCATGATCGTATTGACGGTCGTGTGGCGGCCCTCCCGGCGCGCCGCAGATACCTCCGCAGTCCGCAGCTCGGCACCGGTAAGCTCGCCGATCAGGCTCGATTTGCCGACCCCCGACTGGCCGACGACGATCGCGAGCTGGCCGGCGAGCAGCCGACTCAGTTCGTCCAGGTTGTCCCCGGTTTTCGCGCTGCATTCGACGGTGCGATAGCCGATAGCCCGATAGCCGGCCAGCTCGCGCGCCGCGGCGTCGTCCGGCGCCTGCTCGTCGGTCTTGTTGAACACGACCGCCGCCGCGATGCGCATCAGTTCGGCGGCGCACAGGTACCGGTCGACGACGAACCAGTCCGGGCGCGGAGAGGCCGCGCACACCACGGCCAGGAAATCGAGGTTTGCCGCAAGGACCTCGGTCCTGCCGCGCAGGTTCGGCCGCGTGAGCTCGTTCCTGCGCGCGCCGATATCGACGATCAACCAGTCCGGCTCGTTCTCCAGCGGGGCCGCCTCCACCCGGTCACCGCAGACCGGCTTCAGCCGGCGCCCCTTGATGCGCGCGTCGACGGATCGGCCGTCGTCGAGACGGAGTTTCAGGCGCGTGCCGTAAACGGCCGTCACAATGGCCTGGGTCCGCTCAGCCATCGCCGAGTCTGCACCTGTGCGTTCCGGGTCGCTGCATGCGCCGCAGTATGCCGCGCGCCGGCGCCGCGCGCACCGTCCGGCGCCGCGCGACGCGCTGGATTGCGGTGCGGCCACCGTGCGACACTGCCGGCCAGCGTCAAGAGGCAAGGATCGACATCGCATGGATGAGGACCTGCATCCGCAACCGGCCGGCGACAACCTCGTCTGGATCGACCTGGAAATGACCGGGCTCGACACGGACAACGATCACATCATCGAGATCGCAACGATCGTCACCGACCGGCACCTCAACGAGATCGCCGAGGGGCCCGTGCTGGCCATCAGCCAGCCGCAGTCCGTCATGGATGCCATGGATGAATGGAATACCCGGCAACACGGCGACTCGGGGCTCACGGGGAGGGTACTTGCGAGCCAGGTCAGCATGCGCGCCGCCGAGCAGGCGACGATAGCCTTCCTGTCGCAGCACGTTGCGCAGGGCAGGTCGCCGATGTGCGGCAACAGCATCTGCCAGGATCGCCGTTTCCTGGCGCGGCAGAAGCCGCAGCTCGAGTCTTTTTTCCACTACCGCAATCTCGACGTCAGCACGCTCAAGATCCTCGCGCAGCTCTGGGCCCCGGAGGTCGCCGGCGGTTTCAGCAAGGAATCCTCACATCGGGCCCTGGCCGATATCAGGGACTCGATAGCCGAGTTGAGATGGTATCGCCAGGAGCTGCTCGACTCGCAGGCCCTCGCAGGGGACCATGGCTGAGCTGCCGGACGCGCCGGCCACCGCTCGCAACCGTGACCCGATACTCGAGGTGCTCGAGCAGGAGCTCGCCGATAGTCGGCACGTGCTGGAGATCGGGTCCGGCACCGGCCAGCATGCCGTCTATTTCGGCGCGCAGCTGCCGCATCTCGTCTGGCAGACGAGCGACCTGCGCGCCAATCATGCCGGCATCCGGGCCTGGATCGACGCGGCGGGAACGGCAAACGTGCGTGATCCGCTGCCGCTGGACGTGCTCGCCGATGCGGATCCGGACGGCGATTTCGACGCCGTTTTCTCGGCCAACACGGCGCACATCATGAATATCGAGGCGGTTGTCGCGACCTTTGCGCTGGCGGGCAGGCTGCTCCCGGATTCGGCGCCGTTCCTGCTGTACGGGCCGTTTCGAACGGGCGGCGAATTCACCAGCGACAGCAATGCGGCGTTCGATCGCTCTCTCCGGGAGCAGGATCCTGCCATGGGTATTCGCGACCTCGAGTACCTGGACGAACTGGCCGCTTCCGCCGCTCTGCGACGCTCCGCGCTGATCGCCATGCCGTCACACAACTTCATCGCCGTGTGGCGCAAATCGGCGACAGCTGCGGCCTGAGCGCGCGTGGCGTAGACTACGCGACCGGGCTCGGCAGCATCGCGGCAACGGTGCGGGCCGGCTCCCAGTGCAGGAAAACCAGGCAAGGGTCTCGATGGACAGAAATACACATTGGCGCGCGGCCGCCCTGCTGGCGCTGCTGGGCCTGCCGGCCCTGGCGCCGCCGGCCTCGGCGGAGCCCGCGTGGGTCAGCGACCAGTTCGAAATCATGCTGCGTACCGGGCCGAGCACCAGCAACGCGATCCAGCTCATGGTCGGCTCCGGCACCCGGCTCGAAGTGCTGGAACGCGATGCGGCTACCGGCTACTCGCGGGTGCGCACGCCGGGCGGAACGGAGGGCTGGGTGATCACGCGCTACCTGATGAACGAGCCGGCGGCCCGGGAGCAGCTGCAGCAGCTCACGAGCCAGCTCACGGATGCGCAGACGACCGGAAGCAGCCTGAGCACGCAACTCCAGGGCATTCGCTCGCAGTACGAGCAGGCCGAGCAGCGCATCGCCACGCTGGAACGCGAAAAACTCGAGCTGGAGAAGGAGCTCGACGAGATCCGCCGCACGGCAGCCGACGTGCTCGCGATCGACGAGCAGAACCGCAGGCTGCAGGAAGATCTGACCGATGCCGAGATCCGGGTGGACACGCTCGAGGAGGAAAACCGCGACCTGAGCGGACAGCGCAATCGCAACTGGTTCATCGCCGGCGCATCGGTGCTGTTCGCCGGAATGCTGCTCGGCATCTGGCTGCCGCGTATCCGCTGGCAGCGACGATCCCGCTACGACAGTTTCTAGGCAGGCGGCGCCGACGCGGCGGTAACCGTTCCTGCCGCAACCGCTTGCAGAGCGGGCGCCCGGCAGGGCCTCGTGGCGTCAGCGGACGCGCTCGCCGGCGAGGAACATCCAGGTTTCGATGACACTGTCCGGATTCAGGGACATGCTCTCTATGCCGCGATCGAGCAGCCAGCGCGCCAGGTCCGGGTGATCCGATGGGCCCTGGCCGCAGATACCGACGTACTTGCCGCGCTCACGGCAGGCCTTGATCGTCATCTCGAGCATAGCCAGCACGGCGTCGTCGCGTTCGTCGAACAGATCGGCGACCAGCGCCGAATCGCGGTCCAGTCCCAGCGTGAGCTGCGTCATGTCGTTCGAGCCGATCGACATGCCGTCGAAATGATCGAGGTAGCGGTCCGCGAGCAACGCGTTCGTGGGCAGCTCGGACATCATTATGATGCGCAGGCCGTCCTTGCCGCGTACCAGCCCGTTCTCTTCCAGCAGGCCGATCACTTGCTCGGCCTGTGCGACCGTGCGCACGAAGGGAATCATGATCTGCACGTTCTCGAGGCCCATCTCGTTGCGGACTTTGCGCAGTGCCGCGCATTCGAGGTCGAAACAGGGCCGGAATGCCGCGGAGACGTAGCGAGCCGCGCCGCGGAAACCGAGCATCGGGTTTTCCTCGTCCGGCTCGTACAGGTCGCCGCCGATCAGGTTGGCGTATTCGTTCGACTTGAAATCGGACATGCGAACGATTACCGGCTGCGGCGCGAACGCCGCGGCGATCGTGCTGATGCCTTCGGCGAGCTTGTCGATGAAGAACCTGACCGGATCGGCATAGCCCGCTATCTGGCCCTTCACTTCCCGCTGCGTATCCTCGTCCAGCGAGTCGTACTCCAGCAGCGCGTTCGGGTGAACGCCGATCATGCGGTTGATGATGAACTCGAGGCGCGCGAGCCCGACGCCCCGATTGGGGATGCTCGCGAAGTCGAAGGCGCGGTCGGGATTGCCGACGTTCATCATGATCTTGACGGGGATCTCGGGCAATGCATCGAGCTTGATCTCGCGCTCCTCGAATTCGAGCAAACCCTCGTAGACGTAACCTTCGTCGCCTTCCGCGCAGCTCACCGTCACCGGCGCGCCGTCGCGGATCGCTTTGGTGGCGTCGCCGCAGCCGACCACGGCGGGGATGCCGAGCTCGCGCGCGATGATCGCGGCGTGGCAGGTGCGCCCGCCGCGGTTGGTGACGATGGCGGCCGCGCGTTTCATGACCGGCTCCCAGTCCGGATCGGTCATGTCGGATACGAGCACGTCACCCGGTTGGATCCGGTCCATCTCGCTGACGGAGCGGATCACCCTGGCGATGCCGCTGCCGATGCGCTGGCCGATGCTGCGGCCGGTGCTGATGATCCCGGACTTGTTCTTCAGCGTGAAGCGACGGATCGTCTGTCCGGCCCGGCTCTTCACCGTCTCCGGACGGGCCTGCAGGATGTACAGCTTGTTGTCGCTGCCATCCTTGCCCCACTCGATGTCCATCGGTCGGTCGTAGTGTTTCTCGATCGTGACCGCCATGCGGGCCAGCTCGATGATCTCGTCGTCGCTTAGCGAGAACGCCTGGCTGTCGGATTCATCGACGTCCACCGTCGCTACGGTCTCGCCCGGCGTGGCGCTGTCGCTGTAGACCATCTTGATGGCTTTCCCCCCGAGGTTCTTCCTCAATATGGGAAAGCGGCCTGCCGCCAGCGCGGGTTTGTAGACGTAGAATTCGTCCGGATTGACGGCGCCCTGTACGACGGTCTCGCCCAGGCCATAGGAAGACGTAATGAAAACGGCGTCGCGGAAGCCGGATTCGGTATCGAGCGTGAACACGACGCCCGAGGATCCGATGTCGCTGCGCACCATGTACTGCACGCCCACGGACAGCGCGACGACGTCGTGGTCGAATCCCTGGTGGACCCGGTAGGCGATCGCGCGGTCGTTATACAGCGATGCATAGACCTGGTGGATGGCGCTGAACAGGTGCTCCCTGCCGCGCACGTTGAGGAACGTCTCCTGCTGGCCGGCGAAGGATGCATCCGGCAGGTCCTCGGCGGTTGCCGACGAGCGCACGGCGACCGCGATGTCCTTGCCGTCCGACATGGCGTCCCACTCTGCCTCGATCTGCCGTCTCAGTTCATCGGACAGGGGCTCGTCCACGATCCAGCCGCGGATCTGTTTGCCGGCGGTCGTCAGCGCCCGGATGTCGTCGACGTCCAGGTCGCGGAGGAGGTCGGAGATGCGATCGCCGAGGCCATTGCCCTCGAGGAAATCGCGGTATGCCTCGGACGTCGTGGCAAAGCCGCCGGGCACGGTAACGCCGAGTTCGCTCAGGTTGCTGATCATCTCGCCCAGCGACGCGTTCTTGCCGCCGACCTGCTCGACGTGCTGCATTCCCAGCTCGTCGAGTTGGATAACGTAGCGCTTCAATCCCGGCTCCCTTGTGTTCGCTGTGTGGACGTGCACAATCGTGGCTTATTCCGGGCCGCCGGACAATGGGCACAGGGCCACTGTGAGGCCGCAGGATATGGACGAGCGCGCGGTATTTTTCTTGTCGGACCAGACCGGGGTGACCGCGGAAACCCTCGGACACAGCCTGCTGACGCAGTTCGACGGGCAGGTTTTTCGGCAAACGACTTTGCCATTTATCGATAGCCTTGACAAGGCGCGGGAAGCCGTCCGCAAGATCAATACGGCTGCGGGCGACGGTAAGCCGCGGCCCATCGTTTTCTCGACGCTGGTGCAGGACGAGTTCCGTGCCGTGGTGAGGGAGGCCGAGGGCCTGCACCTGGATATCTTCGACGTGTTCCTCGAGCCGCTGGAGACGGA
>JBFJUJ010000031.1:0-17664 GCA_041624755.1 Woeseia sp. | reverse complement strand
CCGCCCGCCATGTAAACCGGGCGGCATCGCGGGCACGCGGAACAGGCCGGCGCGCCCTGCGCGCCGGCCTGTGTGCTTATCCGGGTGTCGGGATTGTGTGCCGGCGAGCGCCGGCGTCAGGCAGCCTGGCGGTGATCGCCTTCTGCGCCTGTCGCTGCGGCAGGCTCATTGGTCGTGCTGCGATCGGTGCCGTGCTCGACCGGCTTGCGTATGCGGTCGTCGGCGATGGCCGGCACCGGCGCGAAAGCGGCAACCGTCTTCAGCCCGCGAAGGCTGAAGGTGAATGCATCACGCAATGCGTGAGCACTACCTGCGGTATTGCGTTTCTCGGTCATGGCTCGTTCCTCCTCGGCAGCAGCAGTGCTGCCATTGCGGTCGGTCCGCGCGCAGCGGACGACGGTGCAAAAGATAGGGTCGGGGCCGCAAAACGACAAACGAAAAAAAATCGTCGCGACAATGAAAAAAACTCGGGGTTGACCCGCGAAAAACCGTAACGTGACTGTCGTCAGATGGCGACGGTCTCGCGGCCGCGGCCGGCCGTGCGCCGGCCGCCGCCACGCCGCCGGGTCAGTTGCCGTAGATCTGCGCCGGCAGCCACGTCACCAGCGCCGGGACGGCGGCGAGGATCAGCAGCATGCCGAGCTGGATGGCGACGAAGGGGATGACGCCGCGGTAGATCTGCGACGTGCGCACCGACTCCGGGGCAACGCCGCGCAGGTAGAACAGCGCGAAGCCGAACGGTGGAGTCAGGAACGACGTCTGCAGGTTGATCGCGATCATGATGCCGAGCCACACGGGATCGAGGCCCATCGCGAGCAGCACCGGCCCGACGATAGGCACGACGACGAAGGTGATCTCGATGAAATCGAGGACGAAGCCCAGCAGGAACATCAGCAGCATGACGAGCAGCATCGCGCCGAACGCGCCGCCCGGCAGGCCGCCGAGCAGCGCCCGCACGCCCTCGTCGCCGTCGTAACCGCGGAATACCAGCGAGAACACCGAGGCGCCGATCAGGATCATGAACACCATGCTGCTGATACGCGTGGTACCGCGCACGATTTCGCGCAGCCGCTCGAGGCCCATCGCGCCCCTCGTCAGCGCGATCAGCACGGCGCCGGCAGCGCCGACGCCGGCGGCCTCGGTCGGCGTAGCGACGCCGGCGAGGATCGAGCCGAGCACGGCGACGATGAGGATCAGCGGCGGCGCGAGCGCGGCGAGCAGGCGGCCGACGGCGACTTTCTCGTCGTCCTCGACGCGTGCCGGCATCGACGAGGGTTTCACGATCGCCAGCGCGAACAGGTAAAGCATGTAGAGGATCACCAGCAGCAACCCGGGCAGCAGCGCGCCGGCGAAAAGGTCACCGACGGAGACGGTCTTCGGCGAGAAATTGCCCTGCGCGAGCTGCGCCTGCTGGTACGCCGAGGAAACGACGTCCCCGAGCATGACGAGGATGATCGACGGGGGGATGATCTGCCCGAGCGTCCCGGACGCACAGATCGTGCCGGTGGCGACTTCCGGCGAATAGCCGCGCTTCAGCATGGTCGGCAGCGACAGTAGCCCCATCGTCACGACCGTGGCACCGACGATGCCGGTGCTCGCCGCAAGCAGCATGCCGACCAATGTCACGGCGATGCCGAGCCCGCCGCGCAGCGCGCCGAACAGCGCGCTCAGCGTCTCCAGCAGGTCCTCGGCGATACGCGCGCGCTCGAGCGTGATGCCCATGAAGACGAACAGCGGCACGGCGACGAGCGTGTCGTTGCTCATGATGCCGAAGATGCGGCTCGGCAGCCCGGTCAGGAAAGCGGCTTCGAAGCCGCCGCCGATGACCCCGCCCAGCGCAAACAGGAGCGCGGTGCCGCCCAGCGAGAACGCGACCGGGAAGCCGGCGAGCAGCAGCACGACGACGGCGCCGAACATCAGCAGTGCGATCCATTCCATGCGCTCAGCCCTTCATGAGCCTGGCAGCCGAACGCAGCAGCATGGAGACGCCCTGCAGCAGGATCGCCAGCGGCATGAGCAGCAGTACCGACTTCAGGAGCGGTATTGCCGGGAACGGGAGACCGCCCGCGTCGCGCGACACCTCGCGTATGGCCCAGGCGCGTTCGACGTAGGGCAGGGACTCCGCGAGGATCAACAGCGCCAGCGGGACCAGGAAGACGACGACGCCGACGAGGTCGACAATCGCCCTGCGACGCTCGCTCATGGCTCGATAGAAGACGTCGACGCGCACGTGCTCGTCGCGCTGCAGCGTATACGCGGCGCCGAGCATGAACACGGCCCCGTGCATCCAGGTCAGCGACTCCTGCAGCCAGATCAGCCCGGCGCCGAAGACGTAGCGCATGACGACGATGACGACGGTCACGACAACCATGCCGAGCGTCAGCCACGATACGGCCCGGCCGCTGACGATGCTGACGCGGTCCAGCCGATCGCTGATGCGTTCGAGTCGTAGACCGGTCATCGGGTGTTCACCCTCGCTTGTGCTCGCGCTCGAGCCGCCGCAGGAACACCGTCATCTCCTTGACCGCCTGACGGTCCCCCTGCTCCGTCGCGATCTCGATGCCATTCTGCCAGGCGTCCATCGCGGCCGGCGCATCGCCGCTCTCGGCAAGCGCCCTGCCGAGGAGCTTCCACGCGGCGGAGTAGCCGCGATCGAGCCGCACCGCCTCGGCGAGGTGAGCCGCCGCGTCCGCGGGCCTGCCTTCCGACAGGTACTCGCTGCCGAGCGAGAAGCGCAGCAGCGCAGAGTCCTGGCCGCGCTCGAGCATCGCCAGGAAAGCCTCGAGCCGGGACGCCATCAGTGGCGCCAGAAGGTCGGAGTCACCAGCACGAGCAGCGTGAAGATTTCCAGGCGGCCGAGGAGCATGCCGCCGACCGCGATCCACTTCGCGGTGTCGCTCAGCGTCATGAAGCCCGCTGCGACTTCACCCAGTCCGGGACCCAGGTTGTTGAGCGTTGCGGCGACGGCCGAAAACGCCGTCACCTGGTCGATGCCGGTCGCCATCATCGCGATCAGCATGATGGCGAAGACGACCACGTAGACCGAGAAGAAGCCCCAGACCGCGTCGACGACGCGGAACGGCACCGCCGAATTGCCCAGCTTCACGGGAATCTCGGCGCTCGGGTGCACGAGCCGCACGATCTCGCGCACGCCCTGCTTGTAGATGAGCAGCCAGCGGATCACCTTGATGCCGCCGGCCGTCGAGCCGGCCGAGCCGCCAATGAAGCTCGTGAAGATCAGCAGGACCGGGATCGCGCCGGGCCAGGCCGCGTAGTTCGCCGTCGTGAATCCCGTCGTCGTCGCGATCGACACCGCCTGGAACAGGCCGTTGATGAAGGTCTCGCCGGGCGTGGCGTACGTGCTGGTCCAGCCGAGCGCCATGATGACGATGGTCGCGACGGCGAACAGCATGAGGGCATAGGCCTTGAACTCGGGATCGGCCGCGTAGTGCTTGACCTGCACGAAGCGCCACGCGAAGAAATGCAGCGAGAAATTGATGCCGGCGGCGAACATGAAGAAGATCGCGACGAGATCGATGGCCGCGCTGTTGAAATGACCGATGGACAGGTCGTGTGTCGAGAAGCCGCCGATGGCGACAGTGGAGAACGCATGGCAGATCGCGTCGAACCAGCCCATTCCCGCGGACCAGTAGCCCAGCGTACACAGTGTCGTGAAGGCCAGGTACACGTACCACAGCGCTTTCGCGGTCTCGGTGATGCGCGGCGTGAGCTTGGTGTCCTTCACCGGACCGGGCGTCTCCGCACGGTAGAGCTGCATGCCGCCGACGCCGAGCATCGGCAGTACCGCGACCGCGAGTACGATGATGCCCATGCCGCCGAGCCACTGCAGCTGCTGGCGGTAGTAGAGGACCGCCTTGGGCAGCGTGTCGAGGCCGGTCAGCACCGTCGCGCCGGTCGTGGTCAGGCCCGACATCGACTCGAACACGGCGTCGGTGAACGACATCGACGGCATCTCCGCCAGGTACAGCGGCGCTGCGCCGAAGGTGCCGAGGACGGTCCAGAACGAGGCGACGACGACGAAGCCGTCGCGCAGCCTGAGTTCGCGTCGCTGGCGACGTACCGGCAGCCAGATCAGCAGGCCGGCGAGCAGCGTCAGGCCGAAGCCCTCGAGGAACGGCAGCCAGGAGTCCTCGCCGAAGATGAAGCTGACGATGATCGGCGGCAGCATCGTGACGCTGAAGATCATCAGCAGCAGCCCGAGAATGCGCTGTACTATCGTCCAGTTCATCGCGTCTGGTTCATCGCGTCCGGTTCATTGTTGCTGCCTGCTGCGCGCCCGCTCAGACGAACGACACGCCGACCTGGAACAGCTTCTCGAGGCTCTCGATCTTGCGCCGGTCGGTCATGAACAGGATGACGTGATCGTCGGTCTCGACGACGGTATCGTGATGCGCGATGATCACCTGCTCGCCGCGCACCAGCGCGACGATGGTCGTGCCGCGCGGCAGCGCGATATCCTCGATCTTCCTGCCGACGACCTCCGATTCATCCTTGCTGCCGTGGGCCACGGCCTCGATCGCTTCGGCCGCGCCGCGTCGCAGGGAGTGCACCTTGACCACGTCGCCGCGTCGCACATGGGCGAGCAGCGAACCGATCGTGACCTGCTGCGGCGAGATGGCGATGTCGATGGTGCCGGACTCGACCAGCTCCGCATAGGACGGCCGGTTGATCAGCGCCATGACCTTGTGAGCGCCGAGCCGCTTCGCGAGCATCGCGGACAGGATGTTCGCCTCCTCGGCATTGGTCAGCGCGCAAAAAACGTCGACGTTGTCGATATTTTCCTCGAGCATCAGCTCTTCGTCGGCGGCGTCGCCGACGAGGACGATCGCCTTGTTGAGCTGCTCGGATATGAGCCGGGCCCGCTTCTGGTCTCGCTCGATGATCTTGACCTGGTTGGTCTGCTCGAGCTTGAGGGCGAGGCGCACACCGATGTTGCCGCCGCCGGCGATGACGACACGCCGCACCGGGTCCTCGAGCTTGCGCATCTCGCTTATGAAGACGCGGATGTCCTTGCGGGCCGCGATGAAGAAGACCTCGTCCCCCTCCTCGATGACCGTGTCTCCGTCCGGCAGCAGGGATTCCCCCGAGCGGTAGATCGCGGCGATGCGGGCCTCGGTGTTCGGGATGTGGTCTTTCAGCGTTGCGATCTGCTGCCCGACGAGCAGCCCGTTGCGGTCGGCGCGCGCGCCGACGAGCCGCACTCGTCCGTCCGCGAAGTCCAGCACCTGCAGCGCGCCGGGATAGAGAATGAGCTGCGCCACGTATTCGCAGACGAGCTGCTCCGGGCTGATGCGCACGTCGATCGGTATCGCATCCTGCGTGAACAACTTCTTGGCATTCATGTACTCGGCGGCGCGGATGCGGCCTATCTTCGTCGGCGTGTGATACAGCGTATAGGCGATCTGGCAGGCGACCATGTTGGTTTCGTCGGTGTCCGTCAGGGCGACGATGATGTCCGCGTCGTTCGCGCCGGCGCGTTCCAGCACTTCCGGGTAGGCGGCGTGGCCGACGACGGTGCGGATGTCCAGGCGGTCCTGCAGGTCGCGCAGGACGTCCGGGCGCATGTCCACGACCGTCACTTCGTTGGCTTCCTCGCGTGACAGGTGATAGGCCGCAGAAGAGCCGACCTGGCCGGCGCCGAGAATCAGAATTTTCATAGTGGAACTCGAGTCCTGGGCTGCCGGGGTCCGGGTCGGAGCGCGCCGCTGGCTGTTCTTGTTTCTGCCCTCTCCCGCCGATTCTACATCAGATCGAGATTGGCATAATTCAACACCAGCCACTTGGTGCCGGCGTTCTCGAAGTTCACTTCGACCCGCGCATGCGCGCCGTGACCCTCGCAGTTCAATATGACGCCGTCGCCGAACTTGCCGTGTCGCACGCGCTGGCCGAGCCGCACGCCGATATCGCCCGCGGTATCGATGCCGCCGGCCGCGGCGCGGCGCCGCTCGCGGCCGCGATGCACCGGCCGGCTGACCCGGACGCGCGGGCGGATCTCCTCGACCAGCTCGTCCGGGATCTCGCCGATGAAGCGCGAAGGCAGCGAGAAGCTGTCCATGCCGTGCATGCGCCGCTGTTCCGCGTGCGTGATGTAAAGCGCCTCGCGCGCCCGCGTGATGCCGACATAGCACAGCCGGCGCTCCTCCTCGAGGCCGCTGGCGTCGTTGAGCGAGCGCTGGTGGGGAAACAGCCCGTCTTCCATGCCGCACATGATCACCAGCGGAAACTCGAGACCCTTCGCCGAGTGCATCGTCATGAGCTGCACGCAGTCCTCCCAGGCATCCGCCTGGCCTTCGCCGGCCTCGAGCGCGGCGTGCGCCAGGAAGGCATCCAGCTCGTCCATTTCCTCGTCCGGGTCCGGCGCGAAGCCGCGCGCGGCACTGACGAGTTCCTCGAGGTTCTCGATGCGGGTCTCGCCCTTTTCGCCCTTCTCCCTGGCGAAGAACTCGATCAGGCCGCTGTGCCGGATGACGTGGTCGACCTTGTCCGCGAGTTCCAGCGCTGCCACGTCCCTGGCCATGCCTTCGATGAGCTGCATGAAGGCGCGCACCGAAGAGGCCGTCCTGCCGCCCGTCGTGTCGCTCGCGACGGCGCCGGCGGCCCGCCACATGGAGCAGGCGTTGGCGCGACCGTAGGCCCGCATCGTTTCCACGGTGCGCGCGCCGATGCCGCGCGTCGGCCGGTTGACGACGCGCTCGAAGGAGCTGTCGTCGTCGCGATTGGCGATGAGGCGCAGGTAGGCCAGCGCGTCCTTGATCTCCTGGCGTTCGAAGAAGCGCAGGCCGCCATAGACGCGGTACGGGATGCCCGCGTTCATCAGGGCTTCCTCGAGCACGCGCGACTGTGCGTTCGAGCGATAGAGGATAGCGGCGTCGGCACGCGCGCGGCCGGTCTCGCTCCAGTCGCGCAGACGGCCGACGACGAACTCCGCTTCGTCCCGTTCGTTGAACGCGGAATAAACGCGTACGGGCTCTCCCTCGCGGCCCTCCGTCCACAGGTTCTTGCCCATGCGCGACTCGTTATTCGCGATCACGGCGTTCGCGGCTTTCAAGATCGTCGACGTGGAGCGGTAATTCTGTTCGAGCTTGACGACTCGCGTATCGGGGAAGTCCTTCTGGAACCGGTAGATGTGTTCGACGCGCGCGCCGCGCCAGCGATAGATGGACTGGTCGTCGTCGCCGACCGCGAACACGATGCCTTCCTCGCCTGCGAGCATCCTGAGCCATGCGTACTGGATCGCGTTCGTATCCTGGAACTCGTCGACCAGCAGGTGGCGGAAACGTCTCCGGTAATGCGCCAGCACGTCGGGCTGCTCCCGCCACAGTTCGTGGGCGCGGAGCAGGAGCTCCGCGAAGTCGACGAGCCCGCCACGGTCGCAGACCTCCTGGTAGCTCGCGTACAGCGAGATGAACTGGCGTCGCGTCGCGTCGCCCTCGTCGTCGATGTGCTGCGGCCTGAGTCCCTCGTCCTTCTGCGCGTTGATGAAGTACTGGATCTCGCGCGGGACCCAGCGGCTGTCGTCGAGTTCGAGGTTCCTCAAGAGCCGCTTGATCAGCCGCAGCTGGTCGTCGGCGTCGATGATCTGGAAACTCTGCGGCAGCTTCGCCTCGCGCCAGTGTCGCCGCAGCAGGCGGTGCGCGAGGCCGTGGAACGTGCCGACCCAGAGATGGCTGACCGGCATGCCGAGCAGGTTCTCGATGCGACCGCGCATCTCGGCCGCCGCCTTGTTGGTGAAGGTGACGGCCAGCAGGCTCTGCGGGCTCACGCCACAGACCTCGATCAGCCAGGCCGCGCGGTGCGTCAGGACGCGGGTCTTGCCGCTGCCGGCGCCGGCGATGACCAGCACCGGCTCGGACGGTGCGCCGACGGCCTGCCGCTGCGCATCGTTCAGGGAATCGAGTATCGGTGTGACATCCATCGCAGCTTTCCGGCGGGCGCCGAAAAGCCGCAAGTCTAGCAGAGATTCACGGGCCGGCGCGGCGGACCGCGAGGTGGCCCGGGCCCGCGCTAGCGGCTTCCCAGCTGCCAGCGGAGCCCCAGCATGAACTGGCCGCGGGTGTAGTCGATGCGCTCGTCGTTCGACGCCACCTCGCGGTACTCGTAGCTGCCGGTCAGGCTCAGGTCGTTGTTGATCTGCCAGCGGGCGGTCAAGAGGCCCTCGGCGGTCTCCAGCGTCCGCCGCCCGGCCGCCGGCTCGTGGTAGGCGAATGCGCGGATGAAGTTGTAATTGCGGTACCAGCCCTGTGCGCGGATCTTCAGCCGATCGCCGATACGCAGGCTGAATTCCGCGCCGTAGCCGTCGCGGATGTAGTCATTGTATCCCTCGAACTCATCGGTGCGCTCGGTGCGTGCGTAGCGCACGCCGAACCAGAAGAACCGCGTCACCCGCTGCCTCGCGGTCGCGCCGTAGTTGACGTAGTCGTAGCGCACCGCCGGATTGGCGATGTTCTGGGTGCCGTCCAGCGAGAACGACGGCCGCTCGCCGAAACGCCGGGTGTACAGGTCTCCCTCGAAGCGGATGAGCGAGGTCGACGTGAACCGGTACTGTGCGCTCAGGCCGGCGCTCAGGTATTCGTGATCGTACTCGGGCAGGTCGCCGACGCTTTCGTAGTTCCAGATCTGGCCCTTGCCGTGGAGGCTGAAAGACAGCCGCGAGAAAGACTGTCGCGCCCACAGCTCCGGTCCGTAGCGCACGAAGGACAGGCGCTCGCCGGCAGGTTCGCCGTTCAGCAGGCGCTCGCTGCCGTCGTCGCGGTCGTACCAGGTCTCGTCGTGCTGCGCGATCGTGAATGCGCTGTAGATCTTGCGCTCGCGATCCTCGCTGCGACGGTGGTAGCTAGAGCCGAAGGCGAGCTGGTGCGAAAACTCGTTGGCGTTCTCGAGCTCGGGGTCCTGGTAGTAGCGTCCGGCCAGGCGGTAGCTGCCGAAGAACGCTTCGTGCTCGAAACTGCCGACCGAGTAGCGGGCGGTGATATCCACCGGGTAATAGACGCCGGACTGTACGACCGGCGTAATGACCGGATTGCCGGGTTGCGAGCGGTCGACGTAGGCCTGGTCGGGGCTGCGGTAGACGTTGTCGTCGTTGCCGACGCCGATATCCGCATTGAAGGCGAAGCCGCGCGGCCGCTCGACTGCCGCGGGCGGCGGCGCCGGCGAGTCTTCGTCGACCACCCGGCGCTCGTCGGCGTCGCGCAGCATGAGCCTGATCGCCTGCCCGGCGAGCTCGGCGAGGCGCGGCTCCGACTCCTGGTCACGGACCTGGCGGAACCAGTCGAGCGCGGCGCCGCGATCGCCGGCGGCTCGCGCCGTCAGCCCCAGGTTGTAGCGGGCGACGAGACGCAGGGCCGGCTCGGCAGCGGCACGCTCGAATGCCCGGGCGGCACGCTCGTACTGGCCGGCCCGGTAATGCGCGATGCCGGCATTGTAGTGCAGCAGCGGCGTGTCGTAGCCCTGGTCGAGGGCCTGCTCGTAACGCAGCAGCGCCGCCCAGTAGAGGTCGTCCCGGAACAGGCGGTTGCCGTCGACGAACAGCTCGTAGCCGCTCGCCGCCCGGGCGCCCGACAGCGGCGCCAGCAGCAGCAGGGCCGCGACCCACGGCGCGGCGCGGAGCAGGTTGCAGGCGTTCAGTCGTCTCATGCCAGAGTTTTCCGGGTGGTCAGGGTCCACGCAGGCCCGTGGGCGAAGTCGCGCGCGGCTCCGGGTCATTACGTTACATGGAATTTCGGCACATTCACGACCTGCGTCTCAAAACCCGGAACCGGTGCCGAAAAATTCCCCCGGATCGGGACCGATCCGGGGGAAGGCCTTGGCTTGCGGGCCGGCTGGCGGCGCCCGCGCCGCGGATGCCGGCAGGCGCGAACGCGGTCCGCCGGCAGCCCGGGATCAGACGATGTCGTCGTCCTGCGGCTCGTCGACGGCGCCGTCGTCGACGAATTCGTCCGCGAAGTCGTCTCCGGATTCGTCCGCGAGGTCGTCTTCGATCTCGTCAGCGAGGCCGTCGTCGAGTTCGCTGGCGAGGCCGTCTTCGAGTTCGTCCGCCAGGTCGTCGACGGGTTCGTCTGCGAGGTCGTCGTCGAGTTCGCCCGCCAGGTCGTCGACGGGCTCATCTGCGAGGTCGTCTTCGATTGCGTCTGCCAGGTCGTCGGCGGGCTCATCTGCGAGGTCGTCTTCGATTGCGTCTGCCAGGTCGTCGGCGGGCTCATCTGCGAGGTCGTCGCCGAGTTCGTTCGCGAGTTCGTTTTCGAGTTCGTCCGCGATCTCGTCCGCGACGTCGTCCTCCCCGTCATCCATGGGTTCTTCGGGTTCCTCGTCGAAGGCGTCGTCGTCGACCTGCTCGTCCTCCTCGAAGTCGTCCTCGTCGTCGAGGCCGGCCTCCATGTCGTCGTCGACATCGTCGTGCTCGAAATCGTCCTCGATGCCGGCGAACTCGCTCTCGTCCCTGCCATCGCCGTCGTCGCGATCCCTGTCGCCCGCCGGTTCGCCGTCGGAGTCGCGGTCGTCGCCGCCGGGTACGTCCGCGTCGGCCAGGTCGTCCTCGCGCCCGCCGAGGTCGTCCTCGTCGCCGGGCCCGCGCATTTCGGTAATGTCACCCTCCAGGTCGGAGAGATCGTCGAGCACCGTCAGCGTCACCTCGAGTTCATCGTCGTCGGCGTGAGCGGCCGGTGCAAAGGAGAGCGCCGTCAGCGCGACGCTCGCAAGAAACAGCTTGATCCCTTTCATGGTCTTTACTCCCTGTACGCTATTCCGGTCCGCTCCGCGAGGTCAGATCGCCGTGATGCGGACATAAAAAGAACTGCCGTCGTCGCCGAGCTCGAGGCGTGCGTGCAGCAGCTCGCCGTCGGCTTTTTCGCTCGCGATCAGCGTGAGCGGCAGCAGGTTGGCGCCGGGCCGCAGGCTGGTCGTCCAGCTCACCCGCTGCCGGCCCGGAAAACCTTCGAGCTCGACCCCCGGCGGCAGCTCGATGGTCAGGCGGGCGTCCTCGAGCGCTGCCTCGGCCGAGAACACGAGGTTGACCGTCCGCGGTTCCGCGAGCGTCATCGTGACCGCCGGGATGCCGGCGGCCGGTACCTCGTTCACGTCCGGCGTGACCAGCGGCGCGCTCGTGACGATCCAGAAGGCGAGCGACGCAGCCACCGCGCCGCCGAATCCGGTCATGAGCCAGCGCTGCCGGCGCTGGCGGGCGCCGACCGCGGCGGCGCGCTCGAGCGCCGCGTCGAAATACTCGTCATCGGGCAGCGGCACGGCGGCATCGCCGTAGTCCTTCAGCAGGGACCGCAACCATCGCTCGCGCGCAACGGACTCGCGGCAGCTCGCGCATTCGGCCACGTGTGCGTCCAGCGCACCACGCTCGGCCGCGGGCAGCGCGCCGTCGACATAATCGTCCAGTTTGTCCGTGAGTTGCAGGCAGGCCATCGATTCCGGTCCTCTTCCGTTCTCTACACGATCCGGGTCACGAAAAGGTTCCATCGTCCGGCAGCAGGTCGGGCAATAATTCGCGCAGGCGCTGCCGGGCGCGATGCAGCCGCGACTTGACGGTACCCGCCGGGTCGCCGGTAATCGCCTCGATCTCGCGGATCTTGTAGCCCTCCGCGTCGTGCAGCAGCACGACGACGCGCTGCGCCTCGCCGAGCTGGGCCAGTGCCCGCTGCAGCAGCGCAAGCCGCTCCCCGCGCAGCACGTCCGCCAGGTCCGCGCCGGCAGCGGCCAGGCCGTCGATGCCCCGCCCGGGCAGCCGGCCTTCCTCGACGACGCGCAGGCGCTCCCGGGCGTAGCGACGCCTGTCGTCGATGAACAGGTTGTACATGACGCGGGAGAGCCACGAGGCGGGATCGGTCAGTGTCCGCAGCTCGTCGAGGCGCTGGTAGACGCGGACGAGGGTGTTCTGGAACAGGTCGTCGGCGTCGGCACGGCTGTCGGCGAGGCGGCAGGCCAGCCGGAACAGGCGCGGCATGTGCGGTTTCAGGAGGCGCTCGAATTGCCCGCGGCCGCTACCCGACTTGTTGCTGCCGAACTGCATGGCATCGCCATCCCGCACTTACCGTGTCGCGGGCAGGCTACCGCGCGCGAGCCGCGGGCCGCACGGGGCTGCGTCACAGTCCCGGACGAAGGCGGCAGTCGAGATCCGCCAGGCCGCGCGTCACAGCCCGAGGCGGATAATCAGGTAATGGTCGACGAGCAGCGCCGCGAACAGCAGCATCAGGTAGTTGATCGAGTAGCGGAAGACCCGCATCGGCAGCTCGAAATCGTCGTCGTCGTCGCCGTGCAGCCTGAGCGCGAGATACAGGAATACGGCGCCCAGGCCCAGGGCGCTCGCGAGGTAGATCAGGCCGCTCATCCCGGACAGGTAGGGCATGACCGTGACCAGCAGCAGCAGGATGGTATAGAGCAGGATCTGCAGGCGCGTGAAGGCATTGCCGTGGGTCACCGGCAGCATCGGGATTCCGGCATTGCGGTAGTCGTCCTTGCGGGCGATCGCCAGCGCCCAGAAGTGCGGCGGCGTCCAGACGAAGATGATCAGGAACAGGAGCAGTGCGTCGCTGTGCAGTTCGCCCGTGACGGCGGTCCAGCCGAGCACCGGCGGCGCCGCGCCGGCCGCGCCGCCGATAACGATGTTCTGCGGCGTGGCGCGTTTCAGGTAGACGGTGTAGACGATCGCGTAGCCGATCAGGGACGCGAAAGTCAGCAGCGCCGTCAGCGGATTCACCAGCAGCGTCAGCACGGCCATCGAGACCGCGGCGAGGACGCCGGCGAACACGAAGGCCTGCCGTTCGGTCAGCTTGCCCTGCGGCAGCGGCCGTCCGCGGGTGCGCAGCATCTTCGCGTCGATCCGGGCGTCGAGCACGTGGTTGACCACGGCTGCTGCCGAGGCCGCAAGACCGATGCCGAAGGTGCCGAACACGAGCGCGGCGCTGCCCGGCCAGCCCGGCGTCGCGAGGAACATGCCGACGATGGCCGTGAACACGATCAGCGTCACGACGCGCGGTTTCGTCAGCTCGTAGAAGTCCCGCCAGTCCGCCGGCTGAGCCAGGCTCGTGCCTGCCACGCCGATTCTTCGCTCTGTGCTCATAGCCGGTTGTTACCCGATTCTTATCCGATGCGCGACAGGTCCAGCAGGTGCTCGACATCCTCGACCAGGTCGCGCGGGAGGATGTCGGGGGGGAAATACATCACCACGTTCCCCAGCGGGTCCAGCAGGTAGAAACCGCCGTCTGCGAGGTCGCGCGGGCGGATACCGGCAAGGAGCCCCAGGGCTGCCTCGTCCTCGAGGGCGATCAGGCCGGCTTGCTCCTGTTCCAGGAACAGGGTATCGGGCGCCTCGCTACCGTGCAACAGCACGCGCCGGACCCGGCTCATGTCGTTGCCCAGCATCAGCCGCATCTGGCGCTGCTTGAACAGCGCGTCGCGGCAGGGATCGCCGCAGGCGTCGTCCGCGACGTAGACCATCGCCCAGTAGTCTTCGGTCGCCTCGAAGAGCGGCGACGCGCCGAGCCGCTCGCTTAAATTGACGACCGGCTGCACGAGTCGGCCGTGATTGGTCGTGCGCACGGGCTGCAGGTCGCTGCCGGCGTAATACATCCATACGGCGGCGGCGAGCGGCAGCGCGAAGACGATCGCGACAAGGGCGATCTGCAGTCGGGCTTTCGATCTACGTTGTGCTTCGTTGCTCATCGCGGATGCGCTTCCTGACCTGCCAGACCAGTATGACCAGCACCGTGACGGCGAGTGCGAACCACTGGAATGCATAGCCGTAGTGCGTCGAGGAGCCGCGCGCGGGCGGTCGCCAGTCCCGCCAGAAGCCGTCCGGCTGGTCCGGGGCCAGCAGCAGGACCAGCTCGTCGATGTCGCGGCCGAGCGCGGCGGCGATATCCCCGGTCTCGGGGAATACCGCGACCAGCGGTCGCGCTTCCGGGTCGCTGATCGGCGACTCCGGCGGCAGCGCGACCCGCGGCAGCCGGCCGGCGCGCGCCGTGATCGTGCGCGGCTCCATGCCGACGGCGAGTGCGGGGCGCTCCTCGCCGTAGCCCTCCTTGGGAATCCAGCCACGGTTGACCAGCAGCAGGCGGCCGTTGCGAGTCTCGAACGGCGTGATCACGTAAAAGCCGACGCGACCGCCGCGGATGATGTTGTCTATCAGGACCTGCTCGTCCGACAGGTAACGACCGTTCGCCGTCAGCGGCTGGAACAGGACGGGCTGCGGCGTCTCCGCCAGCGGCCGCGGTGTCGTGCCGGCCTCGAACAGCTCGGCCAGGGCTTCCTTCTCCGCCGCCCGCTCAAGCTGCCAGAACGCCAGGGATACGAACAGCGCGATCAGCACGATGCCCGCCAGCGGCGGCAGCCAGCTCGTTACAAATTGTTTGAGGTCGCGCATTGCCGTCAAGCTATACTGCGGGCACTACCCGTCCGGAGCCTCGATGAAAATTTTCGTTATCGTCATGCTGATAGCGATTGTGGCCAGCCTCGGATCCGGCCTGTTCTTCCTGGCCAGGGACGACCGGGGTTCGCCGAGAGTGCTGCAGGCACTCAAGATCAGGGTGACGCTGTCGGCCATCCTGATCCTGACGCTGGTGGTTTCCTATTTCGCCGGCTGGATCGACCCGCTGCCCGGCACGCGGTAGAACCCGACCGTGCCGGGCACCGCCGTGCGGCCGGCGCCTGCGTTCGCCGAATCCGTCCGCTACATCCAGTAGACAAACACGTACAGGCCGACCCAGACCACGTCGACGAAGTGCCAGTACCAGGCCACCGCCTCGAAGCCGAAATGGTTCTTCGGCGTGAAGTGGCCTTTCATCACGCGCAGCCAGATGATCGTCAGCATGATCGCGCCGATGGTCACGTGCATGCCGTGGAAGCCGGTCAGCATGAAAAACGTCGAGCCGTAAATCCCCGACGTCAGCTTCAGGTTCATTTCCTGGTAGGCGTGGATGTACTCCTCGGCCTGCAGGAAAACGAACCAGTAGCCGAGCAGGAAGGTCGCCGCCAGGAAGACCTTGAGCATCGTGCGCTGGCCGTGCAGCAGGGCGTGATGCGCGATGGTGACGGTGACGCTGCTGGTCAGCAGTATCGCCGTGTTGATCAGGGGCAGACCGAACGGACCCATTTTCTCGAATTCGCCGCCGACTCCGGCAGGACCGTTGGTCGGCCAGGTATTCTCGAAGCCCGACCACAGCACCGCGTTCGTGAAGAAGTTGTTGCTGCCGCCGCCGAGCCAGGGCACTGCCATGTTGCGGGCGTAGAACAGCGCGCCGAAGAAGGCCGCGAAGAACATTACCTCGGAGAAAATGAACCAGAACATGCCCATGCGGAACGACATGTCCACCTGCGAGTTGTACAGGTTCGACTGATTCTCCGCGATGACGGTGCCGAACCAGCCGGCGAGCATGAACACCATGACCGCAACGCCGGACATCATCACCCAGAAGCCGAGGTCGGAGCCGTTGAGCCAGCTCGACACGCCCACCATGAGCAGAAACAGGCCGACGCAGCCGACGATTGGCCAGTGGCTGCCGTGCGGGACGTAGTAGCGATCTTGCGCGTGTGTTGACATGAGGGCTTCCGGCCTTACTGGTTGGTGTGTGCGGAATGGTCCGCCATCCCGGCATTATCGCCCATATCGCTCGTATCGGTCAGCCGGGCGGTATCGAAAAAGGTATAGGAAAGCGTGATCGTGTCGACGTAGTCCGGCAGGTCCGAGTCGACGATGAAGCGCACCGGCAGTTCGCGTTCCTCGTTCGGCGCGAACTCCTGGCTGGAAAAGCAGAAGCAGTCCAGCTTCTTGAAGTGGCTGCCAGCCTGCGCCGGCGCCACGCTCGGCACCGCCTGGGCGACCCTGCCGCGGCTGCTCAGGTTGCGGGCGACGAATGTCGCCTCGTAGAGGCCACCGGGATTGACGGTCATGCTGCGCACCGTCGGCACGAACTCGAACGGTGCGTACTCGTTGACCGTCGCGACGAACTCCAGGCGTATCTCGCGGCCCAGGTCCGGGTTCTCGGCCATGACGACCGGCGCTTCGTTGGTGCGGCCGCCGAAGCCCGTGATCTCGCAGAATACGTCGTACAGCGGGACGAGCGCGAAGCCGAACGCGAACATGCCGAGCGCGAGCCCGACGAGCCTGAGCGCCAGCGAGCGATTGTCGCTCGCGCCGCGACGGCCGTTCGGTTCCCCGTGCCTGCCCGTGGTCATGCCGTGCCTACCGGAAAAACGCGTTCAGCGCGATGAACCCTGCGTAGAACAGCAGGGCGACGCCGCCGAGCAGCAGCGCCGTGCGGCGGATGCCCCGCTTCTGCCGGGCATCCGCATCCTTCCTGTCGTGCGAAGCAGCGTCGGTCATCAGTCGAAGGAATCGTGCTTGGTGACGTGCGGCGGCTCGTCGAAGGTGTGGTACGGGGCCGGCGAGGGCACGGTCCACTCGAGACCCTTGGGATCTTCCCAGACCTGCGCGGTGGCCTTCTGGCCCTGCCTGGCCAGCGCACACTGCCAGATGATGTAGGCGAAGATCAGCTGCGACAGGCCGAAGCCGAAGGCGCCGATGCTTGCGACGGTGTTGAAGTCCGTGAACTGCGTCGCGTAGTCCGGTATGCGTCGCGGCATCCCGGCCAGCCCCAGGAAGTGCATCGGGAAGAACGTGACGTTGACGAAGATCGTCGACAGCCAGAAATGCCACTGCCCGAGCTTCTCGTTGTACATCACGCCGGTCCACTTCGGCAGCCAGTAATAGACCGCCGCCATGATGCCGAAGATCGCGCCCGGCACCAGCACGTAGTGGAAGTGCGCCACCACGAAGTACGAGTCGTGATACTGGATGTCGGCCGGGACGATGGCGAGCATCAGGCCGGAGAAGCCGCCGATCGTGAACAGGAACAGGAATGCCAGCGAAAACAGCATGGGTGTCTCGAACGTCATCGAGCCCCGCCACATCGTGGCCGCCCAGTTGAACACTTTCACGCCGGTCGGCACCGCGATCAGCATCGTGGCGAACATGAAGAACAGCTGGCCGGTCAGCGGCATGCCGACCGTGAACATGTGATGCGCCCAGACGATGAACGACAGGAAGGCGATCGACGACGCGGCGTAGACCATCGAGTCGTGTCCGAACAGCGGCTTGCGCGCAAAGGTCGGGATGATCTCCGACACGATGCCGAAAGCCGGCAGGATCATGATGTAGACCTCGGGGTGGCCGAAGAACCAGAAGATGTGCTGGAACATGACCGGGTCGCCGCCGCCGGCCGCGAGGAAGAAGCTCGTGCCGAAGAACTGGTCGGTCAGCAGCATCGTCACCGCGCCCGCCAGTACCGGCATGACGGCGATCAGCAGGTAGGCGGTGATCAGCCAGGTCCAGACGAACATCGGCATCTTGAGGAGCGTCATCTCCTCGGTACGCATGTTGATGATCGTCACGATGACGTTGATGGCGCCCATGATCGACGACAGGCCCATCAGGTGCACCGAGAATATAAGGAATGGGAAGGCATCGCCGAGCTGCAGCACCAGCGGCGGGTACATCGTCCAGCCGCCCGCGGGCGCGCCGCCAGGCATGAACAGCGTCGACATCAGGATGGTGAAGGCGACCGGCAGGATCCAGAACGACCAGTTGTTCATGCGCGGCAGCGCCATGTCGGGCGCGCCGATCATCATCGGGATCATCCAGTT
>JBFJUJ010000030.1:0-17696 GCA_041624755.1 Woeseia sp. | reverse complement strand
TTCAGTCGCTGGCGGGAAGGGCCGTATAGTAGATATTTCCGCGCCGGATTGCTCGACCGCGCCGGGCCACCGGCGACGCTGCGGCAGGCGGGTCCCCGCTTCGGACCGTGCCGGCTCCCGCTTGCGGTCGCGACGGGCGCCGGAGGCTCCGGACTTGCCGGCGCTTGTGCAGGGTAGCCGGACCGCGATCAGAACCTGACGCTGAAGATAGTCGCGGGTCGCTCGTTGTCGAACGGCAGGTCGTAAAGTTCGGATTCGCGCCGCGCGCGGTACTCGTCACGCGGGTCGTAGCCCCAGCGGATGCGGGCGTCTTCGCCGGCCGGCTCGGCCCTGCGCCACTCGTACTCTTCCTCGAGCGCCTTGAGCCGTTCGATTTCCAGCAGGATGCGCTCGCGCAGCGCCTTCTCGTAGGCGCTGTCGAGTCGCTGCGGGTCGCCGGCGCGGCCGCCGATCACCACGATTTCCTCGAGGGCGCGCGATTGCTCCCCGGCTCTCTCCGCGGCTTGCTCCGCGGCGTCTGCCGGCGCTGCGTCTGCCTCGGTCGATGCGTCGTCGTCGACCTGTGCCTGCGCACCGAGCGCAAGCAGGATCGCGAGCAGGCCGAGTTTCCGGGACATCTCCACGGTAGCGCTCCTCAGCGGGCGTCTCCCTGCGCCCAGTCCAGCGTCCGGAACCAGTAGTCGCGCGTGCTCGGGATCCACTTGTCGGTCTGCCGCGCGACGACCCAGGCATTGAGGAAATTCAGCAATTCCTGTTCGCCCTTCCTGACCGCGAGACCCTCGGTGGACGCGAGCAAAGGCTCGTCGATGGGGATGTCCACGACCGCGGCATTGCGCAGCGACAGGAATACTGCCTCGGGCATCGATGCGAGGTAGGCATGGGCTTCGCCCTCGAGGACCGCCTTTTCGGCGAGCCTGGCGTCGTCGAAGACGACGATAGTGGCTTCTTCGAACAGCGACTTCGACACTTCGTGCGACAGCGTTTTCGCCACGGTGGCGATGATGATCTCCTCGCTGTCGAGTTCGCTGATCGACGTCATGTCTGCCGTCAGCCGCGTGTTCGTCGCGAGGCCCACGCCGGACCGGGCGATCGGCTGGCTGAAATTCACCTTGAGCGCCCGCTCGGGCGTGATCGCCATGCCGGCGGCGATGACGTCGATTTCGCCGCGCTGCAGGTTGCCGATGATGCCTTCCCAGGCGAGTGCCCGGATGTCGGCCTTGACGCCCATATCGGCGGCGAGCTTCTTCGCGAGGTCGACTTCGAAGCCGATCAGCGCGCCAGAGCTCGATCGCATCGTCCACGGCACGAATTCGGAGACGCCGATCCGGATCGTGCCGCGCTCCAGGATGTCGTCGAGCAGGTCGGCGCGGGCGGCCGCGGTGATCGTGAGCAGGCACAGGGCGGCCAGCGGGGCGAACCGTCGTGCAGACATCGTGAAATCTCCTCGAAAATGCAGGCAGCCGCCGCGCGGCGGGGCCGCAGCGAACCGGGCGCGCGAACATGCCACGGGGCGGACGGACGAGGCCGTGATACCCGAGACCCGCAGGCTTGTCAAAGCCTTCCCGGCCGGCGGGGCACGAACGGTACAAGCCGGGCACTGGCGGGCTACGGAAAGCGATGCCCCGCGCATCGACCCGCGGCGGCCGAGCGCCCGGGGCCGGCAACGCCACGGCGACGATGACCGTGAGCCTGCGCGACAGGCCCGTATCGAATCCTCCTCGCTAGCGAGTGCCGCTGAATCCGCGGAGAACGAGCGCCTCCACGCGATTCAGCGCGAGGGCTGGCGCTGCCTTTTCAAGGGCTCCCCGACCGGCGCAGGCGGCGGTGCTCGATCCTGATGCAGCGATTCATCACGACCGCGATGCCGGCGCTGCGAGCTCGTTCAGCCGCCTGTTCGTCCACGACGCCGATCTGCAGCCAGAGGACGCGCGGCCGGCGGTCCAGTGCGAGGATTTCGTCCACGATCCCGGCGACCGCCTGCGGGTTGCGGAAGACGTCGACCAGCTCGAAAGCCTCCGGGATCGACGCGAGATCGGCGCGCACGGTCTCGCCGAGGATGCTGCTGTTCTCGGCGACGGTCGGATTGACCGGTATCACCCGGTATCCCTGGCGCTTAAGGTAGGCCATGACCGAGTGGCTGTCGCGATTGCTGCTCGGGCTCGCGCCGACCATCGCGATCGTTCGGGTATCGGCGAGGATGCGGCGCAGCCGCGCGTCGTCGTTCGCTTTACTGCCGTCGTTGCCGTCAGAGCGCATCGAAGAATTGTTCCTGCCGCCGGCGTTCCGCGGGCGAGGGCAGGCGTCCGGTTGCCGCCATCATGTTGTCGGCGACGTGCCGCGGCTTGGTCATGCCCGGAATCGCTGCGGTTACCGCCGGGTGTGACAGCGCGTACTTCAGCAGGAACTGTGCCCAGGATTCTGCGCCGAATTCGGCTGCCCACGCGGGCAGCTCGACGTTGCGCAGTCGTCCGAACACGTTGCCGCCGCCGAACGGGCGATTGACGAGCACGGCCATGCCGCGGTCGGCGGCGAGCGGCAGCAGCCGCTCCGCCGACAGGCGCTGGCCGGCCAGCGAATAGTTGAGCTGCACGAAGTCGAGATCGTGCTGCTTCATGATCTCGACGAACTCGTCGTACTGTCGCTCGCGTGACGTCGTGATCCCGACGTAGCGGATGCGGCCTTCCTCCTGCAGCTCGCGCATGAGCGGAATCGCCGTCCGCCAGTCGATGATGTTGTGGCACTGCATCAGGTCGATAGTGCGGTACTTCAGCAGCCGGAAGGAGCGTTCGACGCGATCCTCCTGGTCGTCGCGGCCCTCGCGGTCGACCTTCGTCGCCATGAACAGTTCGTCGCGGATGCCGAGTTCCGCGATGAGGTCGCCGAGTACGGCCTCGGAAGAGCGGTACATGGGAGCGGTGTCTATGACCGTACCGCCCAGTTCGTGGAACGTCGCGAGCGATTCCCGCAGCGGCACGCGCGCGGCCTTGTCGTCGCCGACGCCGTAGCGATTCGTGCCGACGCCGACGATCGGGATCGTCTCGCCCGACGACGGGATGGCCCGCCGGATGAGTTCGTGATGCGCGGCCCGCAGAGCGGTACCCCCCGTGGCCAGCAGGGCGCCGGCGCCCAGACCGGCCTGCGTGAATCTGCGTCGCGTGATGGGCATGCGAACCTCCGATGCGATCGTATCGACCGCCGCCGACTCTACCAGTTTGCGCAGGCCGGCGATCGCCGGGCTGCCGGCGCGGCCGCGGCGTGACTTGCATCGCGGCCGGCGCCGTCTATCATGCTCGTCCCTGTGCTTATCGATTGCGCGAGGCGCCGTGGCCATGCCGGGACTGTACTACGAGGAGTTCGAAGTCGGTCAGACCTTCGATCACCAGATTCGCCGCACGGTCACCGAGGCCGACAACGTCTGGTTCAGCGCGTTGACACACAATCCGCAGCCGCTGCACATCGACGCCGAATTCGCGAAAACGACCGAGTTCGGCAAGCCGCTGGTCAATAGCTGCCTGACCCTCGCATTCATGGTGGGGATCTCGGTCAACGACACGACCGTCGGCACGACCGTGGCCAACCTGGGGTGGGACGAAGTGCGTTTCCCGAAGCCGCTGTTCCACGGCGACACGCTGCACATCGTCAGCGAGGTCGTCGACAAGCGCGACAGCCGCTCCAGGCCGGACAACGGCATCGTCGTCTTCGAGCATCGGGCGTACAACCAGCACGACGAGCTCGTCGGCATCTGCAAGCGCTCTGCGCTGATGAAGCGCCGGCCCGCATGAGTCGCAGCTTCCTGTTCGTGCCGGCCGACAGCGAGCGCAAGCTCGCCAAGGCGGCCGACAGCGGCGCCGACGCGCTGATCATCGATCTCGAGGATTCGGTCGAGGCCGGCGAGCGGCCGGCGGCCCGCGAGCGGCTGCAGTCGTTTCTCGCCGATCGTCATGCGCCCGACTGCTGGGTGAGGATCAACCCGCTGGACAGCGAGGATGCGATGCTCGATCTGCGCGCGGCGATGCGCGGCGCGCCGGCCGGCATCGTGCTGCCGAAAGCGGCCGGCGCTGACGACGTCCGCCGACTGGATGAGCTGCTCGGCGCCCTCGAGGCGGAGCACGGCAGGCCGGTCGGACGCACGCTCGTCCTGCCGATCGTGACCGAGCATCCGGCCGCGCTGTTCCGCGTACACGAGTACGCGGGCGCGGGCGAGCGCCTGTTCGGCCTTACCTGGGGCGCCGAGGACCTCTCCGCCGCGCTCGGCGCGAGCGCGAACCGTGGTGACGACGGCCGCTGGCTGCCACCGTACGAGTTCGCCCGCAGCCTGTGCCTGTTCGGCGCGGCGGCGGCCGGCGTCGCGGCGATCGACACCGTGCATACCAACTTCGGGGACGAGGAGGGACTCGCGCGGCAGGCTGCCGCCGCGCGGCGCGACGGCTTCAGCGGCATGCTCGCAATCCATCCGGCGCAGCTCGGCGCGATCAATGCGGCGTTCACGCCGACGGACGACGAGGTCGCGCGAGCCCGGCGCATCGTGGCGCTGTTTGCAGCGCATCCCGCGGCTGGCACACTGGGGCTGGACGGCGAAATGCTCGACCGGCCGCACCTGGTCCGCGCGCAGCGCATCCTGGCACTCGCCGACAGGCGCTGACCTGTGCGGGTCCCGACCGATAACAACCGAGCCCGAAGATAACGAGGAGCTACGATGAGCAAGACCTACGACATCGACGCCGATGCCGCGGCGCGTGCGTGGATCGACGAGGCAGGCTACCGCGACATGTACCGGCGCTCGATCGAGGACAATGCCGGCTTCTGGCAGGAGCAGGCAGGGATAGTCGACTGGATCAAGCCGTTCACCGAAGTCCGCGACGTGTCTTTCCGTCGCGACGACCTGCATATCCGCTGGTATTACGACGGCACGCTGAACGCCTGCTACAACTGCGTCGATCGGCACCTCGAAGCGAAAGCCGATGACGTCGCGATCATCTGGGAGGGGGACGACCCGGGAACCGACCTGAAGATCAGCTACCGCGAGCTGCACGGCCGCGTCTGCCGGTTCGCCAATGTGCTGAAGAAGATCGGGACGAAAAAGGGTGATCGCGTCACGATCTACATGCCGATGATCCCGGAAGCGGCGGTCGCGATGCTGGCCTGCGCGCGAATCGGCGCCGTGCACTCAGTGGTTTTCGGCGGCTTCTCGCCCGACTCGCTCGCCGGCCGCATCATCGACTGCGAATCGAACATCGTGATTACGGCGGACGAGGGTCGCCGCGGCGGCAAGCGCATCCCGCTCAAGAAGAACGTCGATGCGGCGGCGGCCAATGACGGCGTCACCACGCTCGAGAAGGTGCTGGTCGTCAGGAGCACCGGTGCCGACGTCGGCTGGACGGAAGGCCGCGACGTCTGGCTGCACGAAGCCGAGGACGCCGTCGACGAAGACTGCCCCTGCGAGGAGATGGGCGCCGAGGATCCGTTGTTCATCCTCTACACCTCCGGTTCGACCGGCAAGCCGAAAGGCGTTCTGCACACGACCGGCGGCTACCTGGTCTACGCGGCGATGACCCACAAGTACGTCTTCGACTACCATCCCGGCGACGTCTACTGGTGCACCGCCGACGTCGGCTGGGTCACCGGCCACAGCTACATCGTCTACGGGCCGCTCGCCAACGGCGCGATGACGCTGATGTTCGAGGGCGTGCCCAACTACCCGAGCGCCTCGCGCTTCTGGGAGGTCTGCGACAAGCATTCCGTCAACATCTGCTACACCGCGCCGACCGCGATCCGCGCGCTGATGCGTCACGGCGACGAACCGGTGAAAAAGACCTCGCGCAAGAGCCTGCGACTCCTCGGCAGCGTCGGCGAACCGATCAACCCGGAAGCCTGGGAGTGGTACTACCAGGTCGTCGGTGACGGGCGCTGCCCGATTGTCGACACCTGGTGGCAGACGGAAACCGGGGGCATCCTGATCAGCCCGCTGCCGGGCGCCACGCCGCTCAAGCCCGGCTCCGCGACGCGGCCGCTGCCCGGTATCCTGCCCGCGCTCGTCGATGCGGACGGCAAGGAGCTCGAGGGCGCGGCGGAGGGCAACCTGGTCATCAAGGACAGCTGGCCCGGCCAGATGCGGACGGTCTACGGGGACCACAAGCGTTTCGTCGAGACCTACTTCTCGACGTACGACGAGTGCTACTTCACCGGCGACGGCGCGCGCCGCGACGAGGACGGCTATTATTGGATCACCGGCCGCGTCGATGACGTGCTCAACGTCTCCGGTCACCGCATGGGTACCGCCGAGGTCGAGAGTGCGCTCGTCGCACATTCGAAGGTTGCCGAGGCCGCCGTCGTCGGCTATCCGCACGACGTCAAGGGGCAGGGCATCTATGCCTATGTGACGCTGATGGATGGCGTCAAGGCGAGCGATGACTTGCTGGACGAACTCAAGGCCTGGGTGCGCAAGGAGATCGGGCCGATCGCGAAGCCGGACCTGATCCAGTGGGCGCCGGCGCTGCCGAAGACGCGTTCGGGCAAGATCATGAGGCGCATTCTGCGCAAGGTCGCGGCCGACGACTTCGCCAACCTCGGCGATACCTCGACGCTCGCGGACCCGGGCGTGGTCAGGGACCTGATCGACAATCGCAAGAACCGGCGCGACTGACCTCGCAATCCGGGGAGGGCCGCAGTAGCTAGGCCGCCTTGCCGTCGCCGCGGTCGACCCGCTTGTACTCGGCGATCCGTTTCTCGTAGGCGCGCACGAATTCTTCGCCGAAATGCTGCGGGAACGGCCCGCTGCCCTGCTGTGTCATGATGGGATACAGGTCGCAGTAAAGTTCCCAGTACTTCGGCCTGGCGAAAGACCCGAACAGGGGCTTGCGCTCCATCGTGCTGTCGAAGCTGTCCTTCAGCTCGTCCGGGTCGAAGCGGTCGGCGAAGTCCCGCAGCGCGGTCGTCATCGCATCGAACATTGCGTCCTGGTGGAACTTCAGGTCGCGGCAGACTTCCTTGACGCTGTCCTGCGGTCCCAGGTATTCGCCTTCCTTCCCGACCAGCAGCTGCTTCATGGCCTCGGTTGCCGAAGCCGAGAGTTTCAGCGGGTTGTTCTGGCGCGGCAGCACCGTCGTCTGGTCGAGACGGAACATGCTCTTCATGCCGGCCCGGCTCCCGAGCATCGCGGTCATGCCTTCGACCATTTCGCGAAGTACCTGGCCGGCTGTCGACATGAGGTCGAGCGGGTCGACGGACGGATGGATCTCCTGCGGGTCGATGCCCGCTCCGTCCAGGAAAGCTTCGAGGAGCTCGTCGCTGCGGGCGGCCTCACGCTCTTCCTGCGGCCGGAACGGATTTGCCGGTTCCCGGCCGGGCTTGCGTTGACGCTCGGCTTTGCGGTCCATGCGTGTCGTCCCGAACAGCGCCGACTGGAACTCCTCGTCGCCGGTGATCTCCTCCTCGTCGAGCAGCTGGATGCCGCTGCGTGGCAATTCTTCCGGCACCAGCTGGTTCATGTGATCGGTCCCGCCGAGCGGCTGCAGTCCCGCGGTGCTGCCGGGCGCGAGGCCGTCGCCCTCGTCGATGGCGACGCGGAATTCGAAATCGCCCATCCGCAGCCGGTCGCCGTCGGCCAGCCGCCGCGGTTTTCCCTTGCCGAGCGGCTCCTCGCTGTCGTTGACGTAGACGCCGTTGGTGGAGATGTCGGCGAGGTACCAGGCACCGTCGCGGTAATCAACGGTCGCATGCTTGCCAGAGATGAAGCGTTGCTCGTCCGGCAGAATCCAGTCGCTGTGCAGCCCACGGCCAATGGTCGCGCCTTCGCCGTTGAAGACGCGTACCGAGTCGTCGCCCATCAGCTCCCTGTGGGCGCTGGTCACTTCGAGTTGTAGCGGCATTGGTTTGTGTGTTCCGGAACCTGTTGGGCCTAAAGCGGCGATTTTGCTCGATTTTGCATTGTGCAGAGCAGCGCGTTGAAGCGCTGCCGAGCAGTTCACAATACCGCTCGTGACGGGCGCCCCGCACGCCGCGGAAGCGCTGCCGATGCGACATAATCGCGATGCGCGAAGTCGTGGATACGCGTAGCCGCCGCGGCTACACTAGGGCGGCGCCGGGCGCCGGCGCGCACGCTAGAGAAGGCCCGAAGAGTACGCTGCAAGTCCATGTCCGAGAAACGAATCTACAAGATCGCCTTCCTCAACCAGGGGCGCCTGTACGAGATCTACGCGCGCCGCGTCACGCACGGCGCGCTGTTCGGCTTCATCGAGGTCGGGGAACTCGTCTTCGACGAGCGCAGCTCCGTGGTCGTCGACCCGACGCAGGAGAAGATCAAGTCGGAGTTCGAAGGCGTCCGCTGCACCTACCTGCCGATGCACTCGATCGTGCGCATCGACGAGGTCGAGAAACAGGGCACCAGCAAGATATCGAAGGTGGAGGGCGGCAACGTCGCGCAGTTCCCGGTGCCGGTCTACACGCCCGGCGGCGACAAGCGCTGAGCCCGCTGGCCGCGCCGGCGGTGCTCCGGTATCATCGCCGCCGTCCGCCCGGTCCTCGCGTCCATCCACCGAGACCTCACCGTAGAGACCCATAGGCTTGTCCAGACCCGCGACTGAAGTGCCGGCCTCGCACGGTCAATCCGTGCTGCTGCTGCCGGGACAGTCAGCGCTGTCCGACTTTCGCCTCAGCAAGGCGCTCGAGCGTATCCGCCGGGTCGCGCCGGCGGTGCAGGCCGTCAGCGCGCGCTACAGCTATTTCCTGCTCGTCGGTCGACCACCGGACGACGGCGAGTTCGCGCGCCTCGAGGACCTGCTGCTCGGCGACGATGCCGTGGCGGAACTGCCCGCCGGCGCGCCGACCCTGACCGTCGCGCCACGCGAAGGCACGATTTCGCCGTGGTCCAGCAAGGCGACCGAAATCGCGCGCGCTTGCGGCCTCGACGTCGCGCTGCGTATCGAGCGCGGCATGACCTACGCGCTCGATGTCGACGGCCAACCCGGCGAGGCGGCGCTGGCCGCAATCGGTGCCCTCCTGATGGATCGCATGACGGACTGCCTGCTCCTCGACCCGGCGGAAGCGTCGCGGCTGTTCGCCGCGCACGAACCCGGCCGCGTCGGAGTCGTGCCGCTGTCGCGCGCAGGGCGCGCCGCGCTGGAGGCTGCGAACGCCGAGCTCGGCCTGGCGCTGTCCGCCGACGAGATCGACTACCTCTGCGACAATTACTCGCGGCTCGGACGCGAACCCACCGATGCCGAACTGATGATGTTCGCGCAGGCCAATTCCGAGCATTGCCGGCACAAGATTTTCCGCGCCGACTGGATCATCGACGGCGAGCCGCAGGCCGAGAAGCTGTTCGACATGATCCGCAGCACGACGGAGGCTCAGCCGGACGGCGTGCTGTCCGCGTACTCCGACAATGCCGCGGTCATTGCCGGCTCGCACGGCCGGCGGCTGTTCGCTGCGCCCGGCAGCCGCGCCTACGGCTACGCCGACGAGGACATCCACATCCTGATGAAGGTGGAGACGCACAACCACCCGACGGCGATCTCGCCGTTTCCCGGCGCGGCCACGGGCGCCGGCGGCGAGATCCGCGACGAGGGCGCGACCGGCCTCGGCGCAAAGCCGAAGGCGGGCCTGACCGGCTTCAGCGTGTCGCACCTGCGCATCCCGGGTTATCCGCAGCCCTGGGAAGAGGACGCACCGCATCCCGAGCGCATGGCGACGCCGCTCGCCATCATGCTCGAGGGGCCAATCGGAGGCGCAGCCTTCAACAACGAGTTCGGTCGACCGAATCTCGCCGGCTATTTCCGCAGCTACGAGTGCCGCCTGCCCGGGCTGCCGGAGCGCGAGCGCCGCGGCTACCACAAGCCGATCATGATCGCGGGGGGCCTCGGCAACGTACGCGCGGAACATGCCGTCAAACGCGACGTGCCGGTGGGCGGCCGGCTCGTCGTGATCGGTGGCCCGGCGATGCTCATCGGCCTGGGCGGCGGCGCCGCGTCCAGCATGGCCAGCGGTACGAGCTCCGAGGACCTCGACTACGCCTCGGTCCAGCGCGGCAATCCGGAAATGCAGCGCCGGGCCCAGGAAGTGATCGATCGCTGCTGGGCGCTCGGCGTGGACAATCCGATACTGTTGATCCACGACGTCGGTGCCGGCGGACTGTCGAATGCCGTGCCCGAGGCCGTCGATCACAGCAAGCACGGCGCGCGCATCGACCTGCGCTGCATTCCGAGCGCCGAGCCCGGCCTGTCGCCGATGGCGATCTGGTGCAACGAGGCGCAGGAACGATACGTCCTGATCGTCGCGCCGTCGCGGCTCGACGAATTCCTGGCGATCTCTGCCCGCGAGCGCTGCCCGGTCGCCGATATCGGGGAGCTGACCGGCGACGGGCGGCTCGTCGTCGACGACAGCCTGCTGGGCGACCCGGTCGTCGACATGCCGATGGAGATGCTGCTCGGCAAGGCGCCGCAGATGACCCGCGATGTCGAACGGCTGGAGCCGCCGGCGCCGCCGCTGTCGCTTAAGGGCATCGAGCTCGGCGACGCCGTCCTGCGGGTGTTGCGCTTCCCGGCGGTCGCCGACAAGTCCTTCCTGATCCACATCGGCGACCGGACCGTCGGCGGGCTGACGGTGCGCGATCAGCTCGTCGGGCCCTGGCAGGTGCCGGTCAGCGACGTCGCCGTCACGGCGAGCGGTTTCGGCGAGCGCCGCGGCGAGGCGATGGCGATGGGTGAGCGCACGCCGCTCGCAGCGCTGGATGCGCCAGCGTCCGGGCGCATGGCCGTCGGCGAGGCCATCACCAACCTTGCCGCCGCATCGATCGAACGCCTGTCCGATGTGCGCCTGTCCGCCAACTGGATGGCCGCCGCCGGGCATCCCGGCGAGGATGCGCGGCTGTTCGAAACGGTCAGGGCCGTCGGTCCGGAGCTGTGCCGCGAGCTCGGCATCGCGATCCCGGTCGGCAAGGATTCGCTGTCGATGCGCGCGGCCTGGTCGGACGATGGAGGCGAGCACACAGTCGTGGCGCCGGTATCGCTGATCGTGTCCGCATTCGCCCCGGTCGTCGACGTGCGCCGCCACCTGACGGCGCAGCTGCGGCGTGTCGACGAGCCGAGCGAGCTGCTGCTGCTCGACCTGGGCGAGGGCGCCAATCGGCTCGGCGCGTCCTGCCTGGCGCAGGTATACGGTCTGGCCGGCGGCACGCCGCCGGACCTGGATCACCCGGCGCTGCTTCGCAGGTTCTTTGCCGCGATCCAGCGAATGAGCGCCGAAGGGCTGCTGCTCGCCTATCACGATCGTTCTGACGGCGGCCTGCTGGCGACCGTCGCCGAGATGATGTTTGCCGGTCGTCTCGGCGCTTCACTCCATCTCCCGGGTTCGGACCGGGACGTCCTGCGCCAGCTCTTCAGCGAGGAACTCGGCGCCGTCGTCCAGGTGGCCTCGAGCCGCCGGAGCGCCGTGCGTGCGGTCCTCGAGGAGCACGGGCTCGGCTGGGTCGAGCTCGGAAACGTCGAGGCCGACGAGCAGCTGACGATCTACGGCGACGACGAAGTGCTGCTGCGCATGGATCGCGCCGAGCTGCAGCGCGAATGGTCGGAGCCGGGTTACCGGCTGCAGGCGCTGCGCGACAACCCGGCGACGGCACGGGAGGAATTCGATCGCCTGCTGGACCGCGGCGACCCCGGACTCAGCGCCGGGCTGACCTTCGACCCGGCCGAAGACGTCGCGGCACCTTTCATCGGCGGCCGGCAGCCGCGGGTGGCGATCCTCCGCGAACAGGGCGTCAACAGCCAGGCCGAAATGGCCGCCGCCTTCCTGGCGGCGGGCTTCAGCGCCGTCGACGTTCACACGAGCGACCTGCTCGAAGGCCGCGACTCGCTGTCGAACTACCAGGCGATCGTCGCCTGCGGAGGCTTTTCGTTCGGCGACGTGCTCGGTGCCGGCGGCGGCTGGGCGCGCTCGATCCTCTATCACGCCAGCCTGCGCGACCAGTTCGCGGGATTCTTTGCGCGGCCCGACAGCCTCTCGCTCGGCGTCTGCAACGGCTGCCAGATGCTGTCTCACCTGAAGGAGCTGATCCCCGGCGCGGAGCACTGGCCGCGCTTCGCACGCAATCGCTCCGAGCAGTTCGAGGCGCGCCTGAGCCTGGTCGAGATCGTGGCCTCGCCGTCCCTGTTGCTCGACGGCATGCACGGCAGTCGCCTGCCGATCGCCACGTCCCACGGCGAGGGCCGCGCCGTATTCGCCGACAACGCGACACTGCGCTCGGCCGAGCCGCTCGTCGCGCTGCGCTATGTCGACAATTACGGTCTCGCGACCGAGACCTACCCGGCCAATCCCAACGGCTCGCCTGCGGGTATCTGTGGACTGTGTTCGGCGGACGGCCGCGTCACGATCACGATGCCGCACCCGGAACGGGTCGCACTGACGGCGCAGAACTCCTGGCACCCGGACGACTGGGGCGACGAGGGCCCGTGGCTGCGGATGTTCCGCAACGCGCGCCGCGCGCTCGGCTAGATCCGGAAGATCGGGGCCAGTTCCCGGTTTTCGCGTCCGCGATTTCCCGGTTGCCGGACTAGCTGTCCGGCAGCGCGCTGCCGTTGGCTTCCTGGACGAAGAAGCGCCGCACCTTGATCGCGCGGGTCAGTTTGCCGCGGCGCACGAAGCACTGGTAGAACATGTCCTTCATGACTTCCAGCAGCACGCCCGCCTGCGCGCGATTGAGCGAGGGCAGCTCCTCCTCGGAGCTGGCGGCGAACAGCACTTTCTTGATGGGCTCGAAACTGTCGTCGTCGATCTCGGCGATGCGCTGCGCCTCCATGACTTCGTCGAAGGCCTTCAGCTTGCCGTCCTTGCCGAGGGTTTCGAAGGCGCTGACCGCCGTGCGCCGGCACATCGACGCGAAGGCGTTGAACAGGTTGTGCGAGTAGCAGGAGAGCGCCTCCCGGAACAACACCTCGGTGTGCCTCGGCAGGTAGGAGAACGGGAAGCGTTCCTTCGGTCGCTCCAGCTCGACGAAGTTGCGGAACAGCTCGACCGATTGTTCGCCGTATTCCCGGACCGCGAAGCGCAGGAAGATCGGCGCCTTGCAGGCGTCGCACTGGTACACGAGGCCCACGTGCTTCGGGCGGTCGCGCAGCAGCGCGCCGACCTCCGGGACCGACTGTGGGGACATGTGCGAGTAGACGTTGCAGTACGGGCATTCCAGCCCGATCTGTTCACCGGTGTGTCCGATCCCGCTTTCGCGCTCGAGGGTTATCGTCATTGCCGTTGTTCTTGTTGTTGGCCGGCACGCCGCGTTGCAGGCACGGGGCAGGGTTGCGGCGACCGGTTCAGTATAGCGCCCCTCGTGTGCGGATTTTGCCGCGCTGTGACATAAGCGGGCGTCACAGCGTGCCCCAATGGCCGACGGCGCGGCGCGCCGCCTCGTTCGCGGGGCGCGCGATCAGCGCGTCCCGGCTCAGGCTGACCTCGAAGCGCGCGCCATCGGCCATCGGCACGTAGGTCGCGGTGCCGTAGTAGGCGTCGATGCCGGGCAGAAGGAATGACGGGACACCGCGCGCGATGCGCCACAGGTCGAGCGGCTGCTCCGGCGACAGTTCGTGGACCGTGCGCAGTTCGCGCTGTTCGCGATCGATCGCGGCATAACGCCCGCTGAGGCGGTCGAGGCGATAGATGGGCTCGAGTCCGAGCATGGCCATCGGCGGCTTCCAGCTGATCAGCCGCGCGTCGATCTGCCATTCGTCGCCGCGCAGCGTGAAGACCTGGTCGGGACGCGAGGCGACCATCAGGCGCGCGCGGAACTCGTCCGGGCCGGTCGCGCGGAACTCTACCGTCGACACGATGCGCTCGGCGGTCAGGCGCTCGTAGCTGTAGTAGCTGAAGGCGATGATCATGACGGCCGCGGCGATCGCGACCGATACGACGCAGCTCAGGCCGGAACCGCCGGCCCGCAGCAGGCGGCCTTGCCGGGTGTGCCGCAGGGTGCGCGCCAGGAACAGCAGTGCGAGAGCCGTGGAGACAACGCTGATCCCGAGCAGGGCCGTCATCGTGGCAGCGCGGTCAGGCGTCCAGCCGACGGTACTTGATGCGATGCGGCTGTGCCGCTTCGCTGCCGAGGCGCGTCTTGCGGTCTTCCTCGTACTCGCTGTAGTTGCCGTTGAAGAAGGTCACCCGGCTGTCGCCCTCGAAGGCCAGGATATGCGTTGCGATGCGGTCCAGGAACCAGCGATCGTGCGAGATCACGATCGCCGAGCCCGGGAACTCCAGCAGTGCCTGCTCCAGCGCCCGCAGGGTCTCTACGTCGAGGTCGTTGGTGGGCTCGTCGAGCAACAGCAGGTTGCCTCCCGCCTTCAGCATCTTCGCGAGGTGCACGCGGTTGCGCTCGCCGCCGGACAGGAGCCCGATCTTCTTCTGCTGTTCTGCGCCGCGGAAGTTGAAGCGGCCGACGTAGGCCCGCGACGGCGTTTCGTACTTGCCGACCTGGATGATGTCCTGGCCGTCCGAGATCTCCTCCCAGACGGTCTTGCCGTCGTCGAGGCTGTCGCGCGACTGGTCGACGCTCGCGAGCCGGACGCTGTCGCCCAGGCGTATCGTGCCGCTGTCCGGTTGCTCGCTGCCGGTGATCATCCGGAACAGCGTCGTCTTGCCCGCGCCGTTCGGGCCGATGATCCCGGCGATGCCGCCGGGCGGCAGGCTGAAACTCAGGTCCTCGACGAGGAGCTTGTCGCCGAACGCCTTGCTCACGCCGTCGACCTCGACGACGACGTCGCCGAGCCGCGGACCCGGCGGGATGTAGATTTCGTTGGTCTCGTTGCGCTGCTGATAGGTCGGCGAGGACAGCTCCTCGAACTGCCTGAGGCGCGCTTTGGACTTGGCCTGGCGGCCCTTCGGGTTGGCGCGAACCCACTCGAGCTCCGCCTGCATCGCCTTGCGGCGCGCTTTCTCGGTGGCCTCCTCGTTGGCGAGCCGCGCCTCCTTCTGCGCAAGCCACGACGAGTAGTTGCCTTCCCAGGGGATGCCGTGCCCGCGGTCGAGTTCCAGTATCCAGCCGGCGACGTTGTCCAGGAAATAGCGGTCGTGCGTGACGGCGATCACCGTGCTCGGGTATTCCTCGAGGAAGCGCTCGAGCCAGGCGACCGATTCGGCGTCCAGGTGGTTGGTCGGCTCGTCGAGCAGCAGCATGTCGGGCTCGGAGAGCAGCAGCCTGCACAGCGCGACGCGGCGGCGCTCGCCGCCGGAGAGTTTCGTGACGTCGGCGTCCCAGGGCGGCAGCCGCAGGGCATCGGCCGCGACGTCGAGCTTGCGGTCGAGCTCCCAGCCCCCGGCCGAGTCGATAGCGTCCTGCAGCCTGCCCTGTTCCTCGAGCAGCGCATTCATCTCGTCGTCGTCCATCGGCTCGGCGAACTTCATGCTGATCTCGTTGAAACGATCGAGCAGCCCCTTGACCTCGGCGACGCCTTCCTCGACATTGCCGCGCACGTCCTTGTCCGGGTCGAGCGCCGGCTCCTGCGGCAGGAAGCCGATATTGATGCCCGGCTGCGGCCGCGCCTCGCCCTCGAACTCCTTGTCGAGTCCCGCCATGATCCTGAGCAGCGTCGACTTGCCGGCGCCGTTCAGGCCGAGCACGCCGATCTTCGCGCCCGGGAAGAAGCTCAGGGAGATGTCGCGGATGATAAAGCGCTTGGGCGGCACGATTTTCGCCACCCGGTTCATCGTGTATATATATTGCGCCATGCTGGAAGTACTGGTTACCGTCTTGATTGGCGGTGAGCGGAGCGCGCATTATCCGGGAAGCAGCGCGAATAGAAAACCCGGAACAGGATCCTCGTGACAGCAGTGGAGAACCCCTCGCCCGTGAACAGTCAGCCGGTGTTCGTCTACAAGGGAGAGGCGCTCGCAGCCTACGGCTTCGGCGAAGAACACCCTTTCGGCCCGGATCGCCACGATGCCTTTCACGAGGCGCTCGAGCGCTCGGGCTACGGCGACGCGGTGGTGCTCAGGGAGCCCGCGCTGGCGACCGTCGAGCAGCTGGCGATGTTCCACGACGACGAATACATTCGGCACGTCGAGCGCAGGTCCGAGGAGGGCACGGGCTTCCTCGACCACGGGGACACGCCGGCGCTGCCCGGCATCTTCCACACGGCGCGCGTCGCCGTCGGCACAACCCTCGCCGCGGTCGACGCCATCGTCGCGGGCGAAACGCGCTCTGCATTCCAGCCGATCGGTGGGCTGCACCACGCGGCGCGCGGTGCCGCCGCCGGTTTCTGCGTATTCAACGACTGCGGCGTTGCCATCGAGTACCTGCGGCGCAGGCACGGCATCGCGCGCATCGCCTATGTCGATATCGACGCGCATCACGGCGACGGCGTCTACTACGGCTTCGAGGACGATCCCGACCTGTGCTTCGCCGACATCCACGAGGACGGCCGATTCCTCTACCCGGGCACCGGGGCGGCCTGCGAGGTCGGTGTCGGTCCGGGCGCCGGCTCCAAGCTGAACCTCCCGCTGCCGCCGGGGGCGGACAACGCGCTGTTTTTCGATGCGTGGCGGCGCGTCGAGGAATTCGTGGACGCGGCGGAGCCCGAATTCATCATCCTGCAGTGCGGCGCCGACAGCCTGGGCGGCGATCCGATCACCCACCTGCGCTTCACCGACGAGGCCCACGCCGTGGCCGCGGCCAGCCTGCGCGACATCGCCGAGCGCTATGCCGAAGGTCGCCTGCTCGCGACCGGCGGCGGCGGCTACAATCGCGCCAATATCGCAGCGGCCTGGACGGCGGTCGTCGGCGCGATGGTCCGCGCCCGCTGATTCCGACCGCCCGGCAGGTCTCCGGCGGGGCGCGGGGATTGTGTACAATTGCCGCACCCCGCCGGGAGCCGCCGCGCCGCGGCTCGCGCGCATCCGACCCTTTGCCACGTACCACTGGAGACCCGCCGCATGTTCGCCGAGACCACCTCGATCGAGGAATTTGATGCCGATCTGTTCAATGCCATCGTCGACGAGGCCCGTCGCCAGGAAGAGCACATCGAACTGATCGCGTCGGAGAACTATGCCAGTCCGCGAGTGATGGAGGCCCAGGGCTCGGTACTCACCAACAAGTACGCGGAGGGCTATCCCGGCAAACGCTACTACGGCGGCTGCGAGTACGTCGACGTCGCCGAGCAGCTCGCTATCGAGCGCGCGAAGGAGTTGTTCGGCGCCGACTACGTGAACGTGCAGCCGCATTCCGGCTCGCAGGCCAACGCGGCCGTTTTCCTCGCGCTGCTGAAACCCGGCGACACGATCCTCGGCATGAGCCTGTCCGACGGCGGTCACCTGACGCACGGCTCGCCGGTCAATTTCTCCGGCAAGCTGTTCAACGCGCTGCAATACGGCGTCGTCGCCGAGACGGGCATCGTCGATTACGAGCAGGTCGAGAAGCTGGCCAGGGAGCACCGGCCGAAAATGATCGTCGCCGGTTTCTCGGCCTATTCCCGCGTCATGGACTGGCAGCGATTCCGCGACATCGCCGACGCCGTCGGCGCGTGGCTGGTGGTCGACATGGCGCACGTCGCCGGGCTGGTGGCGGCGGGGCTCTACCCCAGCCCGATCCCGGTTGCGGATGCGGTGACGACGACGACGCACAAGACGCTGCGCGGTCCGCGCGGCGGACTGATCCTTGCCCGCAAGAACGACGAGATCACGAAGAAATTCAACTCGCTGGTGTTCCCGGGCACGCAGGGCGG
>JBFJUJ010000029.1:0-17731 GCA_041624755.1 Woeseia sp. | reverse complement strand
TGCTCGAGCTGGCGCGCGATCGCCAGCCGGTCGGCGTCGATCGACCGCAGCCGGTCTTCGGCGGCGAGCACGTCGAAGTAGCGCGTCGCGACGCGCACGATCAGGTCCTGCTGCGCCGCTTCGCGGTCCGCCTCGGCCTTGGCGACGCGCTTGTTCGCCTGTTTCAGCGTGACGATCTGGTCCCAGCGAAAGACAGTCTGCCTCAGGTCGACCTGCCAGGCCGTCGTTTCGCTTGCGGATTCAGAGGTCGCGACGCCGATGCCGGTGCTGTCCTGAAAGATCTGGCGGCCGTCCGAGGATCTCTGCGTGACATTGCCGCCGGCACTGACCTGCGGAAACAACGCACCCCGAGCCTGCGGCAGCGCCTCCAGCGCCGCGAGGCGCCGCGATTCCGCCTCGTGGATCAGCGGGTCGCTCTGCAGCGCCTGCTGGTAGACCTCCATCAGCGACGCGGCCTGGGCCTGGCTGGCGAGGCAGAGGATTGCGCTGCAGGCGAGCGGCAGCAGGGCTGTCTTGGAGTTGTTCATAAACGGCCGTCCAGGGGTTGTGCCGCCGTCGGCGGAGGGTGTTATGGTTATCTATATCACCAGATCAGTCAAGGGCGGCCGCTGCGGGTCTCAGTAACGCGGGATGCTGCTGTCGACCTCGACCGACCACGCATCGATACCGCCCGTCACGTTGGCAATGCGTACGAATCCCTGCTGCGCCAGCAATGCCGCAACCCGTGCGCTGCGCCCGCCGGAATGGCAGAGCACGGCGATCGGCTGCTCCCGGTCGAGTTCCGCAAGCCGCGCGGGTAGTTCGCCCATCGGGATATTACGGGTCCCGTCGACGCGGGCAAGATCGACCTCCCAGGGTTCTCGGACGTCGAGCAGTTGCCAAAGTTCGCCGGCAGCGCGCAGCCGCTCGAGCTCGGTCGGTGTCATTTCCTCGAACACGCGTCTGATCCCCCAGTCATTACCCGGCTCCCCGGCTACGGCGCACGCCGGCGCGAGGCCGTCGCGGCGGTATCCGTGTAATGGATGCCGTGGCAGGCCAAACGGTTTCCGTTGCCTGCGGCGGCCGGGCGCCGCGCAGTCAGAAGGTGAAGTGCGACGGCTCGGCCACATTCTGCAGCCGCGGCAGGCAAGTCTCAAACAGCACGGTCGCGGAGGGCTCCGCCGTGTCGGCGCGCGTGTAGAGACGGGCCTCCATCACCGGCGCCTCGCCGATGACGACGAACAGGCGCCCGCCGGGCTTGAGCGCCGCGAACAGGCGCTCGTCCGGCGCGGGCAGGGAACCGGTCACGGCGATGGCATCGAAGGCGCCGTCCGGGGGACCGTCGGTCACCGCGTCGCGGCGCTCGAGCGAGACGTTGTCCAGCCGGTGACGGGCCAGCTTGTCCGCGGCGGCGCTCAGGAAATCCTCGTACAGGTCGATGCTGGTCACGCTGTGCGCGAGGCGCGCGAGGCAGGCCGTGATGAATCCGCTGCCGGTGCCGATCTCGAGCACGTGGTCTTCGCTGCCGATGTCGAGGCCCTGCAGCATCCTGCCCTCGACCGACGGCCGCATCATGCGTTCGCCGTGGCCGAGCGGGATCTCGGCCTCGGCGTAGGCCAGCCTGCGCCAGGCGCTCGGCACGAAGTCCTCGCGGGGCACCGAGCGGAACAGGTCGAGCAGCTCCTCCTCGAACACGTCCCAGGTGCGGATCTGCTGCTCTACCATCTGCCGGCGCGCAAATTCGCTGTTCATGACGCCCCCGATCTCTGCCATGCCCGTGCCCTCATGCCGCGCGGCGCCCGCCGCTCATCGTATTTTTCTGACCGCCTGTTGCACTTTTGCAAAGCGCTTGCAGGCGTCGCGCCATTCTAGAATTATGGTGAATCATGGCGGTGCCGGGCAATCGCTGAGCTATGCTTGATCGGACAGCAACGTGTTACCGACAGATCTCGCAGATTCGTACTCGGACGTACGACGACCAGCGCCCACGCGCGCCAGGCGCACCAGGCGAACGATAATAACAAATCAGGAGGTCGCGGCGCCCCCGACGACTTCCAAGCCGGAGAGGAAACGGCCATAGATTGCGTTGCGAGCCAAACAAACGACAACGATTCCGCAGTAACGTCAAGCTAACAACCCGACTTGCAGTGGACCCCGCATGGCGATGACTGACCTCATCGTCGCGTTGTCCCTGTCGCTGCTCGTTGCGCTGGCGCTCGCCGCCATCTTTTTCCTGCGCCGCCGGCGCCTGCAGCGGCAGCTCCGCGAGTTCAACGAGGAACTGGTCGAGACCGCCGCCGATGCCTACGTCGGGCGCCGTCTCGACATTCGCCGCGAGGGCTCCCTCGGTGACGTCCGGGAGACGGTCAACAGGCTGTTCGACGCCCTTGCGGAGCGCGACGAGGAGATCCAGGATCGCGATCGCCTGTTCGCCGAATTTGCCCGCACGATCCCCGAAGTCGTGCTGATCCACGACGAGCGCATCCTGCTGGCCAATGACAGCGCCGCCCGGCTCATCGGCCTGAGCCCGGAGCAGCTCGAGGGCCGGCAGGCCGCCGATCTCGTCAAGCCCGCCTACCGCGCCCTGTTCCGCAAGACCATGGCCCGTCGCCTCGCCGGCGAGAGCGTGGGCCAGCGGCTGGAGATCCAGCTCATCAACGGCAACGACCAGGGGCTCTGGGTCGAGGCCCAGAGCTCGGTCATCGAGTACCGCGGCAACGATGCCATCCTGACGGTCGCGCGCGATGTCAGCTACCGCAAGAGCCTCGAGGTGTCGCTGAGCCGCAGCAAGCGCCAGGCGCAGTACACGCTGGAATCGATCGCCGAGGGAGTCATTACGACCGACAACGAGGGCCGTATCGACTACATGAACCGCGCCGCCGAGAGCATGACGGGTGCAGACCGCGAAGCGGCCGCAGGGCAGCAGGTCAGCGACATCTTCTCTCTCATCGACGAGGCGGACCGGCGTTCGCTCGGTGACCCGGTGGAGCGCTGTCTCGCCATGCGACGGCGCGTCAACATGGGCAGGCGGGCGCTGATGGTGAGCCGCGACGGCGAGCAGGAGCATTCGATCGAGATCACGGCATCGCCGATCAAGGGGCCCGGCAACAGTATCACCGGCACCGTCGTGGTGTTCCACGACGTCAGCGAACTGCGCGGCCTGACGCGCCAGATGAGCTACCAGGCGACCCATGACCCGCTCACCGGCCTGGTCAACCGCCGGGAGTTCGAGCGCCGCCTGCAGGAAGCGATGGACCACGCGCACGCCGAGGAATCCACCCATATCCTCTGCTACATGGACCTCGACCGCTTCAAGGCCGTCAACGACAGCTGCGGCCACCTGGCCGGCGACAACATGCTGCGCGAGATCGCAAGCCTCATTCGAAACCAGGTACGCGATTCCGATTCTGTCGGCCGCCTCGGCGGGGACGAGTTCGGCACCCTGCTGATCGGCTGCCCCCTCGAGAAGGCGACCCAGATCGCTACCGATATCTGCGGCGCGGTGTCGGACTACCGCTTCGTGTGGCAGGACAAGATCTTCAACATCGGCATCTCGGTCGGGCTGGTCGAGATCACCCAGGCCAGCGGTTCCCTGCAGGACATCATGAGCGCTGCCGATTCGGCCTGCTACGTCGCCAAGCAGCGCGGTCGCGGGCAGGTTCACGTCTACTCGGCTCGCGACGAGGCGATCGCGCGCGAGCGCGGCGATATCCGGTGGCTGCGCCAGATGCAGTCGGCGCTGCACGAGGATCGCTTCCAGATCGCGCTGCAATCGATCATCGCAACCGCCGGCCAGGACAGCGGCCCGGCTTACGAGATCCTCATCCGCCTCCCGGACGAACGCGACCGGATCGCGAACTCGGCCGAGTTCCTGCGACCGGCGCAGCGCTATCAGCTCATGCCGCAAATCGATCGCTGGGTCGTCGCCGCGACGCTGTCGGCGATGAACGCCGGCGAGATTCGCCTGCCGCGCGGGCGCAGCTGTTCGATCAACATTTCAGGCCAGACACTGAGCGATGAAGGCTTCCTCGGCTTCGTCGTCGACTCACTGGACCGCAGCGGCATTTCGCCGGGCAGCATCTGTTTCGAGGTGAACGAAGGCGTAGTGTCGACTGACGTCCAGCACGTGCAGCGCTTCATCGAGGTGCTCCACGGCATCGGCTGCGAGTTCGCGCTCGACGATTTCGGCTCGGGGCTCGGCTCCTTCTCGAGGCTCAAGCGGCTGCCGGTCGACTACCTCAAGATCGACGGCGCGTACACGCGCGGCCTGCCCGCCGATGACATCAACCAGGAGATGGTGACCGCGATGATCAAGCTCGCGCGTACCATGGAATTCCGCGTCATCGCCGAGCAGGTCGAGAGCCAGCAGGACTTCGACTGGCTGCGCGATCACGGCGTCGACTTCGTGCAGGGTAACTTCATCGACGAGCCGACGGCGCTGGGGAGCGCGTCAACGTCGGGCACCTTCCGCGCGCTGAGACCCTGAATGAATTCCGGGAATTCCGGGGACAGCCTGCTTGTTCGCCGCGGCGCTCAAGCAAACAGTCCCCGGACAAGCCCGGGACAGGGAGCGACTCGAGCCGCTCCCACAGCCGCTAGACCGACAGCAGCGGGACCATCAGCAGCGCGACGATGTTGATGATCTTGATCAGCGGGTTGATCGCCGGGCCGGCCGTGTCCTTGTACGGATCGCCGACGGTGTCGCCGGTCACGGCGGCCTTGTGGGCATCGGAGCCCTTGCCACCGCAATTTCCGTCCTCGATGTACTTCTTCGCATTGTCCCAGGCGCCGCCGCCGGCCGTCATCGAGATGGCGACGAACAGGCCGGTCACGATCGTGCCGAGCAGCAGGCCGCCGAGCGCCTTCGGCCCGAGCAGCAGGCCGACGGCCAGCGGCACCAGGATCGGCAGCAGCGACGGGATGATCATCTCCTTGATCGCCGCCTTCGTGAGCAGGTCGACGGCGCGGCCGTAGTCCGGTTTGCCGGTGCCTTCCATGATGCCCGGGATTTCGCGGAACTGGCGGCGCACCTCGTTGACGACCGAGCCGGCGGCGCGGCCGACGGCTTCCATCGCCATCGCGCCGAACAGGAACGGCACGAGGCCGCCGATAAAGAGGCCGATGATGACGAGATGGTCGGACAGGTCGAAGTCGACCATGATGCCGGCCGTCTCCAGCGCGTTCGTGTAGTCGGCGAACAGGACCAGGGCCGCGAGCCCGGCCGAACCGATCGCGTAGCCCTTGGTTACGGCCTTGGTGGTGTTGCCCACCGCGTCGAGCTGGTCGGTGATGTTGCGTACCTCGGGCGGCAGCTCGGCCATCTCGGCGATGCCGCCGGCGTTGTCGGTGATCGGGCCGAACGCATCGAGCGCGACCACGACGCCGGTCATCGACAGCATCGTCGTCGCCGCGATCGCGATGTTGTACAGGCCAGCCAGCGAATTGCCTTCCGGCGCCAGCGCGAAAGCGCCCCAGATGCTGGCGCACACCGCGAGCACGGGGAGCGCCGTGGCTTTCATCGAGATACCGAGGCCGGCGATGATGTTGGTCGCGTCGCCTGTGAGCGAGGCGTTGGCGATCGTCCTGACCGGCTTGAAGTCGGTGCCGGTGTAGTACTCGGTGATGACGACCATCGCGGCAGTCAGCGCAAGGCCGATCAGCGCCGAGCCGTAGATGCCCATGGCATTGCCGGAGCCGCCCATCATCGCGTTCGTCAGCGGGTAGAAGGCGATCGCGGCGAGCAAGCCGGCGACGATCACGCCCTTGTACAGCGCGCCCATGATCTTGCCGCCGTCCGAGGTCTTGACGAAGAACGTGCCGATGATCGAGGCCACGATCGACACCGCGCCCAGCACCAGCGGGTAGAATATGGCCTCCGGTCCCATCTGCGAAACCATCAGGCTGCCGAGGAGCATCGTGGCGATGATCGTGACCGCGTAGGTTTCGAACAGGTCCGCGGCCATGCCCGCGCAGTCGCCGACGTTGTCGCCGACGTTGTCGGCAATGACACCGGGGTTGCGTGGGTCGTCCTCGGGAATGCCGGCCTCTACCTTGCCGACGAGGTCGGCGCCGACGTCGGCGCCTTTTGTGAAGATGCCGCCGCCCAGTCGCGCGAAAATCGAGATCAGCGAGCCGCCGAAGGCGAGCCCGACGAGCGCGTGGATCGTGTCGTCAACGCTAGCGCCCAGCGACGACAGCAGCAGGTAGTAGCCGGCTACGCCGAACAGGCCGAGACCGACGACCAGCAGGCCGGTGATGGCGCCGCCGCGGAAGGCGACGTTCAGGGCCGGGTTGACGCCTTGCCTTGCGGCCTCGGCGGTCCTGACATTGGCGCGCACCGAGACGAACATGCCGATGTAGCCGGCGAGGCCCGAGAATACGGCGCCGATTGCGAAGCCGCCGGCTGTCATCCAGTCGAGCGCGACGCCGAGAACGAGGAACAGCACCACGCCGACGACACCGATCGTCTGGTACTGGCGGTTCATGTACGCGCCCGCCCCTTCCTGGATGGCCTGGGCGATCTTCTGCATGCGCTCGTTGCCGGCGGGGCGGCTCAACACCCACTGCGTGGATACGAGTCCGTAAAGAATGGCGGCAACGCCGGCGCCGATCGCCAGCAACAGTGCCAACTCGTTAGTCATCTACTGTTCTCCTGATCCGTTCCGCACCGCGGCCGTGACACGGCCGGGGCGTGTTCTTGTCGTTGGTATTCCTGCCGTCACGGCTGCGCGGGCTCGTCCCGTTGCTGCTCTCGCTCAAGAACCGCCACGGGACCGAACCACGTCCGTTGCCCGGGCGGCACGCCTCAGACGCGTGCCCGGGGCCGTTTACTGGACGACGCCGGGCACGTGGTTGAGGGCGCGAAGAGCGCAAGACCTGCCGCGCTCGTTCGACTGGAGGCGGGCTAGCGCCCGGCTGCGCCGGACCCCGCCAAAGCCGCGCATCATATCACAAATTCGTCGTTCAGCAGCCTGCGAACGGGATGGGATTTGAGGGTCACGTACTTCGGTAAGCCATTGACATAAGGCGGGTAATTTTCGCCGCGGATCAGCGGCGCGAGGTAGCGCCGGCCGGCCTCGGTGATCGAGTAGCCGTCGCGGCTGATATAGCTCCGGGGCAGCATCTTCTCCTTGTTGGCCACCTTCGACAGCGGCGCCTCCTCGATGCGCCAGCGATAGGGCTTGTCGGAAACCCGCTTGATGACCGGCATGACGCCGGTCTTGCCCTCGAGCGCGAACCTGACGGCAGCGCGGCCCACCGCGTAGGCCTGCTCGACGTCGACGGCCGAAGCGATATGCCGGGCCGAGCGCTGCAGGTAGTCGGCGACCGCGTAGTGATACTTGTAGCCGTGCTCGTCGCGCACCATGTTGGCGACGACCGGCGCCACGCCGCCGAGCTGGGCGTGCCCGAAGGCGTCGCGGGTTCCGGCCTCGGCGAGGAACGCGCCGTCCGCGTAGCGGGCCCCTTCGCTGACGACGATCACGCAGTAGTCGTACGCCTCGACACACTCTTTGACCCGTTTCAAGAACTTGTCGCGGTCGAACGGGATCTCCGGGAACAGGATGATATGCGGCGCCTCGGACTTGCCGGTACCGGCGAGCCCTGCCGCGGCGGCGATCCAGCCCGCGTGGCGGCCCATGACTTCGAGGATGAACACCTTGGTCGAGGTCCTCGCCATCGACAGCACGTCGAGGGCAGCCTCCCGCGTCGATACCGCGACGTATTTCGCGACCGAGCCGAATCCCGGGCAGTTGTCGGTTTCCGGCAGATCGTTGTCAACCGTCTTCGGGATGCCGATACAGCTCACCGGGTAGCCCATGCGCTCACTGGTCTGCGATACCTTCAGCGCGGTGTCCATCGAGTCGTTGCCGCCGTTGTAGAAGAAGTAGCCTATGTCGTGGGCCTGGAACACCTCGATCAGCCGCTCGTACTGCGCTCGATTCTCCTCGAGACTCTTCAACTTGTAGCGCGCCGAGCCGAAGGCGCCGCCGGGTGTGTGCCGCAGGGCGGCGATGCTGGACGCACGCTCGCGGTTGGTGTCGATCATGTCCTCGGTCAGGGCGCCGATGATGCCGTCGCGGCCCGCATAGACATTGCGAATCTGCTTGCGATGTTTTCTCGCCGTTTCAATGACGCCGCAGGCGCTCGCGTTGATGACGGCGGTCACTCCGCCCGACTGCGCGTAAAACGCGTTCCTTCCCGACATGATCTCCGTCCTCCCCGCAAGCCCCGGATGGCCGCCGAGCATAGCCGAATCCGGGACGGGCTTCACGGCCATTGCGACTGCGCTGCGGGTCGACGTTTGACGCCCCCGGACTTTGTGGGTAGCGTTAGCCGCCCGCGGGGACCCGGCCACGGCCGGAGCGCAGCCCGGCGCGGACGCCGGCCGGCAGGCGTGGCGATCGTCAATCCGTCAATCGAGAAGACACATGAGAATAGTCCTGTTGGGGGCGCCCGGATCGGGCAAGGGGACCCAGGCCAAGAAGCTCGAGGCCGAACGCGATGTCCCGCATATTTCCACGGGCGACATGCTGCGCGCCGCGGTCGAGGCCGGGACCCGCTTCGGTCGCCAGGCCAAGGAGATCATGGATGCCGGCAAGCTCGTCTCGGACGAGATCATGCTCGGTGTGATCAGCGATCGACTCCGCGAAGACGATGCCAGGGAGGGCTTCATCCTCGACGGCTTCCCGCGGACCGAGCAGCAGGCGCTGGACCTGGAGCAACTCCTGGATGAACTCGGTCAGCCACTTGATACCGCGGTGCTGATGGACGTCGATTTCGACATCCTGATGAAGCGTCTGACGGGCCGCCGTACCTGCTCGGCGACCGGCAAACTACTCAACATCCATTTCTCGTCGGCCGAGGAGCTCGAAGAGTGCAAGCGCGCCGGCGGCGAACTTATCCAGCGCGACGACGACAACGAGGAGACCATTCGCAAGCGCCTCGACGTCTACCGCGAGCAGACCGAGCCGCTGATCGCGTTCTATCGCCAGCGGAGCAAGCTGGCGACCGTCGACGCTGGCGGCAGTGTCGACGAAGTCAACGAGCGTCTGCTGGCCGTAATCTGACGGCGGTCGCCGGACGCAGGCCGGTCGCGGCCGCTCCGGCCGCGCCGTGCGAGCAGCCGGGGCTCACGGGTCGAGCTGCTTCAGCAGGTCCCGACCGACGATATCGCCGCGCCAGCCGCGGAACACCCGCAGGTCGCGAGCGCCCGTCACCGCGGCGCTCAACTCGCGCCGCGGTGCCAGCACCTCGGCGGCGATGCCGAGATCCTTCGCCCGCGCGGCAACGGTTTTCTGCAGCGCCTTCAGCAGGGCTTTCTGCGCGTCGTCCGGCCGCGCCGGCGGTTCGTAATGCTCATCGCCCCGCTCGGCATCGCGCAGCAGGTCGAGCAGTTCCGTGCCGCTGCGGCGCACCGTCGCCGGCGCGAGGTTGGCAATGTTGCCGAGCGCCGCGACCGAAGCCGGGTTGGCGGTGGCGATGTCCATCAGCACCGCGTCGCGCAGGATCCACTGCCGCGGCTTGTTGCTGCGCTCGGCTCGCTGTTCCCGCCAGGCAGCGAGCCTCGCGGCCGCCCGCCGCTGCCGACCCCGCAGGTTGCGCGCCGCCTTGACGCGCTCGATTGCCGCCTCCGGCTGCGTCGTGTACAGCGCGGGATCGAGCAGCGCCAGGCTGTCCTCGACGGCCCAGTCCAGCCGTCCGCGCCGGTCGAGCTCCTCGGCGAGGCGCTCGTAGGCCGGCAGCAGCCAGGCGACGTCCTCCGCGGCGTACTTCAGCGCGGCCGCTGACAGCGGACGCTTGCTCCAGTCGGCGCGGGTCTGCGATTTCTCGAGGTCGACGTCGAACAGATCGGCGACGAGGTTCGCGTAGCCGAGCTGCGGGGGATGCCCGAGGAGCGCAGCGGCGACCTGGGTGTCGAACACGTCACGCGGCAGGCTTCCGGCCGACGCGAGGATCACTTCGAAATCCTGGCGCCCCGAGTGCACGACCCAGGCGGGCGCCAGCAGCGCGTCCCAGAACGGCGACAGGTCGCCGGCGCCCAGCGGGTCGGCGCACCACAGCCGGTCGCCGACGGCGAACTGTACGAGGCACAGCTCGGCCGCATACGTCCGCTCGCGCATGAACTCGGTGTCGACGCCGATTCGTCCGGCGTCAGCGAGCGCGTCGCAGGCGGCATCGGGCTGCGACAGGTCGATGTAGCTGTAATCAGGCATGCGGTCCGCGGTCGCCAGGAAGAGGCTTCGATTCCAGAGACTAACATGCGATCATTTCGCGCTGCCAAGTCAGCCGTCCTGCCCGCTTTGCTACTCCTCCTCAAGACATTCATCGACATTATTGCGCTGCGCAAAGGCCCGGAGAGTATTCCCGGGTCGCCGCTGGTGCTCTCCGTAGCGCTGGTGCTGATGCTGATCTCCGCCTATGCGGCCTCCACGCTCATCGACATTACCAGCGAGCGCGACTACTTCGTGACCTGGGGCGCCTACGGCATGGGCATAGCGTTCTACGGTGCCGTAATCTTTGTTTCGGGGCATCCGTCGCGACTGCTGTCCGCGATCTCGAGCATCATCGCCTGCGGCTCGCTGATCACGCTCATGTTCGTCGCCGAATTCGTCCTGCTCGGTCCGCTTCTCGGTCGCGACGTCGCGGGTCTCCTGGCCACCCTCATCATCTTCTGGTCAGTGCCGGTAGAGGGCCATATCGTGGCACGAGCGATCGGTCGTCACTGGTTCGTCGGCATCGTCATCGCCGTCATGGCCTTCATCCTGCAATACGGCATCCAGGAAGCGGCACGCGCGCCGGCCTGAGGAGCGGCACCGACATGCACATTCACATTCTCGGCATCTGCGGCACTTTCATGGGCGGCGTCGCCGCACTGGCGCGCGCGGCGGGGCATACGGTCACGGGCAGCGATGCCAATGTCTACCCGCCAATGAGCACGCAGCTCGAGTCCCTCGGCATTCGTGTCGAGGAGGGCTACGCCGCGGCGTCGGTGCTCGACGCGAAACCGGACTGCGTCGTCATCGGCAATGCGCTCAGTCGCGGCAACCTGGCCGTCGAGGCCGTGCTCAATGCTGGCCTGGCGTACTGCTCGGGGCCGGAGTGGCTGGCGCGGGAGTTTCTCCGCGGCCGTCACGTCATCGCCGTGGCGGGCACCCATGGCAAGACCACGGCCGCGAGCATGCTGGCCTGGATCCTCGAGGACGCCGGCCTCGCCCCTGGTTTCCTGATCGGCGGCGTGCCGGCGAATTTCGGCGAGACGGCGCGCGCCGGCCAGGGCCCGTTCTTCGTCGTCGAGGCCGACGAATACGACACGGCTTTCTTCGACAAGCGCGCCAAGTTCGTGCACTACCGGCCGCGCACTGCGGTGCTGAACAACCTCGAATTCGACCATGCCGACATCTACCGCGATCTGGACGCCGTGCTGTGGGCATTCCACCAGTTCCTGCGCACGGTGCCGCAGCAGGGGCGGGTGCTGGTGAATGCCGCGGACGACAACCTGCGCCGGCTGCTCGCGATGGGCTGCTGGAGCGCGGTCGAATCCTTCGGACTGCACGGCAGCGCGGACTGGCAGGCCGAATTCGCCGACGGCGGCGGCCGGCGCCTGCGGGTGCGCCACGGCGGCGACGAGGCGGCCGGCGACTGGCGGCTGGCGGGCAGTTTCAATCTCGAGAACGCGCTCGCCGCGATCGCGGCGGCGCACTCCGCGGGCGTCGGGCTGGCCGCCGCTGTCGACGCGCTGGGTCGCTTCCAGGGCGTCAAGCGGCGCCTGGAGCTCACGGCCGAGGTCGACGGCGTGTCCGTGTACGATGATTTCGCGCATCACCCGACGGCGATCCGGCGCACGATCTCCGGCATGCGTCGGCGCTTCCCCACGGAGCGCCTCGTGATCGCACTGGAGCCGCGCTCGAACACGATGAAGCTCGGCGTGCACAACGACGCGCTCGTGGCTGCGCTGCGCGAGGCCGACCAGGTCGTGCTGTACCGCCCGCCGGATATCGGTGCGACATTCGACGCCGTCCTCGCGGCGCTCGGCGAGCGACTGCAGTGTTTCGACGACTACGATTCGCTGGTCAGAGCCCTTTCGACGTCGCTGCGTGCCGGCGACCACGTCGTCTTCATGAGCAACGGCGGTTTCGGCGGCGCGCGACAGAAACTGACCGACCTGCTCGAGAGTCGCCCGCAAAATCCCTGACGGCGACCTATACTGAGTAGAGGCGGCCGCGAGTCTCGTGCGGCGGCCCGGGTCGGTCCATGCAAATCGCGCTGTTTCCATTGCACACGGTCCTGTTTCCGGGTGGGCCGTTGCCGCTTCGAATCTTCGAGCCGCGTTACCTCGGCATGGTCAGTGCTTGCCTGCGGGACCAGTCGCCTTTCGGCGTGCTGCAGATCAGGGACGGCAGCGAGGTCGGCCCGGCATCGACCTGGGACGTGGGCACGCTCGCCCACATATCGGACTGGTACCAGGGCAGTGACGGCATTCTCGGCGTCACGGCAGTCGGCGACCAGCGCTTTCGGGTCCGTTCGACCGAGCGCCGAGAGGACGGCCTTCTGGTCGGCGAAGCGGAGCTGCTGCCGGCCGACCCGCCGCTTGCGCTGCCGGAAGAATTCCTGCCGCTCGTGCAGATTCTCGATGGCGTACTCGCCGACCTGGGCAGGCTGTACGATGACCTGCCGCGGCACTACGACGACGCGGTCTGGGTCAGCTACCGCTTCGCCGAGATCCTGCCGTTCAGCGCCGAGCAGAAACAGACCTGCCTGGAGCTGAGCGATCCCCTCGAGCGCCTGGAGCTCATCCAGACGGCACTGCGCGACGTGCGCGGCATCGAGGTGACCTGACCCGGGTCCGGGGCCGGCCCTCAGGCCAGCGTCGGCAGCACCTCGTCCGCCGCGGCCAGCGTGCGCGCAATCTCGTCGTCGCCGTGGGCCGCGGACACGAAGCCGGCCTCGAATGCCGACGGTGCGAAATAGATGCCGCGCTCCAGCATGCCGTGGAAGAAGCGACGGAAGCGGTCGATGTCGGCCGCGGCAACCTGCCGGTAGCTCCGGATCGGCCCGTCCGCGCTGAATACGAAACCGAACATGCCGCCCGCGCATTCGGTGGCGAGCGGCACACAGGCCTCGGCCGCGCGCTCCGCGAGGCCCGCGGCGAGCGCCTGCGTGCGCTGCCCGAGCGCGTCGTAGAAGCCCTCGTCGTCGAGTCTCTTCAGGGTCGCGATGCCGGCGGCCATCGCGAGCGGATTGCCGGACAGCGTACCGGCCTGGTACACGGGTCCGTCGGGCGCGAGCATCGCCATGATGTCGGCGCGGCCGCCGAAGGCCGCGGCCGGCATGCCGCCGCCGACGATCTTGCCGAGCGTCGTCAGGTCCGGCCGCAGGCCGTAGAGTTCCTGCGCGCCCCCTTTCGCCACGCGGAAGCCGGTCATCACCTCGTCGAAGATCAGCACCGCCTGCGCGGCGCGGCAGTGCGCCTGCAGGGCTTTGAGGAAGCCGTCGGCCGGCGGCACCATGTTCATGTTCCCGGCGATCGGTTCGACGATGACGCAGGCGATCTTTTCACCCATCGCCGCGAAGGTTTTCTCGACAGCCTCGGGATCGTTGAACGGCAGCGTTATCGTGTGCTCCGCGAGACCGGCCGGCACGCCTGGCGAGCTGGGTACGCCGAGCGTCAGCGCGCCGGACCCCGCCTTGATCAGCAGCGAGTCGGAATGGCCGTGATAGCAGCCTTCGAACTTGACGATCTTGTCGCGCCCGGTGAAGCCGCGCGCGAGGCGGATCGCGCTCATCGTCGCCTCCGTGCCCGAGCTCACCATGCGAATGCGCTCGATCGACGGTACCGCGGTGCACAGGCGCCGGGCGAGTTCCGTCTCCAGCACGCAGGGGGCGCCGAAGCTCAGGCCGTCAGCCGCCGTTTCCCGCACCGCTGCAACGACGTCGGGGTGCGCGTGACCGAGGATCATCGGGCCCCAGGAACCCACGTAGTCGATCAGGCGCCGGCCGTCCTCGGTCTCCACCCAGGCGCCGCTGGCGCGGCGGAAGAATACCGGGTCGCCGCCGACGGCGGCAAAGGCGCGCACCGGCGAATTGACGCCGCCTGCAATGTATCGTTTGGCTTCGGCGAACAGGTCCATGGATTCCTCGGTTCGGTTTGCGCTCGTCGGATTGTCGTGCAGGCCGAGCATGCTACCGAAGCGCGCCGGCAGCGAAAAGGCCGCGGCGTGCCGGCGGTTGACAGTGCCGGGCGTAATGCCCAAAGTCGTGCAGATCATGAAAACCTACATGTGCCTGATCTGCGGCTACATCTACGACGAGCAGGACGGCGATCCCGAAGCCGGCATTCCGCCGGGCACACGCTGGGACGACGTGCCGCTGTCATGGCGCTGTCCCGACTGCGGCGCGGGCAAGGAAGATTTCGAGATGGTGGAAGTGTAGCGCGCGCAGCGCTCAGTGCGACGCGGCGCGAAAAAGCTGTGCCGCCGTGTGGCCACGTCGCTCGAGCATCTGCGGCACGCCGTCCGGCCCGACCAGGTGCAGCGCGCCGACGACGACCAGGTAATCCTCGTCGTCGTCCAGCAGCGCTTCGATATCCGACGTCCACGCACGGTTGCGCGACACGACCAGTGCGCGGTAGAGCTCCGGCTCGTCCCGCATGTCCGCCAGCATGATGCTCGCCAGCGACTCGACGTCGCCCGTGCGCCAGGCGCGCAGAATTTCCTCCATGAGCGCGGGCATCGCGGCACTTTCCTCGAGCGTGCCCAGCAGCAGCCGGCGCTGGGTCTCGAGCGACAGCCCGTCGAAGGCCCCGAGCTGCTGCCGCAGCGTCTCCAGCCCGTGGATCTCCTTGCCGTCCTGCGCGGCGCGCCCGGCCAGGTGGTTCTCGATACCGAGGGCGGGGTCGAAGCCGAGCCGGGTCAGCAGTAGTTGCTCGATCGTTATCGCCGCCAGCCACGGTTCGACGCTCTCCAGTGAATCCAGCGGGATGTCGGCGGACTGCGCCAGCGCTGTCGCGCGGCGGTAATCGGCGTCGCCGAGCAGCGCGGCGAGGCTGCCGCCGTCCGCGATCCCGCCGAGCGCCGCTATCATCTCTGCCATTGCGGCGCGGTCGAGATCGTCGAGGTCGAGTTCCATGACGAGGGTCTCGGCGTCGGCGTAGGCCGCATAGATCTCGTCGGGCAGCGGGTAATCCGCCGGCCGCAGCAGGTGTACCGATCCGAGCAGGTAGACGCGGTTGCCGGCGCCCTCGACCTGCCACAGCGGCAGGCCGTGCTGCCCGCCGCCCGCGACTCCGGCCGCGGCGAGCAGCGCGCAGCACAGCGCCAGTCGACGGCGGGTCACGCGGCCGCTGCCGGCGGCACCCAGACGAGTTCGTCGTCGATGTGGCCGTCGGCCGTAAGGACGATTCGACGATACGCGGGCGGGCGGTCGTCCAGCGCGAATTCCTCGCTGTCCGGCAGGAACTGGCGACAGGTCGAAGGCGTGCCGATGATGCGCATGCCGTCGACTTCCTCGTCGAAGTTCTGGTGGACATGGCCGAACAGGCAGCCGCGCACGCGTCCGCTGTGCGCCACGCGCGCCAGGAACTCCTCTCCGTTGTCGAGCCCGACGCGGTCGAGCCACGCGCTGCCGACCGGCAGCGGCGGATGATGCAGGCAGACCAGTACGTGCTCCGCGGCGCTGCCGGCAATCACCCGGTCCAGCCTGTCCAGTTCTTTCGCGGAGACGCGACCGCCGGCGCTGTTCCTGCGGCAGCTGTCGATGCCGACGATGAGCCAGTCAGCGACTTCGATCGCGCCACAGTACAGGAAGGGCTCCTGCGCCAGCGCGTCCTGCATCAGCTCGCGCACATCGTGGTTGCCGGGGATACACAGCACCGGCAGGCCGAGCGGCTCGAAGTGGAGGCGGAAACGCCGGTACGCCTCGCGGCTGTCGTCCTGGATCAGGTCGCCGGTCATGGCGACCAGGTCGGCGCGCCACTGGCTGTGTTCGACGTGTGCGAGGACGGCGCGCAGGGACTCGTCGGTGACGGTGCCGCGAAGACTGCCGGACGTCTCTGCAAACAGGTGCGGGTCGGTAATCTGCAGGACCCTGACGGTTTTGTCGGCTGCTTCGATGACGGCTGGTCTCGCGGTGCAGGCTACGGGCTATCGAGGATCATAGCCTGCACCGTGAGGGCAGGCCAGCACCCCGCCCGGGGGTGCCGGTGATACCGAGCGACGGCTCAGTAGCGGTAGATTTCGGCCTTGTACGGTCCCGCCGCGTTAACGCCGATGTAGTCGGCCTGCTCGTCCGTCAGCTCCGTGAGTTTCGCGCCGATGCGATCGAGGTGCAGCCTCGCGACCTTTTCATCGAGATGCTTCGGCAGCACGTAGACGCTGCGGTCGTATTTATCGGCGTGATTCCACAGCTCGATCTGCGCCAGCACCTGGTTCGTGAACGAATTCGACATAACGAAACTCGGGTGTCCCGTGCCGCAGCCCAGGTTCACGAGACGACCTTCCGCGAGCAGAATGATGCGCCTGCCGTCCGGGAAGATGACGTGATCCACCTGCGGCTTGATGTTCTCCCATTCGTACTTCCTGAGATACGCGACATCGATCTCGCTGTCGAAATGGCCGATATTGCAGACGATTGCCTGGTCCTTCATGCGATCGAGCTGTGCGCCGGTGACGACGTGGTAGTTGCCGGTCGCCGTGACCACGATGTCGGCCTTGTCGCAGACGTCGTCGAGACGGACGACCCGGTAGCCCTCCATCGCCGCCTGCAGGGCGCAGATCGGGTCGATCTCGGTGATCCAGACCGTCGCGCCCAGCGCGCGCAGCGACTGGGCCGAGCCCTTGCCGACGTCACCGTAGCCGCAGACCACGGCGATCTTGCCGGCGACCATCACGTCGGTCGCGCGCTTGATGCTGTCGACCAGTGATTCGCGACAACCGTAGAGGTTGTCGAACTTCGACTTGGTAACGGAATCGTTCACATTGAACGCGGGGCACTTGAGGCTGCCGTCCTTCTGCATGTCGTACAGCCGCTTGACGCCGGTCGTGGTCTCCTCGGAAACGCCGCGCACCGACTCCATGATCTCGGGATACTTTTCGTGCATCAGCTGCGTCAGGTCGCCGCCGTCGTCGAGCAGCATGTTGGGCTGCCAGCCGTCGGGCCCGTTGATGGTCTGTTCGACGCACCACCAGTATTCGTCCTCGGTCTCGCCTTTCCACGCGAACACCGGCACGCCGGCGGCCGCCATCGCGGCCGCTGCGTGGTCCTGCGTCGAGAAGATGTTGCAGGACGACCAGCGGACCTCCGCGCCGAGAGCGACGAGGGTCTCGATGAGAACCGCGGTCTGGATCGTCATGTGCAGGCAGCCGGCAATGCGGGCGCCCGCGAGCGGCTGCTGCTTGCCGAACTCCTCGCGCAGCGCCATCAGGCCCGGCATTTCGGTCTCGGCGATTGCGATTTCCTTGCGGCCCCAGTCGGCGAGCGCAATGTCGGCGACCTTGTAGTCCTGTGTCGGTATGGCAACGGCTTCGCTGCTCATGGAATTCTCCTTGGAAAATAAAAAGTAGAAACTGGATCGACTGCCGGCCGGATGGCCGGTGTCAGGCTGCAGCGGCGCCGCGCAGGGCGTCGGCCCGGTCGGTGCGCTCCCAGCTGAGATCGATATCGTCACGCCCGAAGTGACCGTAGGCCGCTGTCGGCAGGTAGATCGGCCGGATCAGGTCGAGCATCTTCAGGATGCCGTAGGGCCGCAGGTCGAAGT
>JBFJUJ010000028.1:0-18143 GCA_041624755.1 Woeseia sp. | reverse complement strand
GCTGTCCTGTCCGTCAGAAGCTCAGGCGCAGGTGCAGCGTCGCCGTGTGATTGACCGCGTCGGCACGACCGGAGCGATTGATGAGCTGGTTCATGTAGCCGGCCTCGAGCGAGGCGCGCTCGGTCATCGGCATGCGAACGCCCAGGTAGCTGCGAAGCTGGTCGAAGCCGGACAACGCGCCGTAGTCGGTGTCGTCGAGATTGGTGAAATGCTCGGTCGAGACGAGCAGCGTGACGTCCTGCGACGGCACCGGCACGGCCAGCTCGACGAGCTGCCGCAGGCGCAGGCCGACGTCGCTCGAGTTTTCGAGATCGCGCTCCTCGAGGCGTGTGCGCAGCGTGAGCCGGCCCCAGTCCCAGCTGGCCGCGCCCCACAGGAACTGCTGCCAGTAGCGGTTCTCCTTGCGCGTCGGGCCGCCGTCCGGGTCGTTGACGAAGAAATCGTAGCCGGCCCACAGCGACATGCGCGGGTTCAGGTCGTAGCCGATGCCGCTGCGCAGCAGGTAGGTGTCGCTGCCGGGGCCGCGGTCGAAATTGCGCCACTGCCCCATGACATTGTAGCGCCAGCGCGACGGCTCGCCGCCGGGTTTGATACGCCCGGAAGCGGAAACGGTGCTCCAGTAAGCGCCGTCGTCGTCAACCGCGTGCGCCGGCTGCGCGAGCAGCAGGCCGGCGGCGGCAACGACGAGGATCCGGGTGGCCAGGAGGGCGGGACAAGCAGTTCTCATACCAGTCAACCTTGCGGCGTAAAACCGCACAGCATAGCAGGGGACCAACAATCAGCGTCCGAACGCGTAGTCGAGACGCAGGGCGGCGAACAGCGCATGCGCTTCGGCCGTGATGTTCGAACGATCGAAGCCGGGGTTACTGACGTACTGCAGCGACAGCGAGCCGTGCAGACTCTCGGCGAGCAGCGGCAACCGGAACCACAGTTCCGCGTGGTCGGTGTCGCCGCTGGTGGCACGGCGCGCCCGGCTGGACTCGAGGATGCGCGCATAGCCGGCGCCGACCGTGCCGGCGGCCAGGGCCCGCTGCCAGGCGATCGCCGCGAAGCGATTGGCCGGCGACACGTCCTTGTTCGCGATGCCGGCCCGCAGGTTGATCGCCTGCTCGCCGAACGAGGCGTCGTACACGACGAATGCACCGTAATTCATACTCTGCCGGGTCGGGTCGTCGAGGTGATCGCGTTCGTCGCTGCGCAGCCAGACGCCCGCGCCGAGCTGCCTGCTGCCGTCCCCGTCGTCGCCGAGACGCCAGCGGGCGCTGGCCGCCGCGAACACGCCGTCGCCCGCGCCGGTTACGTCGATCAGCTCGCGGTAGGAGCGGGTCGGGTTATCGGCGATGCCTTCGGAGCTGGTCAGCATCAGCGTGAACTCCGGCTCGCGGTCAGTGGCCTTGCGACGGTAGATCGCGCCCATCGTGTAGTCGGGAAAGTCGATCGTTGCGTTGTTCTTGAAGCTGGCGCCGAGGAACTGGGTGTTCTCGTCGTTGGCGATGGGACTGCGATCGATCTGGGCCGACGGATCGACCTGCCCGAGCGTGAGCTGGGAATGCCCGCCGAAGTCGATGCGATAATGCAGCTCCGAGACCTGGATGTGCCCGCCGCCGTCGCGATCGAGCACGGAGCCGGCATCCGCATTTATTTCCGGGTAGCGGTTGAAGATGCTGCCGGCGTCGGTGCCGCTGGCGCCCTCGATGTACAGGAACCAGCCGCCGCCGTCGATCGGCAAGTCGAAGCGCAGGTCGCCGGAAATGCTCGTGTCGCGCTCCTGCGTATCCAGTTCCCGCTGGTATACCCATGTCGCGCCGCCGGTCACGTCGAGTTCGGACCAGCCCGCGAGCCCGCTCGCGGGGCAGGCGAACAGCGCCGCGGCCAGGGCCGCGGCAATCGCGGTCCTGGCGGTGACCTGGCGTCTGATTGTCGGTTGCTGGCGTGGGATCATGGCGTTCGCGAAGCCGGCGTGGCAGGGTCGGCCAACGTCAAAGATATCAACTCGGCCGCGCCGTCGCCGTCAATCGAAACATCGGCTTACAATCTCGCGGGCCGTTCGCGAGCGGCTTATACACTTTCCCGGGCAAGAATGCCACGCCGCGGTGTACCATCGGCCCGGCGAGGCATCGCGGCAGGCTGCGTCGTGCTGCCGGAGGTCGGCGTGGCAGGGCAGGAGCAGGGGAGACCGAGAGATGGCAGGAGTAATGAAATTGATGGCAACGGTCGCCATCATCGCGGTCGCGACCCTTGCGACGCTGCTCGTGTTCGACGTAATCCCGCGCGAACTGTTCAGCGACGTCGTCGTCAAGCTGGTGCTGGCGAGCATCATAGTCCTACTCTCGACGGCTGCGATCGTCTTCATCGTGCGCCTCGGCAAGTAGCAGCCGGCAGGCTGCGGCGACTGTAAGGCCCGAGCGGTAGCGCTGATGGAGATCGAAGCGAAATTCCTGCTGCGGCGGCCCCGCCAGTTCGACGAGGTTCTCGAGACCCTCAGGCGTCACGATTATTCGGTCACGGAGTGCGAGACCCGGACCCTGGTTGATCGCTATTTCGACACCGAGGACTGGCGTATCCTTGAGGCGGGCTGGGCGTTCCGGCATCGCCGCACGCCCAATAGCGAGACGCTGACGCTCAAGTCCGTCGGCAGCCGGGACGGGCGGGTCTTCCGCCGCGACGAGATCGAGCAGCCGTTGCCGGCCGAGACGCCGACCTGCGAACCGCCGCCCCCGGGCCCGGTGCAGGACAAGCTCGAGGAACTCGTCAACGGTGCGCACCGTCGCGAGCTGTTTGCCGTCGAGAATTGCCGTTCCAGCTACCGGCTGCACGTGCAGCACGGCGATCCGGCGATCATCGAGCTGTGTCTCGACCGCGCGAGCGTCAGCGCGCCCGGCACCTGCTCGGCCGCACTCGACTTCACCGAGATAGAGCTGGAACTCGAGGCCGGCGAGCCGCAGGCCGTCGCGGAACTCGCCGCGATCCTCGAGGAACAGGCCGGCCTGCTGCCGTCGGAGTTCAGCAAGTTCGAGCGCGGCCTGCAGGCGGCGGGGCTGTCGCCGCCCGAGCCCGAGCCGCCGGGCTTCGCGGCGCCGCTGTCGCCGGCCGAGCCCTGCTACAAACTGCTGCATCGCTTCGTCTGGCAGCAGCTGCGGGTGCTGCAGCGGGAAGCCCCGCGGGCGCGCGAAGGGCTGCTGTCCGAAGGCGTTCACCAGATGCGTATCGCCACGCGGCGGCTGCGTGCCGTGCTGGGCGCCGCCGGCACGCTCGTCGCCGGCGGCGACACGGTCGCTGCACTGGACGACGATCTCCGCTGGCTGGGGCAGTCTCTCGGCCAGGCGAGGGATGCCGACATCTGCCGCGCCATCGTGGCGGATCGCAAGACGTCGCTGGACGAGTCCGCGACCGACGCGCTTGCGCCGTTCGAGAACTCGCTGAAGGAGGCCCGAATCGACGCCTACGACGAGCTCGCGGCCACGCTGTCGACGGATCGTTATCGCCGGACGATCGCGACGCTCGGTGACATCGTCGACACGGCCCTGCTGGCCGGGACGCTGGACGAAGGTGGCGATACGAGTATCGAGGACAGCCTGCGGCCGCTGGTCGGCCCGCTGCTCGAAGAACTCCGGCGGTACCGCCGCGAACTGCCGCCGGAGCTGCCGGCGAAAAAGCTGCACAGCCTGCGCAAACGCACGAAGCGCCTGCGCTACCTGCTGGAGATGTTCGTGGAACCCCTGCCGGAGCGCGCCGCGACCGCGCTCGCACACGCCAGGCTCCTGCTCGACCTGCTCGGCGAGCACCAGGATGCCGAAACGCTGCGCGACCGCTTGCTCGAGTTCGCGCAGGGGGCGCCGTGGACGGCGGAGTCAGGCGCGTCATTGCTGATGCTCGGCCGGCTGATCGGGCGGGAAGAGGAGCGCGCGGCTCGCTGCCGTGAGGAATTCCCCGAGGCCTGGCTGCGATTCGAGGAGCATGCCGCGGCGCTCTGACGGGTAAGGTGGTCGCAGCGGCTCTTCCGTACCGATCTTCGTCGGGGCTCCGCCGCGCAATACATTCAGCCTGCACGGCCTGCGCATGCGCGGTCCGAGCGCCAGGCGGCAGCGCGTCAGTTCCGCGGGATGGCTATGTCGAGGCGATACCGGGCGAGCTGCGCGTCGCTGACACCGACGCGCTCGAGAAAGGCCGCCCAGCGCGGGTCGTCCCGCAGGTTGTCGAACAGCCGCTGGTACTTCCACTCGCCCCATCCCGCGGGACCGAACTTCTCGTACTCCTTCTCGAGCCACGCAAAGGCTCTGTCGATCTCGCCGCGGTAGGCATGGACGTGGACGACGAGCGACGGCCAGGTATCTCCCCAGCCGTCGACCAGGCGCTCGAGCGCGGCGTCCGATTCCTGCCGGCGACCCAGCGCGTGGTAGGCGAGCGCCAGGCCCGTGTAATGGTAGTAGCCGCCGGTCGAATCCCGGAACAGTTCCAGTGACTCGTCGATGCGCCTGGACAGCAGCAGCGTCAGCCCGAGCTGGTAGTGCACCGTCTCGTAGTCCGGGCTGAGCTGCATGACCTTGCGGAAACTGCGCTCCGCGTCAGCCAGCCGGTCGGCATACTTGTAGACCAGGCCCAGGTTGAAAAAGGCAGTCGGGTCGACAGGGGAGCGCTCGGCGCTGTATTCCTGGACGGCGATCGCGTCGTCGAGCCTGCCGAGATGGATCAGGAGCACGCCGGCATTGCCGAGTGCCGCGGCGTCGGTCGGGTTCATCTGCAGAACGCGGTTCGTATAGTCGACGGCCGCCTCGAGGTCGCCTTCATACCACTGCGCGATCCAGGCGAGATGCATGTAGCCGCCCTCGTAGGTCGGGTCGGCGTCGACCGCGCGCAGCGCGGCGTCGCGGGCTTTCCGATAGTACTCGTCGTACGCCACATCGGTCTGTCCGGCCAGGTTGGCGTACACGGCGGACAGCGTGCTCCACGCCGGCGCGTAACCGGGGTCGATCGCGAGTCCCTGGTCGAGCAGCGCGGCCGCCTGTCCCAGGGATTCCGCCGACCCCTGCCGCCCGAGGTAGCGGGCCTGCAGGAAGAGCTTGTAGGCCTCGGGGTCCGCCTCGCGGGGCTTCGGGCGATCGTCGAGCATCGTGACCTGCAGGGCACCGGCTATCTGTGAGGAGATGCGGTCCTGGATGGAGAAGATATCGCTGAAGGGCTCGTCGTAGGTCTCCGACCAGACGTGGAAGCCGTCGGCGGCGTCGATGAGCTGTGCCGTGACCCGGACGCGTTCGCCGGAGCGCCGCACGCTGCCCTCGAGCAGATAGGCGACGTTGAGCCGGCTGGCGATTTCGGCGACCGGCAGCGACGCGCCGCGGAAGCTGAAGGACGACGTCCTCGCGGCGACCTTCAGCGCCGGGTTGCGGGCGAGCAGGTTCAGCAGCTCCTCGGCGAGGCCGTCGGCGAAATAGGCCTGGTCCTGTGACGCCGTAAGGTCGTCGAACGGGAGCACGGCGATGGACTTCGTCACCGGCCCGGCGACGTGGCCGATCGGCCCCAGCAGGAACCTGTCGACGGAGAAGTAGAGCACGGCGACGGCCAGCACGCCGATGATGACGCGGTCTGCCGCGCGCCCGGCCGTCTGCCGCGCTTCGGGATCGCGATCGATCTCGGCCTGCGAGCGCAGGCCGCCGGGCGACCATTCGAAGGCCCAGGCCAGAGCGAGCGCCGGGACGAAACCAATCAGCAGCGCGAGAATCACCCAGCGTATGCCGGCCTCGTCCAGGTCGTAGATCGGGAACACGGTCTCGAGGATCTGCACGAGCAGCCAGGACGCCGCCAGGTAGCCGACGGCGACCCGGTGAACGTTGCGGCGTCTGATCTCGGCGAAAAAGCGGCGCATTCCGCGAATTATAGCGCCGGTGTTCTCGCCGAATGGCAGGCGCCGCTGTGTTTCCCGCGCAGCAAGGCGCGACTTTCCCGGATCACGCGCAGGTCGTGCGCCGCCGACTCCGGGTGAACCGCACCGGGACACCTCCGGGATGCCGGCGCGAAATGAACATCCCCGGGCCGCCGCCGGCGGCCCGTACCGGGCAGCGGCAGCAGCGCCGGGTACGGCGTACGGCAATCCCGAAATGTCCGAACAAATTTCCGGGACGTCGATCTAACAGACCCGGTCTTCAGAGCCACGAAAGCGGGCGCCACCGGAGGCCGGAGCGTGAACCGCCGGCTGCGACCGCCGCGAATCGTGGCGCAACCCACTACTGGAGAGCGGAGGAAGCACCATGAAACCGAAACTCACCTGGATACCCATCACGCTGCTGGCGCTGGTCGGAACGCTGCACGCGCAGGAACAGGATTCGGTCGACGACCTGGACGGCGCCGATGCCCAGAACTGCGTGCCGCTCGTGTCGGTCGACCGGACCGATGTCGTTGACGACCGCAATATCCTGTTCTTCATGAAGGACGGCAGGGTGTTGCTCAATCGCCTGCGCAACCGCTGCCCGGAACTGAAAGTCGAGGATTCGTTCATGTACCGCATCACGATGAATCGCATCTGCCACCTCGATTCGATCACCGTGTTGCGCAACATCGGCTTCGGGCTGGGCAGCGGAGCGAGCTGCGGGCTCGGCAAGTTCTACCCGATCAGCCCGGACGAGGCGAATGCGATGCTGGACGACGGGTCCTGAGGCCGCCGCGAGCGTCACGTCGCCGCGAACGGTAATTGCGCCGGGCGCAGCCGCCGGTGTACTGCCCGGCGGCCGGCGCTTCAAGCCGGGCGGCGTCGCAGCCGCCCGCCGGAGCGGCGCCGGAATGACTCCGGCGCCGTGCCGAGAACGAGGAGATAGCTCGCCAGGACGAAGTGGAACACGATCGGGATGCCGTGCCCGAGCCAGCGCAGCTCGGGCACGAGCGCCATGGTGATCGCGTAGCGAGCGACCATCGCGAGGTAGTAGACGTACGCGAGTCGGCACAGCAGCCGTCGTGTGTCCGCCTTTGCCGGGTGCAGGCGGCCCTGTTGGCGAAACGCGTCGTAGGTGACGACCGTCATGAACATGAGCAGCAGGATCTGCGCCGGCAGCAGGATCGGGTACGGGAGCGCCCCGGAGAACCAGTGCTCGGCGGAGGGTAGCCAGGACGGCCCGACCAGCGTGGCGAGGATCTGTCCCGTCACGCGGCCGAAGAACAGGGCCTCGAGAATGGCAAGCAACAGCGCGCGGCGGTTCATGACCGGTCTCCGAACAGGCTCGCGTAGTGGCGATACCAGTCGCTCGCGAACACCTCGTCCGGATCGCGCGCGCGCTTCTCGGCAAGGAAGGCCGGGTACTGCGGATACGCCGCCGCGACCTGCTCGCGCGTCGCGAAGCGGTGGTAGGTCAGGAAATAGCGACCGGAGTGCAAGAGTGCGAGATCGATGAGCGCACGGAACGTCTCCGCGTTCGCGGCGATTCCGGCAGGCGTGTGTTCGACGTGGAGGTTGAAGATCACGCAGGCCGAGTCTTCTCGAGCCCAGGCGAGGAAGGTCTCGTCGTCTCTGCGGATCAGCCGTATCGTGCCGTAGATCAGGTCGGCCCGGTGTTCGCGCAGCAGCTCGCGCGCCGCGTTCATGAATGCCGGCAGTTTCCCCATCGGTACGTACAGCTCGGTGATCATTTCCGTACCCGGATGGCGGCATCCCAGGCGCTCGTCGAGCGCCGCGTGATAGTCGTCGAGGTACAGCGAGATCTGGTGCGTGTCGGTCCAGTAGAGCTGCCCGCTGGTCGACGTGTAGAACGCCGCGAAGCGCTCGAACGCCCGCGCCTTGTCCGTGTGGGCGCAGTACAGCAGTCCCTGCCAGCTTTCGGCGGTCATGTAGATCTGGCCGTCCGGGATCGGCCGCGCCGTGTCGACCGGGCGATAGCACGAAAATACGCCGCGGTCGAGGAAGTCCGCGGACGCGTCGTCGGTCGCGAACTGGAAGTCGCCGTACAGGTAGCCGTCGGCGATGCGGCTCGCGAACGCGTCCGGCAGATCGTCGAGGCGTCCGAGTTCGACGACCCGTTCGAGCTTGCGGCGCGGCACCAGTTGCAGGGTCGCCGAAACGATCGGCCCGAACAGACCGTAGCCGCCGATCGCCAGCCGGAACAGCTCCGGGTCCCGGTCGCGGCTCACGGTGCGCAGCCTGCCGCCGGCGTCGACGAGCCGGAACGAGACGACGTCCTCGACCAGCGGCTTGTTGACGAGCACGCGACCATGGATGTTCGCGGCGAGCGCACCGCCGATGCTGAGCCGGTCCGCGCCGGTCTGCTTCTGGCGGATACTCCACTGGCGGCGCGCGCCCCGCTGGCGGGCCTGGTAGCCGGCGACGAGTTGCGGCCACTGGATGCCGGCTTCGACCTCGATCAGGCCGCTCGCCGTGTCGAAATCGAGGATGCGGTCCATGCCGCTCATGTCGAGCAGCACGCCGTCACTGGCGAACTGCTGCCCGCCCATCGCATGGCGGCCGCCGCAGGTCGCGAGCGGCAGGCCGTGATCCCGGGCAAGCTGGATTGCGGCGACGACGTCATCGGTGCCCCGGGCGTCGACGCGGAGCGCGACGTCGCAGGCATTCAGTTTCGAGTGCACGTCGTTGGCCCGGTAGCCGGGCAGGCGGGTGTCGATTGCAGGCTGGCTCATGGCAGGACCCTCCGTCAGCGTCGGTGCCAGACTGGCGCGCCGCGCTGCCATAGGCAATACTTGTAGAAATCGTATTGTATTTCGATACGTTGTGGGTCGCCGGTCGCTCCACCACGGCACGGGGCGGCGTCGACCCGCGCCGTGCTGCGCAACCGGGAGCCCGCCATGACCCAGACTGCCCACCTGCTCGACGCGCTGAAGCAGTGCCTGAAATCCCGCGGCCTGACCTACCGCGAGGTGGGCGAGGCACTGGGCCTGAGCGAGGCCAGCATCAAGCGCCTGTTCTCCGAGCGCAGCTTTTCGCTGCAGCGGCTGGAAGAGGTGCTGGGCCTGCTCGACATGAACCTGTACGAACTCGCGAAGATGAGCCGGCTCGCCGAAGACGCCGCGCCGCGCGAACTCTCGGAGGCGCAGGAGGCGGCGCTCGCGGCCGATCCGCTGTTGTTGACGACCTTCTACCTGCTGATGACCGGCTGGACGCCGGCGCGCATCCGACATCGCTTCGAACTCGGCCGCGCCGAAGCCGACGGGTACCTCGCGCGGCTGGCGGCCCTGAAGCTGATTTCCCGGCCGGCGCCGAACACGGTGCGACTGCTTACCGGCCGGCGCATCAACTGGCGCCGCAACGGGCCGGTGCGGCGCCTGTACGAAGCGCGGGTCAAGGCCGAATTCCTGCGCAGCCGCTTCGCCGGGGCTGACGAGACGATGCGGCTCGAGTCGGCCGAACTCACCGATGCGTCGATCAAGCTGCTTCGTCGCCGCATCGACCGGCTCGCGAACGACTTCGAGGACTACGCGGAAGCGGACATCTCGGCGCAACCGCAGGACAAGCGCGCGTACGCGCTGCTACTCGCGTTCCGGCCGTGGACCTTCTGGTCCCTGGTCGAACACAGGTGAGAATCGGTCAACGCGACGCTGTCGCCGGCCCGCGGTGCACGATCGCGTTCGTCAGTACGCGATCGTCTCGCCGGGCAGCGGCGGTGTCGTCTCGGGGAGGCGCCGCGCCCGCGTGCGCTGCTCGAAGGCATAGCCGAGCGCGAGCAGCCGCGACTCGGAGAACGCGGGCCCGAGGAAGGAGATCGCGACGGGCAGCCCGCGGCCCGTGAACCCGGCCGGCACGATCAAATCCGGGAAGCCGGTCAGGTTGGCGAGAATGACCGCCGACTTCGCGCTGCCGGGCGCGCCGTCGGGGTCGGGATCGGGGTCGACCCGGTCCGGGCGTGTCGGGGACGTCGGGTAGACGATGGCGTCCAGTTTCTCGGCGGCCATCAGTCCGCCGATCACGCCGCGCAGCAGCGGCAGCGCATGATCGCGGACCGCGACGTATTCGTAGTCGTCGAGCAAACCGCTGTCTTCCTCCTTCTGCATCAGTTGCCAGCGGCCGGGATTCGGGACCGCGCCGTCCTCGCGCCGCGCCGTCAGCGACTTCGACCGCTTGACCAGTTCCGCGAGCGTCTTCGGATACCCGGCGGCGGTGGTCGCGAGGTAGTCCTCGATCTGCGCGCGGAATTCCCGATAGCGGATAGCGCGATAGAACTTGCCGCGCGACTCGAGCAGCCACTCGGGCAGTTCGACGTCGATTACCTCGGCGCCGGCATCGCGCATCGCTTCGAGTGCCGCCTCGACGACCCAGTCGACCTCCTCGTCGCTTTCCATGAAATCGCGCGCGACGCCAATGCGCGCACCGCGCAGCGCGTCGGCATCGAGGAACGTCGTGTAGTCGGCGTGGGCGTGTCCTTCGCTGCGCGAGGTAACCGGGTCCGCGGGGTCCGGGCCCGCGAGCACGCCCAGCGCCGCGGCGACGTCGTAGACGCTGCGCGCCATCGGCCCGGCCGTGTCGAATGACAGCGCCAGCGGCACGATGCCGTCACGACTCAGCAGCCCGAGCGTCGGCTTCAGGCCGACGATGCCGTTGGCCGACGAGGGCCCGCGGACCGATCCGCCCGTGTCGGTGCCGAGGCCGACCGTCGCGTAGGCGGCGGCGATCGCCGCACCGGTACCGCCGGAGGAACCGGACGGCGTGCGCGCCGGGTCGTGCGGGTTGTAGGTCGGACCGTCGAGAGAATTCAGCGCCTTGCCCGAGGCGAACTCGCTCATGTTGACCTTGGCGATGACGATCGCCCCGGCGTCGCGCAGGCGCTTCGCCAGCGTCGCATCGTCCGGCGGCCGCGAACCCTCGAGCATGAACGACCCGGCGGTCGTCGGCAGGTCCGCGGTGTCGATGTTGTCCTTGAGTACCACCGGTATGCCGTGCAGCGCCGAGCGGCGGCCGCCCGCGGCACGTTCGGCGTCGAGGCTGCGCGCCCGCTCCAGCGCGTTCGGGTTGAGCGTCATGACGGCGTTGATGGCCGGGCCTGACTCGTCGTAGGCCGCGATACGGGCGAGGCTGAGCTGCACCAGCCGTTCCGCCGTCAGTGCGCCGGCATCAAAGGCACGCTGGGTGTCGGCAATGCTCGCGTCGGCAAGGACGAAGTTGTCCGCCCGCGCCGGCGCGGTGACCGAAACGACGAGCAGTAGCCACAGGGCCGGGTACGGGCCGCACAGGCTGACGGCTGCGCGCAGGCGCTTCGACACGGTCATGCGAAGGCTTCCCCCTTTTTCTTGTTCTGCGGTCGCCGCAGGTGCCGCCCGATGCACGGGCGGGCTCCGCTGCGCGATACTCCGCTCGGGATCGCGGTCCCTGGCGCCAGATCATGCCACAGGCGGCGTCCCTGCGCCGTCGCCGCGGCTTTCGCGGCCGGCCGGGTTCCCCCCGCCGCCCCTCAGTCCGCCGCCGTCGGCCTTCCGGGCAGCAGCGGCAGCAGGACGTGCGACGCGCGAGCGGCATCGTGATACACCGTGTTGTCCGCTGTGATTGCGCGCCGGTTCTCGCCGAGCGGTTCCCCGGTGTTCGGATTGACGTCGAAGCGGGGGAAATTGCTGCTCGATATGTCGAGGCGGATGCGATGGCCCTTCTTGAAGACGTTGGCCGTCGCGAACGGCCGGATGACCAGCCGATAGATCGCTCCCGGTTCGATCAGGTCCCGCGTGGCTCGATCGTCGCGGTAACTCGCCCGCACCAGCGCGTCCGAGATGTTCATGTCGAAGCCCGCCGGGAAATCCTCGCTGGGCGGGTAGACGTCGATCAGCTTGGCCGTGAAATCCGTGTCGACCGCGCTCGACGATGCGTACAGGATCACCTCGATCGGTCCGGCGACGACGACGTCATCTGCGAGCGGCGCCGTCCGGAAGACGAGAACGTCGCTGCGGGCGGAAAGCGGCAGGTACGGCGGCTCGGCCCCCGGGAAGTCGGCCCGCTCCCGCTGGTCGAAAGCGCCGTCGCCGACCCGGGCCGAGACGTTGCCGCCGATCGTCTGCACCGGGTCCGCCGGATCGAACGTGTAGGTCGTCGACGATTCCCGTTCCGTCGGCTCGTCCCGCGACAGCGTGCCGTCGCCGTGCAGGTAGAAGGCCGTCGGTGTCACGCCGGGCAGCGGCCAGCCGTCCGCTTCGGTCCAGTAGCCGCCGTGCCGGAGACGCCCGGCGCCGTCCCGGCGACCGTCGCCCGTGCCCATGACGAACAGGCGCACGGGCCTGCCGGCCGTCGCCGGCTTGGCGTTCTTCAAGTGCCGGTCGAACCAGCGCCGGTGGAAATCCGCGTGGAAGTCGTCGATGGCCGCCGCCGCGCCGAAGTCGACGTCGCCGGCGTAGCTGCGCGTATTGCCGGAATGCGTCCACGGGCCGACCAGGAGTTCGACGGGCGAGTCCTTCAGGCGACTCAGCGCGACGTAGTTCCCGATCGTCCCGCGCAGGAAGATGTCGTACCAGCCGCCGACGTGCAGCATCGCCGCGTCGGCCGTCTGCTCGTAATGGTTCACCCAGTTGAGCGAGATCTTCTGCCAGTATTCCGAGTGATCGGCGTGGGTGTACTCCTCGAGGAAGTAGTCCTCGTATGCCGGCGCGATCGACAGGGGATTCAGGCCGCGCCGGAACGGCAGCGCGTGGTACCAGTCCGCGATGTCCTCCTGCGCGAATCGCTTGCGCACGATCGGGTCGTCGATCTCGAGCGGGATCTGCCGGAACGCCCAGGTCAGCTCGCGGCCGAGTTCGAAGGCGCCGCCGTGGCGCACCGCGTGGTCCCGGGCGTTGGCCATGCCGCCCTGGTTCAGCAGCATGGCGCGCAGGGCAGGCGGGTTCAGTTTCGCGGCATCGGCCGCTGCGTGCGCGGCGTACGAAGTGCCCCACATGCCGACCCGCCCGTCGGCGTACGGCTGTTTTGCCAGCCACTCGATCGTGTCGTAGCCGTCCGGCGCGTCCTGCACCGAGTACTTGGTGAACTCGCCCTGCGACGCGTAGCGGCCGCGCAGGTCCTGGATCGCGGCGACATAGCCGTGCCGCACGAGGTGCTCGGCCAGCGTCACGTCGCGCTCGCGGTTCTTGTCGTAGGGGCTGCGGGTCAGCACGACCGGGCGCGGCCCGTCCAGCGCGACGCCGTCGACGGCGGGGCGATAGATGTCGGTGGCGAGCAGCGTGCCGTCACGCGCGGGGATCATCACGTTTCTCTCGATGACGATATCGTCGGCGGCGGATAGCGGCGCGGCCACCAGGATCAGCAGAGCGATGAGGTTCATCGGCGACCGTAAGCAGGCGATGTTCGCCCGATGCGCCCGGGACCGGTAAGACGTAATCATGCCGTTACACCTGCATGCGTTGCCGATGTCGATGGACTTTTACGCTGCATGCGCAGGGCTGGCAAGCGGCCGCGGCGGGCCGGGCACGGCAGGTTGGCCGGCCCGCGGTGCCCGGTTGTGGTGTAATTCCGCCGAAAGCCCGGGCGGCCCTGGCAACCGGGAGCGAGAATCTGCATGACGACCGAACTCGAAACGGATTACCTCATCGTCGGCAGCGGCGCCGTCGGCATGGCGTTTGCCGACACGCTGCTGACCGACAGCGATGCGGACATGCTGCTCGTCGACCGCAACCACAAGCCGGGAGGACACTGGAACCAGGCCTACCCGTTCGTCACGCTGCATCAGCCGTCCGCTTTCTACGGCGTCAGCTCGCTCGAGCTGAGCAAGGGCCGGATCGATACGATGGGTCTCAACAAGGGACTGAACGAGCTCGCGACCGGCGCGGAGGTCAGCGCCTATTTCGACGAGGTCATGCGCAGCCGCTTCCTGCCCAGCGGCCGCGTCGCCTACCACCCGATGTGCGACTACCTCGGGGAAGGCGAGTTCGTCTCGCGGCTGACCGGCGAGCGATTCCGGGTACGCGCAAGGAAAAAGACCGTCGACGCGACCTGGCTGAACACGACGGTGCCGCTGACGCACACGCCGAATTTCAGCGTGGCGCCGGACGTCCGCTTCCTGCCGCCGAACCGCCTGCCGGAGATCGACTCGCCCCCGGCCGGCTTCGTCGTCATCGGCGGCGGCAAGACCGGCATCGACACCTGCCTGTGGCTGCTCGAGCACGGCGTCGACCCGGATCGTATCCAGTGGATCGTGTCGCGTGACGCCTGGCTGCTGAACCGCCGCAACACGCAGCCGACGCCTGAATTCTTCCACGACGCGATCGGCTCGCAGGCGGCGCAGTACGAGGCCATCGCCGCGGCTACGTCCGTCGACGACCTGTTCGGGCGCCTGGAGGAGGCCCGGTATTTTCTGCGCATCGACACGGACGTCAGGCCGACGATGTTCCACGGTGCGACGATCAGCGAGGCCGAGCTCGCCGAGATGCGACGTATCCGCAACGTCGTGCGCATGGGGCGCGTCTCCGCCCTGGAGGCGGATCGCATCGTGCTCAACGGGGGTGTGCTGCCGACGACGCCGCAGCACGTCCACGTCGACTGCTCGGCGAGCGCGATCCGCAACCTGGCAATGAAACCCGTGTTCCAGGGCTCGCTCATCACGCCGCAGACCGTGCGGCCCTACCAGCCCGTTTTCAGCGCGGCGTTCATCGCTCACGTCGAGGCGACGCGCGACGACGAAGCGACGAAGAACAGGCTCTGCGGCGTCGTGCCGCTGCCGAATCACGACACCGACTACCTGCGCTTCACGGCGGCGTCGCTCAGGAACCAGCAGGCCTGGTCGCAGGACCCGGAGCTCAGGCAGTGGCTGCACGACAACCGGCTCGACGGCTTCAGCCGAATCGTCGCCGCCGTGACGCCCGGAGAGACGGACAAGCTGGCAATCCTCGGCCGGCTGCGCGGCAGCCTCAGACCCGCTGCGGAAAATCTCCGGCGGCTGCTCGCGGAGCTGGGCGACACTGCGAAGCACGGCGACGCTGCCTGAGCGCAGATTTCACGATGCGGCTGCCGGGGCCCGCGAGCCGTTGCCGACACGACGACGCGAGTACCGGCGGCGACGCGACGCGCGGGGATTTGCCGCGACGGCCGGCATTGACTATCGTGACGGCAGGCTGTCCGGCAGCAAACTGGCAACGTCATGACGGAATCCGCAAACCAGCCCACACGCCTGACCCGCCGCGAAGCGTTGCAGGGTGCGATCGCCCTGGTGGGCGGGAGTATCGCGGCGTCGCAGCTCGCGCCGCTGGCCAGCGCCCTCGCAGAAGGCCGGCAGGCCGCGCCCCGGTTCCTCTCCGACGAGCTGTTCGCCGTCCTCGAGCGGACCGCGGACCTGGTTATTCCTGAAACGGATACGCAGGGGGCACTGGGCGCCCGTGTGCACTATTTCATCGACGGCATGCTCGCCGACTGGGCGAACGAAAGCAGTCGCGAGACCCTGACGCGCGCCATCCGGCAGATCGACGACGCCGCGAGGCGGCATCATGACAGCGCGTTCGTGACTCTCGATGCGGGGCAGCAGTTCGCGTTGCTGGAAGCCATCGATCGCGATGCCTACGACAGGACCGATGCCGATGTTCCGTTCCGCAAGCTCAAGGAGCTGATCCTGCTCGGCTACTACTCGTCGGAAGTCGGCGCCTCCGTCGAGCTCCGCTTCAACCCCATCCCGGGGCCCTCGATCGGCTGCGTACCGCTCGTCGATATCGGACGCGCCTGGTACAAGCACGGCGGGTTCTGACGGTGACGCATCGATGACGACAGATGCACCGAAGACCTTCGATGCGATCGTCGTGGGCTCCGGCATGTCCGGCGGATGGGCTGCCAAGGAACTGACCGAGCGCGGGCTGAAAGTCCTGCTTCTCGAGCGCGGCCGCAACGTCGAGCATCGCAGGGATTACGCCGCCGAGGCGAGGGCTCCGTGGCAGCTGCCGTTTCGCGGCGCCATGCCGCAGCCGCTGGCGGAAAAAGACTACGCCGTGCAGAGCACCTGCTACGCGTTCAAGGGCACGACGCAGCAGTTCTTCGTCAAGGACAGCGAGACGCCGTACGCCGTGACCGACGGCAAGCCGTTCACCTGGATCCGCGGTTACCACCTGGGCGGTCGCTCGCTGACCTGGCACCGCCAGAGCTACCGGCTGAGCGATATCGACTTCGGCGCCAACAAGCTGGACGGTCACGGCGTCGACTGGCCGATACGCTACAAGGACATCTCGCCGTGGTACGACCACGTCGAGCTGTTCGCGGGCATCAGCGGCTCCGTCGAGAACCTGCCGCATCTGCCGGACGGCAGGTTCCAGCCGCCCATGGCGATGAACTGCGTCGAAAAGGAGATGAAGAAGAGGATCGAGGCGGCATTCCCCGGGCGCAAGATGATCATGGGTCGTGCAGCGCACCTGACGGACCCGACTCCGGAGCAGCTGGCTCTCGGCCGCACCCGCTGCCAGCATCGCAACGAATGCCAGCGCGGCTGTTCCTTCGGCGCCTATTTCTCGAGCCTGTCGGCCACGCTGCCTGCCGCCCGGAAGACCGGCAACCTGACGACAGTCACCGACGCCGTGGTCGAAAGCGTCGCCTATGACGACGACAGCGGCCGCGCAAGCGGCGTGCGTGTCGTCGATGCCAATACGCTGGAGAAGCGGGAATACGGCGCCCGGATCGTTTTCCTGTGCGCGTCCACGCTCGGCACGACGCAGATCATGCAGAACTCCCGCTCCGAGCGCTTCCCGAACGGCATCGCGAACGACAGCGGCGTCCTGGGTCACTACCTGATGGACCACGTCGGCGGCATCGGGGTCTACGGCGAGATGCCGGGATTCCTGGACCAGTACCACGCGGGGCGCCGTCCGTCCGGTACCTACATACCGCGCTTCCAGAACCTGACCGAGCGGGACGATCGCTTCCTGCGGGGCTTCGGCTACCAGGGCGAAGCGACTCGCGAAGACTGGCAGCGCGGCGGCAGGCGGAGCGGCATCGGCGCGTCCCTGAAGGCGACGCTCCGGCAGCCCGGCGCCTGGGTGTTCGGCATGGGCGGTTTCGGGGAAATGCTGCCCTACGAGCACAACCGCGCCTGGCTCGACGAGCGGCGCAGGGATCGCTGGGGAATGCCGCTGCTGCACATCGAGTGCACGCACGGCGACAACGAGAAAGCCATCCTGAAAGCGATCGTCGAGGACGGCAAGGAGACGCTCGAGGCGGCGGGGCTCGTGAACATCGGGCAGTTCGGTCAAGGCTGGCCCCCGGGACTCGCCATCCACGAGATGGGAACGGCGCGGATGGGACGAGATCCCGGCACGTCGGTGCTCAACGAGTACAACCAGGCGCACGACGTGCCGAACCTGTTCGTGACCGACGGCGCGTGCATGACGTCGAGTGCCTGCCAGAATCCGTCGCTGACCTACATGGCCCTCACGGCGCGGGCCGCGCACGCGGCGGCCGATATGCTGGCGGAGCACCGGCTGTGAATCGCCGCGACTTCCTCGCGGGCAGCGGGCTGGCGGCAACGACGCTCGCCGTGACTCTCGCCTGTTCGCCGATTCCCGAGGCGCAGCGACGGCTCGATCGGATCGGCATACAGCTCTACACGGTTCGCGAGCAGATGGCCGCCGATGCAACCGCCACGCTGGAGCGCATTGCCCGCATCGGCTACGACGAGGTCGAGTTCGCCGGCTACCACGATCATGCACCGCAACGGCTGCGGAGGCTGCTCGACGATCTCGGCATCAGTGCGCCGTCGGCTCACATTTCGCTCGACGGCATGCGTTCGAACGCGGCGCAGCTCATCGAGGATGCGCGGATCATGGGCCACGAGTACCTCGTGCTCGGCTGGCTCGCGCCGCCGGATCGCGAGACGCTCGATCATTACCGGCGCCACGCGGAGCTCTGTAACCGCTTCGGCGAGCAATGCCGCGCGGCCGGCGTCCAGTTCGCCTACCACAACCACGAATTCGAGTTCGAGACGCTCGAAGGCGAGCGACCGATGGACCTGTTGCTCGCCGAGACCGACGCCGATCTCGTCAAGATTGAGCTGGACCTGTACTGGATCAGCTACGCCGGCGCCGACCCGTTCGAGTACTTCTCGCGACACCCGGGCCGGTACCCGCTGTGCCACGTCAAGGACATGGCGGCGGATCGCAGGATGGCCGACGTCGGCGCCGGCACGATCGACTTCGCGAAGATATTCGCAGCCGGCGACCGTGCCGGCCTCGAACACTATTTCGTCGAGCGCGACGATTCGCCGGACCCGATG
>JBFJUJ010000027.1:0-18191 GCA_041624755.1 Woeseia sp. | reverse complement strand
CCGCTGTTCTTCGTGCTGATGGCGATCGCGGCGCTGACCTCGGCGATCACGATCCTCGAGACGGTCGTCGCGACCGTCGAGGATTACAGCGGGATGTCGCGCCGCCGCATCGTCGCCATCGTCACCGCGCTGCTCTGGATGGCCGGGCTCGGCACCGTGTTTTCGTTCAACCTGCTGAGCGACTTCCACCCGCTGGCGTTCATCCCGGCCTTCGAGGAACGCACGATCTTCGAGACGCTCGACTACGTCGTGTCGAACTTCATGATGCCGGCCGGCGGCATGCTGATCGCGCTGCTCGCCGGCTGGGCGCTGACGCCGGACGCGACTGCCGGCGAGCTGCACGGGACCGGGCGTCGATGGCAGGCGGCGTGGCGCTTCCTGGTCCGCTACCCGGTGCCGCTCGGCATCGCGCTCGTATTCATCACCAACCTGTAGCCCGCAGGCCGCGGCGCGACCGCCGGCGCGGGAATCTGCTAGATCTTCCTGACCAGGTCGCGGATACAGCTCGAGCGCAGGGCGATGTCTTCCTCGAGCAGCAGGAGCTCTTCGAGGATCGTGTCGGTCACGCATTCCTTCCGCTGTTTCTTCTCGAGAAGATCGCGCAGCTCCGCCAACGCCTTGACCAGTTCGGGATTGGTCTCGAGGACGGTTTCGGTCTGCCCGGTTTCCTTGTTGACGACCGCCGTCTTCTGCACGCGTGGGAACTTGTAGGTTCGGCTGTTCGGCAGCAGCGAGCCCTTGCGGCGGTCGTAGACGATGCGCAGGACGTCGGTACCCGCGATGCCGTTGATGAGGAATTTCGTGATCTGATCGGGGTGCGTGATCCCCATTTCTTTAAGCTGCGGGTAGTTCTTCATCATGTCTCACACTTGTTGTTTTCGTTCGATGTCCGCGCGCCGCGAGGGTTTGGCCGCTCCAGGCGAGACCATACCTGAACCGCCGCGCGGCCGCCTTCGGTATTGCCACGCAATGGCGTAGCCCGGGCGGCTCCTGCGAACGGGCAGGCTCCCCGGCTCCCGCCGCTACGGCAGCCCGGCCTGGGTCACTCGTCGAACTCCCAGGATCCGTAGCCGACCACTCGTTGCCGATCGCCCGCGGTGTCGCCGGAATTCCTGAGGTCGAGCGTCGCGACGCTCATGCCGCGCCGCCTCGCGGCGATGAGCAATCCCGCCACCGGCGTCGCACCGCAGGCGCAGGCGTGGTCGATGCGTTGCGCGTCGAGCTGCTCGATCGCCCGGCAGGTCGCGCCATCGCGCCGCCTCGCGGCGTCGTAATCCAGGTAATGGCTCAGGTCCGAGCTGATGACGATCAGCGTCTCGGTCCCGCCCCAGACGCGATCGAGCAGATCGGCCACGCGCTGTGGCTCCGCGTCTCCGACGACGACGGGCAACAGCTCGAAGTCGCCGAGCACGGCCTGCAGGAACGGCAGGTGCACTTCGAGACTGTGCTCGAGAGCGTGCGTCTCGTCGAAGACGGTGACATCGGGCGCCCTGAGCGCGGCGCCGGCGCCGCGATCCAGCGGCACGTCGCCGAGCGGCGTCCGGAAGGCGTCGGCGCCGGACAGCGCGAAACCGCGTACCGGCACGCGATGGCAGGGCCCGAGCAGCACGACCCGGCGGTAGCGCCGCCGGTGAGCCCTGAGCCGGGCGTAGGCCGTCGCGGCGACGGGACCGGAATAGACATAGCCCGCATGCGGCACGATCAGTGCCTTGGGCGGCGCGCCGTCGTCGGGCGCGACATCGTCGAGCAGCGAATTGACGGTGCTCAGCAGCTCGCTGGCGTCGCCGGGATAGAACAGTCCGGCTACGGCGGGTTCCCGTATCGTGTTCATCGCTCGCTCCCTCGCGCGACCGCATCGTCCGCGCGGCCTATAATTGTAGTGTCCCGAACTAAAGCGGCAATACGTAGGTCTACGGTAAGGATGGACGTACAGGGAGTCAGTGCCCGCTACTGGCACCGGCTGGGAGATGGCCGGCTGCAGTGCGACGTCTGTCCGCGCTACTGCAAGCTGCGGGACGGGCAGCGCGGCCTGTGTTTCGTGCGCGGCCGCGCCGGTGACGAGCTCGTTCTGACCACCTACGGGCGCTCGTCCGGCTTCTGCATCGACCCGATCGAGAAGAAACCGCTCAATCACTTCCTGCCGGGCACGCCGGTGCTGTCCTTCGGCACGGCCGGCTGTAACCTGGCCTGCAAGTTCTGCCAGAACTGGGACATCTCCAAGTCGCGCGAATTCGACCGGCTGCAGGATGCGGCGCAGCCGCTCGCTATCGCGGACGCCGCGGTCGCGACGGGCTGCCGCAGCGTGGCGTACACCTACAACGACCCGGTCATCTTTCTCGAGTATGCGGTCGACGTCGCGAAGGCCTGTCACGAGCAGAACCTCAAGAACGTGGCGGTCACGGCCGGCTACATAACCGCGGATGCGCGCGGCGAGTTCTTCGAGCACATGGACGCCGCCAACGTGGACCTGAAGGCGTTTACCGACCGCTTCTACTGGAAAGTCTGCGGCGGACACCTCGATCCGGTGCTGGATACCCTGGTCTACCTGCGGCACGAGACCGACATCTGGCTCGAGCTGACGACCCTGCTGATACCCGGCGAGAACGACGCCGAGGCCGAAATCGACGCCATGACGCGCTGGATCGTCGCGGAGCTCGGTCCCGACGTGCCGCTGCATTTCACGGCCTTTCACCCCGACTGGAAGATGCGCGACAAGCCGCATACGCCGCACGGCACGCTGACGCGCTCGCGAGACATCGCCATCGCCAACGGCATGCACTACGTGTATACCGGCAATGTCCACGACTTCGCGGGCGCCAGCACCTGGTGCCGCGACTGCGGCGCCGTGCTCGTCGGCCGCGACTGGTACGAGCTGTCTACCTGGACGATCGACCTGCAGGGGTCGCAGGCGACCTGCCGGAACTGCGGCACGCCCGTCGCCGGCGTATTCGAGAAGGCGCCGGGCTCCTGGGGCGCCCGACGCCAGCCGGTTCACATCGCAGCCTGAGGCCCCGCGCCGCCGGGCGCTCGTCGCTGGCGGTTGCGCGCCGCAGCGACCCGCGCACCGTGCGAGTCCGCGCGTCAGCCCGGAGAAATACCTATTGCTGCCGGCCCCCGCTCGTGGTCACCTGTGGCCACCGGCCTGCGCGTCGTCTCGATCGCACCGCCGCAAGGTTGATTTGCAAGCAGGCCCGGTTTCGGTGTAACAAGTGAACGCCATCCCGGACGAGCGCCGCCCGGCGCTTCCGGACAAGGGGAATTGGATTGTCGATCGACAACACGCGAGCCGCGGATCCGTCGCGCGAGATTTACTCGGGGAATGCGTCCGCACGAGTCGCCAGACGTCTCTTCGACGCCACGCGCCCCAAGTTCTTCCCCGCTTCCGTGCTGCCGGTCGTCGCCGGCACCGCCTGGGGCGTGGCGGTCGCCGGCAGCTTCGACGCGGGCGTATTCCTGCTGGCGCTGCTCGCGACGGTCTGCGTGCATGCCGGCGCCAACGTGCTGAACGACGTCGGCGACCATACGGGCGGCACGGACGGTATGAACGAGGACCGGATCTATCCCTACACGGGCGGCTCGCGCTTCATACAGACCGGTATCATGTCGCCGTCGGGCATGGCGCGACTCGGCATCAGCCTGCTCGCCGTCGCGGCCATAGCCGGCCTGCTCCTGCTGCTGATCAAGGGCCTGACGGTGCTGTGGCTCGGCCTCGCGGGCGTAGCGCTCGCGGTGCTCTACTCGCTCGGCCCGCTGCGGCTCAGCTCGCTCGGCCTCGGCGAGATCGCCGTCGGCGTCGGCTTCGGGGTGCTGCCGGTGACCGGGGCGGCGTGGCTGCAGAGCGGCTCCTTCGGATTCGATGCCCTGGTATTTTCGCTGCCGATCAGCGCCTGGGTGGCGAACATCCTGCTGATCAACGAGGTGCCCGACATCCGCCCCGACGGCGCCACCGGGAAACGCACGCTGCCGGTGCGCTTCGGGCTAGGCAGCACGGCGGCGATCTACCTGGTCGGCAACCTGCTGGCGGCCGGCGCCGCGCTGTGGCTCACGATCGGCGGCGCGCTGCCGCTTTTGGCACCGGCCGGGCCACTCGCATTGCTGCTGCTCGCCGCGCGCGCAGCCGGCCCGATCCGCCGCGGAATCGGCGACCGCGAAGGCATGACCCGCGCCATCGAGACGACGCTCGCCATCCATACCCTGGGCTCGCTGTGGCTGACGGGCGCCGTCCTGTACGCCGCACTCCTCGGTGGCTGATGCGCTGATCGGCGTATGAGGATCGCCAGCCGCGGACGACTTCCATGCATATCCGTATCAAGAAAGGCCTCGACATACCCCTGAAGGGGCAGCCGCAGCAGTCCATCGACGATGCGCCGCCCGTACGGTCGGTAGCGCTCCTGGGCACGGACGTCCACGGCCTGCGAGCGCGCATGGCGGTCGACGTCGGTGACCGGGTTCGACTCGGGCAGGCCCTGTTCATCGACAAGCGCAATCCCGAGGTGCCGTTCACGGCACCCGGCGCGGGCGTGGTGGCGGCGATCAACCGCGGCGCGCGGCGTGCGCTGCTCTCGGTGGTGATCGACCTCGACGGCGACGCAGCCGAGGAATTCCCGGCGTTCGACCGCGGCCGGCTGCCGCAGCTGGAAGCCGGCGTGGTGCGCGAGAACCTGCGTGTCGCCGGCCTCTGGCCGGCCTTCCGGACCAGGCCGTTCAGCAAGGTCCCGGCGCCGGACGGGCAGCCCGCGGCAATCTTCGTCACCGCGATCGACACCAATCCACTGGCCGCCGATCCGGCCGCGATCATCGCCGCCGCGAGCGAAGATTTCGCTGCGGGTCTCGACGTCGTAAGCCGCCTGACCGACGGTCCGGTGTACCTGTGCACGGCGCGGGACTCCGGGATCGACTGCCCCGAGGGCACGCAGTTCCGCCACGCCGAGTTCTCGGGCCCGCACCCGGCCGGACTCGCCGGCACGCACATCCACTTCCTCGAGCCGGTCAGCGAGAGCAGGGTTGTGTGGCACGTCGGCTACCAGGACGTCATCGCGATCGGCCGGCTGTTCCAGACCGGCTCCCTGCCGGTGGAGCGCATCATCTCGATCGCGGGGCCGTCGGCCCGCGAGCCGCGCCTGCTGCGCACGCGCGCCGGTGCCAGCGTGGCCGACCTGCTGCGCGGCGAGACCGTGCCCGGACGGCTGCGCATCATCAGCGGCTCCGTACTCGGCGGGCACCGCGCGGCGGGACCGCTGGCCTTTCTCGGCCGCTATCACAACCAGGTCAGCGTGCTCGGTGAAGGCGGCGAGCGCGAATTTCTCGCCTTCATGCGGCCCGGCATGGGCAAGTACTCGGCGACGCGCTCCTACGCTGCGCACATCGCGCAGCGCGACGGCTTCGCCATGACGACGACCCAGAACGGCAGCCCGCGCGCCATGGTGCCGATCGGCAGCTTCGAGAAGATCATGCCGCTCGACATCCTGCCGACGCCGCTCCTGAAGGCCCTGCTGGTCGAGGATACCGACCGGGCGCGGACGCTCGGCTGCCTGGAACTGGACGAGGAAGACCTCGCGCTGTGTACTTTCGTCTGCAACGGCAAGTACGAGTACGGGCCGTTCCTGCGCATGAACCTTGACGAGATAGAGGTGAACGGCTGATGCGTCGCCTGCGCGGCATGCTGGATCGACTCGAACCGCTGTTCACCCGCGGCGGACGCTTCGAGCGCTACAACGCCGTGTTCGAGATGATCGACACGGCGCTTTATTCGCCGTCCGACGTCACGCGCGGCGCCCCGCACGTTCGCGACGCCCTCGACCTGAAGCGCGTCATGATCATGGTCGTCTTCGCGGCAACGCCCGCCGCGATAGTAGGCATGTGGAACACCGGCTTCCAGGCGAACACGGCGCTCGCCTCGCTCGGCCTCGAGTCGATCGACGGCTGGCGCGCCACGGCGCTGGCCCTCCTGGGCGCCGGCTACGACCCGGCGAGCGTCTACGACAATTTCGTCCACGGCTTACTCTACTTCCTGCCGATCTACATCGTGACGATGGCGGCGGGCGGCTTCTGGGAAGTGCTGTTCGCAACCGTCCGCAATCACGAGGTCAACGAGGGTTTCCTCGTCACGTCGCTGCTCTACGCCCTGATCCTGCCGGCGACGATCCCGCTATGGCAGGTGGCAATCGGTATCAGCTTCGGCGTCGTCATCGGCAAGGAGCTCTTCGGCGGCACCGGCAAGAACTTCGTCAACCCGGCGATCCTCGGTCGGGCATTCCTGTACTTCGCTTACCCGGTGCAGCTTTCGGGCGACTCCGTCTGGACGCCGGTCGACGGCTTCAGCGGTGCGACCGCGCTCGGCATCGCCGCTATCGACGGTGTCGAGGGCGTCGTCGCCGACGGCATCACCTGGATGCAGGCCTTCCTGGGGCAGATCCAGGGCTCGCTCGGCGAGACCTCGGCGGCCGCCTGCCTGCTCGGCGGCGCGTTCCTGGTCTACGCCGGCATCGCGTCGTGGCGGATCATCCTCGGCTGTTTCCTGGGGCTGATCGTGCCGGCCCTGCTGTTCGCCGGCGTCGACAGCGCCAACCCGATGCTCGGCATGTCCTGGTACTGGCACATCGCGCTCGGCGGATTCGCGTTCGGCGCCGTGTTCATGGCCACAGACCCGGTCACCTCGCCGGACACGATGGCCGGCCATTTCATCTTCGGGCTCGTGGTCGGACTGATGACCTGGATCATCCGGGTCATCAACCCGGCCTTCCCGGAAGGCATCATGCTAGCGATCCTGTTCGGCAACGTGTTCGCACCGCTGATCGACTACTTCGTGATACGCGCCAACGTGAGGCGCAGGAAAAAACGCTATGGCTGAGTCCGGCGAGAACGCGGATTTCTCCCGAGACAGCATCGCGAACACCTTCAAGGTCGCGATCGGCGTTGCGCTCGTCTGCTCGATACTCGTCGCGGGTGCGTCGGTCATGCTCAAACCGAAGCAGGAGGAAAACGAGCGGATCTTCAGGCAGCGCACCGTCCTCGAGGTGGCCGGCCTGTACGAGCCCGGCGCCAATGTCGACGAGCTGTTCCGGCAGATCGACGTGCGGCTGGTGGAGCTCGCGAGCGGCGATTACGTCGACACGCCCGACCCGCGGACCTTCGACCCGCTCGCCGCCGCGACGGACCCGGATTTGAGCGTCGCCGTGCCGGAAGAGTACCGCGCCGCCGGCGTGGACCGGCGCGCCATCTACGCGCCCGTCTACCTGCTGCGCGATGGCGGCAGGCTCGAGCAGATCATCCTGCCGGTCTACGGGGCCGGCCTGTGGTCGACGATGTACGCCTACCTTGCACTGGAACCGGACGGCGTCACGGTCTCGGGGCTGCGTTTCTACGAACACGCCGAGACGCCCGGACTCGGCGACCAGGTCGACCGCAGCGACTGGCGCGACCAGTGGGCCGGCAAGCAGATCTTCGACGAGTCCGGAGACGTGGCGATCGAGGTCGTGCGCGGCCAGGTGCAGCCGGGCCCGAAGGCGGTGCACCAGGTCGACGGGCTGTCCGGCGCGACCCTGACCGGGCGCGGCGTCAGCAACCTGCTGCGCTACTGGACCGGGCCGCACGGCTTCGGGCCGTACCTGCAACAATTCCGCGACGAGGCAGACAGCGATGACTGAAGCCCGCAAGATCCTGCTCGACCCCGTGGTCGACAACAACCCGATCACGCTGCAGGTGCTCGGCATCTGCTCCGCGCTGGCGGTAACGACGTCGCTCTTGCCGGCGCTGTTGATGTGCGCGGCGCTGACGACCGTCGCCTCGCTGTCGGGCGCGGCGATCAGCAGCATCCGCAGTTACGTACCGAACAATATCCGCATCATCGTGCAGATGACGATCATCGCGTCCTTCGTCATCGTCGTGGACCAGTTCCTCAAGGCCTACGCCTACGAGACGAGCAAGCAGCTCTCCGTGTTCGTCGGCCTGATCATCACGAACTGCATCATCCTCGGCCGCGCCGAGGCGTTCGCGATGAAGAACCCGGTGGTGCCGAGCTTCCTCGACGGCCTGGGCAACGGCCTCGGCTACAGCGCGGTACTCGTCGTCGTCGCCGCGACTCGCGAGCTGTTCGGCGCGGGAAGCCTGCTGGGTTACCCGGTGCTGCCGCTGACGGCGAACGGCGGCTGGTACGAGGCGAACGGGCTCATGCTGCTGCCGCCGTCGGCATTCTTCATCATAGGCCTGCTCATCTGGGCCGTACGCACGGCGAAGCCGAAGCAGGTCGAGGCTCCCGAATACCAGATCCACGAAGTGCATCGCACCGAGGTGATCTGATGGACGCCTACGTCAACCTGTTCATCAAGGCCGCGTTCGTAGAGAACCTCGCGCTGACGTTTTTCCTCGGCATGTGCACCTTCCTCGCGGTCTCGAAGCGCGTGGAGACGGCGATCGGCCTGGGACTGGCCGTCATCGCCGTGCAGGCGATCACGGTGCCGGTCAACTACCTGATCTTCGAGTACCTGCTGAAGGACGGTGCGCTGGCCTGGGCCGGGCTGCCGGACGTCGACCTGAGCTTCCTGGGTCTCGTCAGCTACATCGGCGTGATCGCCGCACTCGTGCAGATCCTCGAGATGACGCTCGACAAGCACTTCCCGAAGCTGTACCACGCGCTCGGCATCTTCCTGCCGCTGATCACCGTGAACTGCGCGATCCTCGGCGGCACGCTGTTCATGGTGGAGCGCAAGTACTCCTTCGCGGAGAGCGCCGTGTTCGGCGTCGGCAGCGGCTTCGGCTGGGCCGTGGCGCTGATCGCACTGGCCGGCATCCGCGAGAAGCTGCGCTACAGCGACGTGCCCGACGGACTCCAGGGGCTGGGTATCACGTTCATCATCGCCGGTCTCATGTCGCTCGCGTTCATGGGCTTCTCGGGTATCCAGCTTTGAGCGACGGCGGCGTCATGTTTACCGAGATCGGCCTCGGCATCGGCCTGTTCACGCTGGTCGTGAGCGCGCTGGTCGTCGTGATCCTCGCCGCGCGATCGCGGCTGGTCGCCTCGGGCGACATCGAGGTGATCGTCAACGGCGAGCGCAAGCTGCACATGCCGCCCGGGGTCAAGCTGATGCAGGGCCTCGCCGACTCCGGGCTCTTCGTCGCTTCGGCCTGCGGCGGCGGCGGCACCTGCGGGCAGTGCCGCGTGCGCGTGCTCGCGGGCGGCGGCTCGATCCTGCCGACAGAGACCTCGCTGATCAATCGCCGTGATGCCGCGCGACATTACCGCCTGTCCTGCCAGGTCGCGGTCAAGCAGGACATGCGCATCGAGGTGCCGGACGAGGTCTTCGGCGTCCGCAAGATAGAATGCACGGTGACGTCGAACCGCAACGTCGCCAGCTTCATCAAGGAACTCGTCCTTGCGCTGCCCGAGGGCGAGGCGATGGACTTCCGCGCCGGCGGCTACATCCAGGTGGAGTGCCCGCCGCACGATCTGCGCTACAAGGATTTCGACATCGACGAGCGTTTCCGCGCCGAGTGGGATCGCTACCGGCTGTGGCGCTACGAATCGCACTGCCGAGAGACCACCGAGCGGGCCTACTCGATGGCGAACTTTCCGCTCGAGCGCGGCATCGTCAAGCTAAACGTGCGCATCGCCACGCCGCCGCCCGGCGCAGACGCGAAAGTGCCGCCCGGAATCGTTTCGTCCTACATTTTCAGCCTGAAACCCGGCGACCGCCTCGTGATCTCGGGGCCCTTCGGGGAGTTCTTTGCGAAGGACACCGAGAACGAGATGGTATTCATCGGCGGCGGCGCCGGCATGGCGCCGATGCGTGCGCATATCTTCGACCAGCTCAAGCGGATCAACACGAAGCGAAAGATGAGTTTCTGGTACGGCGCTCGCAGCCTGCGGGAAGCATTCTACGTGGACGAGTTCGACAAGCTTGCCGCCGAGCACGACAACTTCGACTGGCACCTTGCGCTGTCCGAACCGCTGCCCGAGGATCGCTGGGGCGGCTACGTCGGCTTCATCCACCAGGTCCTGTACAGGGAATACCTGCAGGATCATCCGGCGCCGGACGACTGCGAGTACTACCTGTGCGGCCCGCCGATGATGAACGCGGCGGTCCTGAAAATGCTCGACGACCTGGGCGTCACGCGAGACCACATCTTGCTCGACGATTTCGGCGGCTAGCGGCGATGCCTGCGTCGATCGGATCCGCCAGGAAGACCGCGCTCGCGGCCGCCGCGCTCGGCACGCTCCTGCTCCTCGGCTGCAGCGGCGGCCAGGATCGCCTGGCGGAGCTCGAATTCACCGGCGCCAGCATGGGCACGACCTGGAACGTCAGGCTGCCCGGGCCGCCGGCGGGACTCGATGCCGAGACGCTGCGCGCCGAGCTCGGCAAGCTGCTCGCGGGCATCGAGCAGTCGATGTCGACGTGGATACCGGACTCGGACCTGTCGCGATTCAATGCGAGCCCGTCGACCGACTGGGTGATGACATCGTCCGAGCTGTGCGTGGCGATCGAGGATGCGCAGGCGATCAGCCGGCAGACGATGGGGGCGTTCGACGTGACCGTGGGCCCGCTGGTGAACCTGTGGGGCTTCGGTCCCGGCGAGGAGAGCATGCGGCCGCCGGAGGCGCTGCGCATCGAAGAAATCATGCAGAGCGTAGGCTTCACGAGGCTCGACGCCGACTGCGACCTGCCCGCGCTCAGGAAGGACGTGCCGGGCCTGTACGTCGACCTGTCCGCCTATGCCAAGGGCTACGCGGTCGACCGGGCGGCCGAGCTGCTCGCCGGGCAAGGTATCGCCAACTACCTCGTCGAGATCGGCGGCGAGGTTCGACTGGGCGGTGTCAACGCGAAGAACGGCCCGTGGCGCATCGCCATCGAGCGACCGGTTTCCACGGGACGCGTGGTTCAGGCGATCGTGTCGCTGACCGACGCGGCCCTGGCGACGTCGGGCGACTACCGCAACTATTTCGAATTCGAGGGCCGACGTTATTCGCACACGGTGGACCCGCGCACCGGCTACCCGGTCACTCACGACGCCGCCTCGGTGACGATCATCGCCGACCGGGCCGCCTACGCCGACGCCATGGCCACCGCGCTCTTTGTGCTCGGACCGGCGGACGGCCTGCGCTTCGCCGAGCAGCGCGACATCGCCGCGTATTTCCTGGTGCGCGCCGGCGATTCCATCGAGGCGCGAAGCTCGACCCGCTTCGCGTCGTCCGGGTACCTGCAATGAGCCTGTTAGTGACCTTCCTGCTGAGCTTCGTGATCGTCGCCGCCGCCGTGGCGGCCATGGCCGTCGGCGTCATGGCCGGCCGCGCGCCGATCAAGGGTAGCTGCGGCGGCGTCGGCAGCGGCGGCTGCGAGCTCTGCTCCGGCCGCTGTCGCGAGGAGCGGGAGGGATGAGTCTACAGCGATCGCGGGCGCAGCCCGCGCGGGAGTCCCGATGCCCCTGAAATCCGCACTGGTCAAGGACTACATGACCGGCAAGCTCGTTACCTTCTCCCCGGACACCGACGTCCTCGATGCGATCCACGAGCTGGTCCGGCACCGCATCGCCGGAGCGCCGGTCGTCGACGACAACGGCAACCTGATCGGCATGCTGTCCGAGCTCGACTGCCTGAAGGTCGCGCTGACGGCCGGCTACCACGGCGAGTACGGCGGGCCGGTGTCGGAGTTCATGACGCCGAATCCGAAGACCGTGGAAGCCGACATGAGCATCGTCGACCTGGCTGAGCGCTTTCTCGAGTCACGGTTTCGTCGTTACCCGGTCGTCAAGGACAACCGCCTCGTCGGCCAGATCAGTCGCCGCGACGTGCTGCGCGCGCTCGAGATGCTGTCCCACGACTAGCGGGCCTTCCGCGAGGGTGCCGCCGACAGCGCGGCGGCGAGAGCCTTGCGCCGCAGGTAGGCATAGACCTCGAGCAGCGGCAGCTCCTTCGGGCAGACGTCGTGGCAGGCCATCATCCCGAGACAGCCGAACACGCCCTGCTCGTTCGCGATCACCTCGAACCAGTCGCCGTCGCCGCGCGTATCCCGCGGATCCATCATGAACCTCGCGATGCGATTCAGGCCGGCCGGTCCGCGGAAGCCCGCATCGACGTTGGCGACGCCGCAGGCCGCGATGCAGCAGCCGCACTCGATGCAGCGGTCGCTCTCGTAGATGCGGGCAGCCGTGTCGTCGTCCATGCGCTCCTCGCGCGCGGCAGGGTCGAAGGCCTCCCTCGCGTGCACCCAGGCCTCGGTGCTCTCGGCCAGTTCGCGGAACCAGCTCCCGGTGTCGACCGACAGGTCGCCGATCAGCTCGAACACCGGCAGCGGGTGCAGCCGGATGGTCGCCGGCAGGTCCGATGTAAGCGTGCGGCAGCCGAGCGCCGGCCGGCCATTGACGAGCATGCCGCAGGAGCCGCAGATCGCCGAGCGGCAGGCGAAATCGAACTGCAGGCTCGGATCGTCGAGTTCGCGGATGCGATTCAGCGCGATGAACAGCGACATGTAGGGCATCTCGTCGATCTCGAAGGTCTGCATGTGCGGCACCGAATCCGGATCCGCCGGGTTGTAGCGGAAGATCTCGAAGGTGAGCCGCCGGCCCGTGCCGGTTTTGTCGTTGCTCATGGTTCCTTTCTGCTCACGTTCTGCGATTGCTCACGGTAATTGCTCACGCTTCCTCCGCCCAGGCGCCCCAGCGCAGGCGGCTGCCCGCCGGCTCCACGGTCGCCAGCCGACCATGGGCTTCCTGCGCAGCCGCGACCCGGGCGTTGTAGTCCTCCACCGTCGCGCGCATCTCCGTGTGCCCCGACCTGCCATAGCCGCGGTGCCCGGGCGGCAGATCCAGCAGCCCTACCGGTTCGTAGCTGAACACGGGCGCGTCGCCCCCGTCGGGCCAGCGCACCAGCGTGCGGCTGAGCCAGTCGGCGTCGTTGCGGTCGGGGTGATCGCTGCGATAGTGCGCGCCGCGGCTCTCGGTGCGCGCGAGCGCGCCCTGCGCGGTCACCAGCGCGAGCTTCAGCATGCCCTCAAGGCGCAGCGCGAAGGTCAGCTCCGGATTCATGCCGGGCACTTTCGAGCGCAGCACCGCGCGACCGCAGTCGGCGAGCAGCTTCGTGAGCGTCGCGACGGCCTGCTCGAGTTCGTCGCCCGTGCGGAAGATGCCGACCTTCGACATCATCGTTTCCGCCATCGAATCGCGAATCGCGTACACGCCGGGTCCGCTGCCGCTGCGCGCCAGCCATTCGGCGGCGCGCCGCTCGGCGCGTCGCGTCGCCGCGAACGCGAGCCCGGTCGACACGTCCAGGCTTCCGGCCGCCGCCGCCCGCGCGACGTGACGCCCGACCAGGCGGCCGGCCACGATCGTCTCGGCGAGGCTGTTGCCACCGAGGCGGTTGAAGCCGTGCATGTCCCAGCAGGCGGCCTCGCCGACCGCGAACAGGCCTGCCAGGTTGTAGGCCTCGCCGTCCTTGTTCACGCGGATGCCGCCCATCGAGTAGTGCTGCGTCGGCCGCACCGGGATCAGGTCGCGGGTCGGATCCAGGCCGACGAAGTCGCGGCAGATCTCCCAGACCTCGCGCAGCTTCGTCGTCAGGTGCTTCTCGCCGAGGTGGCGCAGGTCGAGCCACAGGTGCGGCCCGAACGGCGTCTCGACGCCCTTGCCCTCGCGCATCTGGCGGCCCATGTGCCGCGACACGACGTCGCGGCTCGCCAGTTCCTGCTTCTCCGGCTCTGCCTCGACCATGAAGCGTTCCAGGTTGGCGTCGAGCAGGTAGCCGCCGTCGCCGCGGCAGCCCTCGGTGATGAGTATGCCGCTCGGTGCCAGCGCCGTCGGGTGGAACTGCACGGCCTCCATGTTGCCGAGCGGCACGACGCCGGTCGCGAGCGCGATGGCAGCGCCCGTGCCCTCGTTGATCGTCGCGTTCGTCGTGTACTGGCCGTACACGCGACCGTAGCCGCCGGTCGCGATGACGGTCGCTTTCGCGACGACCGGGTAGTGCCGGCCGCTGCGCAGGCAGCGGACGACGGCACCAAAGCAGCGGCCGCCGTCGTGGATGAGCTCAACGGCCTCGGCACGGTCGCGGACCGTTATGCCGAGGCGCACGACCTCGCTGTCGACGGCATACAGCGCCGCGTGGCCGGTGCCGGCCGCCGCGTAGCAGGTGCGCCACTTTGCCGTGCCGCCGAAGTCGCGGTGCATCATCAGGCCGGCGTTCTCGGCGCGTTCGTCGATCTCCACGCGCTCGCCCTTGATGTGATACACGTTGCGGCCGGCGCGAACCCGCGTCCACGGCACGCCCCAGTGCGCGAGTTCGCGCACGGCGATCGGCGCCTCCTCGGCGAAGATCCTCGCGACCTCCTGGTCGGCGCCCCAGTCGGAGCCGCGCACCGTATCAAGGAAGTGCACCGTCGGGTTGTCCCCCTCGGCCTTGACGCAGTTGCCGAGCGCGGCCTGCATGCCGCCCTGCGCCGCGCAGCTGTGGCTGCGCCGCGGCGGCACGATCGACAGGATCAGCACGTCGTGGCCGGCGGCGGCCGCCTCGATCGCAGAGCGCTCGCCGGCGAGGCCGCCACCGATGACGAGCACGTCGGTCGTTACGAGCTCCGTGCTCATGGCCCGGGACCCGGCAACAGGAAGGCAAGCGGCGGCGTCAGGATACCCGCGAGTACCAGCAGCACGACGGCACCCAGGCCGAGGAAGAACCACAGCAGGACGCGTTCGATCGCGTGCAGCGCGCGGCGCGACAGCAGGCTGCCGGCGCCCCACTTGACCGCGAGGCGGTACAGCCCGACGCTCGCGTGGAACTCGACCGCCAGCAGCAGTATCGCGTACACGGGCCACAGGCCTCCACGGACCCGGGCTACGCTGGTCGCGGCCTCGATACCGCTGCGTTCGCCGAACAGCGGCGTCAACACGTCGAGCCCGAGCAGGATGACGTGGAAACTGCCGAAGACGAGCACGATCATCCCGGTGCGCACCTGCCAGATCCACAGGATCGATTCCACGTGCGGGCGGAACGCGGAGGCCGGGTTGGCCCCGGCTGGCAGCCCCTTGCCGGAGCGCCCGAGGGCACGGCCGAGTCGCGCGATTCGGCGCCGCTCGCGGAGCTGGGCTGGAATCTTGCGGCTGGCAAGCACCGCATGCAGCAGGAACAGCACGAGGACCACGACGACCGTCGGCTGCGCGATGTAGTAGTCCTCGAGAAAGGTCGCGAGCCAGTCGAAGCCGCGCTCGCCGGTGAGTATCGAGCCGACGAGTACCATGTGACCCCACATGAACAGCGCCAGGGCGAGACCGCTCGAGCCGCTCACGACTTCGTAGACGAGCTGCCGCCGCGATTCGGAGCCCGGCAACAGCCGTTCGATGGCCGACTGGCCGACGCGGCTCAAGTTGTGTCCTGCAGCCGCCGGCCGGACACCTGGCGCTTACCCATACCGCTTCCGCCGGATGCAGCGTAGAGATGCCTGTGATTATACGTGGCGCGATTCGACAAGCCATATACGAATATCCCGAACAGCCGTACGCCGCGGAAACTACCTATGTGCGGTGGAGCCGACCTCGCTTATGTTCTCTAATGCATCGATGCCGGCTCGTGCGGTCCCGGCTGCCCGCAGACGAGCTTCCGGGTCGCGTGTCGACCGGATTCCATTCCTCACCGCGATGGCCTGTCCGATGTGCTTATTCCTGAACGCCCGCAGGAACACCGCGCTGCCACATGGGGCAATGCTGGCGGCGATTGCCGCGCTTGCCCTGTTTCCGTTGCCGGGGCTCGCAGCCGGCCCGTGGTACGTGGCGCCCGGCGGCTCGGATGCCGCTGACTGCCTGAGCGTCGGCGGCGCCTGCGCGACGATCGGTCGCGTGCTCGGCGACCCGGGCTTCGCTGCCGGCGATACCATCCGCGTCAGGTACGGTGAATTCACCGGCGACGGGTTGGCCGACGAGGTGCTGCAGATCGCCGCAAGCGTCGTGCTCTCTGGCGGCTGGAATTCCGCCTTCAGCGCGCAGACGAGCTACACCACGCTCGACGGCGAGGAATCCCGCCGCGGCGTGTTCATCGCCGGGGCGATTACCGTCGAGATGGATCGCTTCGTCGTCACGAACGGCATCTCGTCAGTCGACGGCGGCGGCATCCGCATCGAGGGCGCCACGGTCACGATCTCGAACAGCGTCATCTCGAACAACAGCGCGCTCGGCGGCGGCGGCATCCTCAACAACGGCGGCACGCTCCTGCTCGCAGACAGCGAAGTGAGCGGCAGCTTCAGCGGCGCCGGCGGCGCCGGCATCAAGAACGCGAGCAACGCGGATCTGACGATCCTGCGCTCGCGGATCACCGGCAACGTCGGCGGCCAGACGGCGGTCGGCGGCGGCATCGAGAACTTCTTCGCCAGCACGCTGCGCCTGGTCGACAGCGAAGTGAGCGGCAACAGCGCCCGCACCGGCGCCGGCGTCCACAACAGCGGTAATGCGTTCCTGACGAACTCGACGATCAGCGGCAATACGGCCACGAGCCGCGGCGGCGGCCTCTACCAGCAGGACCAGGGCGCCGCGGCCTTCCTGAACAACGTCACGGTCGCGCGCAACGCAGCCGACAGTAGCTGCGGCGGCATCTGCAACAACTTCCTGACGTCGATCGTCCTCAGGAATTCGCTCATCGGCGAGAATCGCGCGCCGTCGAGCCCGGACTGCGACGACGGCCAGACCGCGATCGTCTCCGCCGGGTACAACCTCGTCGGCAAAGCCGACGGCTGCGAGCTGAATGTCGGCAGCGGCGACCTGCTCGGCGCCATCCCGGCGATCGACGAGCTTCGCAACAACGGCGGCCGCACGCGCACGCACGCGCTGTTCGATACCAGCGCCGCCGTCAACGGCGGCAACCCGGCAGGCTGCCGCGACAACGACGCGTTGCCGATCGCTGCGGACCAGCGCGGCAACGCGCGCCCCGCCGGCCCCCGTTGCGACATCGGCGCCTTCGAAGGCGCCATTCCCGCACCGACGCTCGATGCCGGGCCCTTCTTCCCGCTGCAGACCGGCTACCGCTGGACCTACCGGGAAACGGGCAATCCGTCCGCGACCGTGACGTCGACCGTGTTGCCGGGCACGTTCGTCGTCAACGGCGTGGCGACAAGAGCGGTCGAATCCATCGAGCCTTTCGAGACCTCGGTCAGCTATTACACGAACGACGCGAACGGCATAAGGCTGCACCGGCAGGTGTCCGGCGGCGACACGATCACCTACAGCCCGCCGTTGCTGATCGCGAACGCGACCGAGTCCATCGGCAACGAGACGGCCGGCGACGGCACCGTCTCCTTCGCCATCTCGGGGCTCGGCACCTTCACCCTCGACTACGTTTCGAATTCACGCGTGCTCGGCTTCGATACGACCGAAACGCCTGCCGGCCGCTTCGACGCCGTCAAGGCCGAACTGACCGTGACCCTGAGCGGCATGATACTCGGCACGCCGGTGGACGAGACGGAAACCGACACGGCGTGGCTGACCCGCTACGTCGGGCCGGTACGGCAGGATGTCCTGTTCCAGGGCGGCGTATTCGGGTACGAACTGACGTCGACGAACGTCGACTTCGACGGCGACGGGCTCGACTCGGCGAACGACAACTGCCCGGGTGTTGCAAACCAGTCCCAGGACGACGTCGACGGGGACGGCAAAGGCGACGTCTGCGACGACGACAACGACAACGACGGCGTGCCGGACGCCGACGACGCCTTCCCGCTCGACCCGACCGAGTGGGTCGACTCGGACGGCGACGGCATCGGCGACAACGGCGATGCCGACGACGACAATGATGGCCTGCCGGACGTCGAGGAGGAGTTCCCACGGGGGCGCTTCGGCGATACGCCGCCGACCTACTGGGCCTACCGCTTCATCGAGTCCCTCGCGCAATCCGGACTGACCGGGGGTTGCGGCGGCGGCGCCTTCTGCCCGGAGAACCCGGTAACCCGCGCGCAGATGGCCGTCTTTCTCGAACGCGGCATTCGTGGCAGCAACTTCGTGCCGCCGCCGGCGACCGGTACTCGCTTCGCCGACGTGGCCGCCGGCGATTTCGCCGCCGCATTCATCGAGCAGCTCGCCGCCGACGGCATCACCGGCGGCTGCGGGGGCGGCAACTATTGCCCTGCCGCCAATGTCACCCGCGCGCAGATGGCAGTGTTCCTGCTTCGTGCCAGGTATGGCGCGAACTACCGGCCGCCACCGGTCACCGGCATCTTCAACGATGTCGG
>JBFJUJ010000026.1:0-18223 GCA_041624755.1 Woeseia sp. | reverse complement strand
CTTCCTGATAACGGCCGCACGCGGTAACCAGTACTCTTTCGCCTCCCACGGGAGATTCATCGGGCGGCCGACTTGCTGACAGTTCTCGTTGCCGACGACGCCGAACTGCTGCGCCAGCGCATCGTTTCGCTGCTGTCGCGGCTGGACGGCATAGACAGGATCCTGGAATCCAACGACTGCGCGACGACGCTCGAGGCCATCGAACGGCACGAGCCGGACGTCGTGCTGCTCGATCTGCGCATGCCGGACGGCTCCGGCCTGCGCGTGCTGCGAGCGCTGCGTGGCCGCGAGCCGCGGCCGCGGGTGCTGATCCTGACGACCTGGGGCGACGCGGATGTCCGCAGGCGCTGCCTGGACGCGGGAGCTGACGATTTTTTCGAGAAAGGCACGGAATTCATGGGGGCAATCGCAGCCGTCGAGGCCATGACCCAGTGAAAGTGGAGCAACAGCAGGCCGACGAGGAGGGTTCCGCGGGCGGCTGCCCTGCAACGCGCGGCAACGAGTCGTTCGCGGCCGCGGGCCTGCGGGTCATGATCGTGGAGGACCACGATTTCCAGCGCCGTGCGCTCGCCCACCTGGTGCACTCGCTCGGGGCCGCCGAGGTGCTGGAGGCCGGCGACGGCGCGGAAGCGCTGTGCATACTCACGCAGGCCGGCTTCGAGATCGACCTGATTCTCTGCGATCTCGACATGCCGACGATGGACGGCATGGAGTTCCTGCGCCATCTCGGCAACCGGAATTCGCAGTCCGCGGTGATCATTACCAGCGCGCACGACAGCAACGTCATCAACTCGGTGCAGATCATGTCGCAGGCCTACGGGGTCCGCCTGCTCGGCGTCATCCAGAAGCCGGCGACGCGCGGCGGCGTCAGCGCGCTGCTGGCACGCGAGGCCGCGGCCCAGCGGTTGCGCACGACGCAGAAACTGTCGGCCTCACCGGCCCTGCCGCTGGAGGAGATTCTCGAGGGCATAGCCGCCGGTCAGTTCGAGCCGTTCTTCCAGCCGAAGGCGGATCTCGACAGCGGCCGCATCATCGGCGCCGAGGCGCTCGCCCGCTGGCTGCACCCGGAGCGCGGCATTATCGCGCCGTTCGCCTTCATCGAGCAGCTCGAGACGTCCGGCAACCTCGACGAGCTGACGTTCACGATGCTCGACCAGGCTGCCCGTGCCTGCCGTAGCTGGCTCGAGCAGGGGCTCGATCTCGGCGTGTCCGTCAACCTGTCGCTGGCGTCCCTGCCGGGGACCGATCTCGCCGACCGCATCAGCGACTCCGTGCGCGCAGCCGGCCTCGACGCGTCGCGGGTCACCCTGGAGATCACGGAATCGGCGGCGATGACCGACGTCGCGCCCGCGCTCGAGAACCTTGCACGCCTGCGGCTGCGCGGCTTCGGTCTCGCAATCGACGACTTCGGCACGGGATTCTCCAGCATCCAGCAGCTCGCGCGCATCGCATTCACCGAGCTGAAGATCGACCGCAGCTTCGTCGCCCGCATCACCGACAAGAAGGAAGCCCGCGCCATCGTCGAGGCGAGCATCGATATGGCTCATCGACTGGAGATACTGTCGGTCGCCGAGGGTATCGAGACTCAGGCGGAGTGGAACGCGCTCAGGGCCGCCGGCTGCAAGATCGGCCAGGGATACTTCATCTCGCGCCCGGTGGACGGCGCCCAGTTCGTCTCGCTGTGCCGCAGGTCGATGCGGTGATGGTTGCATCCCGGGCACGAGCGGGCCGGCGCGCCTGGGCCGCCGTCGACAGCCTGCCCGCGAGGATCCTGCTGCTGGCGATCGCCTACGGGCTGGCCGCACAGGCCGACGCCCTGCTCCGCATGCAGCCCGCGGCCGCCTCCCCGGTCTGGCCGGCCGCCGGCATCGCGCTGGCCGGCCTGCTGCTGGGCGGACCGCGGCTGTGGCCCGGTGTGCTGCTCGGCCATTTTTCCTTCAGCCTGTCGCAGTACCTGCCGGGTCCGCTGGAACCGGGCATGCTGGTCACGAGCCTGGCGTATGCAATCGGGCCGACGCTGCAGGCCGCCTGCGCCGCCTGGTTCGTGCGCCGCGAGCGCGCCGGGCTGATGCCTGCCCGCGACGGCGCCGTGCTGCGGACCGTGCTGCTCGCCGGGCCGGTTTCCTGCGTTATCGCGGCCACCTGGGGCGTCACCGGTCTCACGCTGCAGGGCTACATCGGTGCAGGCGAGGTCGCGTCGACGTGGATCCTCTGGTGGTTCGGCGACACGCTCGGGATGCTGCTGTTTGCACCGCTCGTGCTGCTGGTCATGCCCGGCGGGCAGCGCTACTGGCCGCGCCGCAACTGGACCACCGTGCTGCCGATCCTCGGCACGATAGCCATCCTGGTGCCGGGCGTGTACTGGTTCCACAGCGCCGAGGAAGCGGAAGCCCGCCGACCGCTGAGCCTGCAGGCCGAGCGCGCCTTCGACCTGACCGCCTCGCGGCTGCAAAACGCGGCCAATGCGATCCTCGCTACCGGTCACTACTTCGCCACCGAGGAAGCAGTGTCCGCGGCTGAGTTCAACGAATTCGCATCGCGCATCGTGTCCGACGGCGTCCGGGAGATCGCCTGGATCCCGCGGGTCACGGACGCCGAGCGGGAGCGCTTCGAGGCGGAGGCGCGTTCCGGGGGCCAGCCGGACTACCGCATCCTGGAGCGCGGCGAGGGCGGTGACTACCGGACGGCGGCGCGCCGGGCGGAATACTTCCCGCTGCGTTACCTCGACGCGCCCTCGGAGAGCAGGCGTCCGTTCGGATTCGACCTCGCGTCGGAGCCGGTCAGGAGGGCGACGCTCGAGCGCGCGAGGGACACGGGCATGCCGGCGGCCAGCGAACCGGTGCTCCGGTACACGACCGGCAGGCTGTCGGTGGTGCTCATCGTGCCGATCTACGCCCCGGGTACGGACGGCACCGAGCTGAGCGTCGAGGAGCGGCGCCGCACCCTGCGCGGCTTCGTGGGCGGCGTCATCGATCCCGAAGCCGTCAGCAGCGCGCTGATTGCAGAGACCCGGGCGGGCCTGACTTTCCGCATCGCCGACATCGGCGCCGGAGACGTGCAGACTGCACTGACCGGGCCGGACGCCGATCCCCTTGCCGCGGACGGCACACCGCTCTTGTCGCGCGAGATCGATTTCCACGACCGTCGGTGGCGCTTCGACGTCGCGGCCACCGGCAGCTACTGGCAGCCCGGGCAAAGCGGAAAGTCGCAGGCCTTCCTGCTCGCGGCGCTGATCGGCGCATTCCTGATCGCCGTGCAGACGCTGACCTTCACCGTGCGTGACCGGGCCATCGGGCTCAAGGTCATCGCCCGGAGCCGCGAGCTGGCGGACAGCCGGCGCCGCCTGGTCGGCGCACAGGAACTGGCCGGGATCGCCGGCTGGGAACTCGACGTTGCCTCGGGACAGATCACTCTCGACGACCGCAGCTACGAGATTCTCGGCACCGACGCGGGCAGCGAAGGCGGCTATCACCTGCCGGTCCGCAACTGGATACGCCGCTTCGTCCATCCGCAGTCCGCTGGCGACGTGGAGCGCGCCCTCTCCTGTGCCGCAGCCGCCGGCGATGCGTCGGGAAAGGCGCCGATCGAATTCCGCATCGAGCGCGCCGATGGAGAAACCCGGCACCTGCTGATGCACGTCGACGTCGAAACCGGCGGCGACGGCAGCCCGCGACACGTCTTCGGCAGCTGGCAGGACATCACCGACCGCAAGAACATCGAGATCGCGCTGCGTAACAGCGAGCAATACAACCGCAGCATCGTCGAGAGCAGCCGGGACTGCATGATGGTCTTGAGCCTGGCCGGCGAGCTGCTCGACATCAACGGCGTGGGCTGCTCGCTGCTCGGCGACGACGACGGCGCCGCGGCCGGCAGGGATGACAGCGGGCCGCAGCGCGGCCGCCGCCTCGATAACCTCTGGACTCTCGACGCGCACGCCGCGGCAGCCGTCGAGGCGGTAAGGCGCGCGGCCGCGGGCGGCACGGCGCGCTTCACCGGCCAGACTTTCGATGCCGACGGAAAGCAGAAATGGTGGGACGTCGTCGTCAGCCCCATCCTCGATTCGGACGGACGGCCGCGGAACCTGCTGTGCGTGACCCGCGACGTCTCCGACGAGCACGCGGCGCAGGAAGCCATTCGCCGGATCAACCAGGATCTCGAGGCGGAGATCGAGCGGCGCAATGCCGATCTCGTCTTCAGCGAGCGCGAACTGCGCGCGATTTTCGACGTCGCTGCCGTCGGTATCGCCCATATTGACCGGAACAATCGCGTGCTGCGGGTCAACCCGAAGCTGTGCGAGATCACCGGCTTCGAACCGGACGCCTTCGTCGAGGAGAATCACTTCTCGCGGACGCATGCAGACGACCGGGCGCGCGAGCAGCGCCTGGTCGCCAGGCTCATGGGCGGCGAGATCGACACCTACGAGCTGGAGAAACGCTACCTGCGCGCCGATGGCCGGCATATCTGGGTGCGCGTAACGGGCTCGCTGGTCCGCGATGCGGACGGCGAGCCGGTGTATCGCGTCGAGGTCGTCGACGACATCAGCGAGGCTCGCGCCGAGAGTACGCTGCGTGAGGCGAGCGAAAGCCGCTACCGCGAGCTGTTCGACCGCAACCCGGTGCCGATGTGGACCTACGACAACGAAACACTGGCCTTCACGTCGGTCAACGAAGCAGCGATCGCGCATTACGGCTACAGCCGCGAGGAATTCCTCGCGATGACGCTGCGCGACATCCGTCCCGCAGACCAGCTGCCGATTCTCGATAAGCGCTTGAAGCGCAAGCGGTCCGGCAACATGCCGGCTTTCGAGGTCGTGCATCGCAAGAAGGACGGCAGCAGGATCACGGTCGAGATCACGTCCCACGACCTGCAGGCGCACGGCCGGCCGGTCCGCCTGGTGCTGGCCAACGACGTGACCGAGCGCAACCGCGCGAATGCGCTCCTCGAAGGACAGAAGAGCGTGCTCGAAGCTATCACCTCGGGAGCGTCGGTCGAGGAGTCGCTCGATACGCTCGCGCGCCTCGCCGAATCGGCCGCGCCCGGTGTCCGCTGTTCCATCCTGCTCGGCGATTCCCGCCGCCGGGAGCTGCGGCACGCCGCCGCTCCGAGCCTCGCCCACGGGTTCACGGAAGCCGTGGACGAATCGACTGCCTCCGGCAGCGGCTTCTTCGCGGCCATCGCGGACTGTTGCGATGCCGTCATCGTAACCGACATTGCCACCGATCCGCGCTGGGCCAGCCTGCGCGACGTCGCCGTCGAGCACGAAGTGGAGGCCTGCTGGTCGACGCCGATCCTCGATGCGGCGGGCGACATCCTCGGCGCGTTCGTCATGTACTACGCCGAGCAGCGCAAGCCGCGAGCGCTCGAGGGCGAACTGGTCGAGACGCTGACGCAGACCGCGGCGATCGCGATCGGCAAGGACCGCGAGACCCGCAAGCTGGAGGAAAGCCAGGAGAAGTTCCGCGCGACCTTCGAAACGGCGGCGCTCGGCATCCTGCACGTCGCGCCGAATGGCAAGTTCATCCGCGCGAATCCGAGCATCACGCGCATCTGCGGCTACAGCGAGCGCGAACTGCGCGACATGGACGCCGACACGCTGTCTCACCCTGACGACGTCGACCTCGGGCAAGCGGAACGCGCACGCATGTTCGCCGGCGAGATACCGAGCTACGGCATCGAGAAGCGCTACATCCGCAAGGACGGCAGCACCGTCTGGTGCAACGTAACTCTCTCGACGGTGCGCAACAAGAACGGTGCAGTGGATTACGCCGTCGCGCTCGTGGAGGACATCTCGTGGCGCAAGGCCGCCGAAGCGGAACTGCACCGCCAGCAGGAAATCAACCGCCTGCTGCTCGAGAACCTGACCGAGGGCGTCGTCGCCTGCGACGCGGACGGCAGGCTGATGCTGTTCAACAAGGCCGCACGCGAATGGCACGGCGCAGATCCGAGGGAGATACCGCCAACGCAGTGGTCCGAGTACTACAATCTCTGCGAGGGCGACGGCGAGACGCCGCTTGCCACCGAGAACATTCCGCTGATGCGGGCGTTCCGCGGAGAACGCGTCAAGGGCGTGGAAATGAGCATCGTGCGCAAGGGCCATCCGCCGCGGATCGTCCTGGCTTCGGGCGCGCCGCTGCTCGACGCCGATGGCGAGAAGCGCGGTGCCGTGGTCGTCATGCACGACGTGACGCTGCGCCGGCAGTCGCTGAAGAAGCTCGAGCGGGCGGCGGAAGAACTGAAGGCCGCCAATGCAACGGTCGAGAGAGAACGCGCGTCACTGGCGCAACGCGTCGCCGAACGCACGGCCGCACTCACGGCGGCGAACGCCGCGCTCGAGTCCGCGAAGGAAGCCGCGGAAGCCGCGTCCCGCGCCAAGTCCACGTTCCTCGCGGTGATGAGCCACGAGATCCGCACGCCGATGAACGGCATCCTAGGCATGGCGGACGTGCTGTCCCAAAGCTCGCTCGCCGATGACCAGGAGGACGCGGTACGCACGATCCGCGACTCGTCATTCGCGCTCCTCAGGCTCATCGACGACATCCTCGATTTTTCCAAGGTCGAGGCCGGGCGGCTCGAGCTGGAATTCACGCCGCTGTCGATCGCCGACGTCGTCGAAACCGTCTGCGACTCGCTGACGCCCGAGGCGCTCTCCAACGGCGTCGATCTGCGTCTTTTCGTGGACCCGGGACTGCCGGATTCGGTCCTTTCCGATCCGACACGCCTGCGCCAGCTCCTCTACAACCTGATTGGAAACGCGATCAAGTTTTCGGGCGGCCGTGACGGAATCCGAGGGCGGGTACAGGTAACGGTCGAACGCGTGTCCGACGCGCCTCTCGAAATCGCCTTTCGCATTGTCGACAACGGCGTCGGCATCGACTCCGGCGAGCTGCCGAGGCTGTTCGATTCCTTCACGCAGGCCGAGGTATCGACGACGCGCCGCTTCGGCGGCACCGGTCTCGGCCTGGCCATCACCAAGCGCCTCGTCGACCTGATGAAGGGCAGCATCGATGTCAGCAGCGAGCCGGGCAATGGCTCGGATTTCGTCGTGCGCCTGCCGCTCACCGCGGCCGGCGGCAATGCGCTGCCGCCGGAGTTCGATCTCCGCGACGTCCATATCGTGCTGCTGGAGGACGACGAATGCGACGCGGCGGCACTCGCGGCCTACCTGGACAGCGCCGGCGCCAGGGTTACACGCTGCAGGCAAGCCGACGAACTGCCGGAGCCGGTCCCGGCGTCCGGGGAGCTTGTCGTCTTCGTGCAGCAACTCGCCGTGAATGCGCCGTCCGACGAGGTGCTCGTCGATGCCTGCGCCGACCGGAACGATCAGGTCAACCTGCTGATTACCCGCGGCCTGCGGGTGACTGCCCGCATCGTCGCCCCCCACATCGTGGCGATGCAGGCGAGCGCCATCAGGCGTCGCGACTTCCTTCGCGCTGTCGCCGTCGCGGCCGGTCGCGCGTCGCCGGAGACGGCGCGCGCAGCCGAAGACGAACTGGTACGGGGCCAGCTCGTTGCGCCCACGGTCTCCCAGGCACGCACGGACGGCCGGCTGATCCTGGTCGCGGAAGACGATCCGATCAACCAGAAAGTCATCCTGCGGCAGCTCGCGCTGCTCGGCTACGCCGGGGAACTGGCCGGCAACGGTTCGGAGGCGCTGGAAATGTGGCGCAAGGGCGACTATTCGCTGCTGCTGACCGACCTGCACATGCCGGAGATGGACGGCTACGAGCTGACACGGCGCATCCGCGCCGCCGAGCCATGCGGCTCGCGCCTGCCGATCATTGCACTGACCGCCAACGCGCTGCGCGGTGAGGCCGAGCGTGCGGAGCGTGCCGGTGTCGATGCGTTCCTGACCAAGCCGCTGCAGCTTGCCGTCCTGAGCGCGGCGCTCGAGAAATGGGCGCCCGCGGTGCGCCCCGAGGATCACAGCAGCTACGTCCGCGCAGCGGTCGCCGCAAGCCAGTCCTCCCCTGCCCTCGATACCGAGATTCTGACCAGCGTCATCGGCGACGACCCGGCGCTGCAGCGCGAGTTCCTGCATGAATACCTCGACGCCACGGCCGACCAGATCGTCGAGCTCGCGGCCGCGGTCGCCGACGGCGACAGCCGCCGGCTGGTAGCTCATGCCCATCAGCAGAAGGGAGCTGCACGCGCTATCGGCGCGACCAGGCTGGGCGACCTCTGTGCCGAACTCGAGAATGCCGCGCGTGCCGAGGACCAGGCGCTGGCAAGGCAGCTGCTTGCGCAGTTCGAGATGCAGGCGGCCGCGGTCACGAGGGAGATTTTCGCAAGGACCGGCAAGGCTGACACGAATGCAGCCGGGATCGCGGCGCGCCGGCTCGGCGCAAAGCGGCAAGGGAGCAGTGTATGAGGGCCATCGTCGTCGTGTTGCTCGCGTCGTTGCTCGCTGCCTGTACGCCACCGCAGCCGCCGCTGCGCGTCGGCCTGCTCGAATGGCCGCCGTACGAGATCCTTCGCCTCGCGGAGCAGCTCGACTTCAATCCCGACGACGTCATCGAGATCGTCGAGTTCCGTTCACCGGCGGAAGCCGTACGGGCATATGTCGCGGGTGGTGTGGACATCGTCGCGCTCAGCCTGGAGGTCGTCGTCGAGATCGCCGGCCGCGACGACGACCACCGCGTCATAGTCGTCATCGACGAGTCCGTAGGCGGCGACGCCGTCGTCAGCCGGGAGCCACTCGAAGACCTCGGAGAAATTTCCGGCCGACGCGTGGGCATGCAGTCAGGCCTGCTGGCTGCGCACGTCCTGACTCGCTTGCTGGAGGAAGCCGGGCTGACGGTCGACGACGTCGTCATCTCCTACATCGATATCGCGGACCACCTCGAGGCTTTCCGCCGCGGAGACGTCGACCTGATGATCACCTACGATCCGATGCGCTCCAAGCTGCTTGCGGCAGGCGGGCAGCAGATCTTCAGCAGCGCGCAGTTCCCCGGAGAGATAATCGACGTATTCGTCGCGCGACAGTCGCAGATTGACCTGCGCCCCGAGGATTTTCGCCGCTTCGCCCGGTCCTGGTTCCTCGCCGTCCGGACGTTCCTCGACGATCCGCATGCCTGCGCGGCGCGCCTCGCACCGCGCTTTGCGATGCAGCCGGACGAATTCCTCGCCACTTTCGACAACGTGAAGCTTTTTTCGCTCGATGCGAACCACGAAGTTCTCGGGGCGGACAACGCCGCGTTCCGGGCGACTATCGAGAGTTTCGTCTCGTCGGTGCAGGCCTTCTCGGACGCCGCGAAGACCGATCTCGGCATCCTGTTGACCAGCAGCGTACTGCCGTCGGCCGATGACGACGAGACGCAGCACACTCCGGCAGCGGACGCGGAATCCTGTTGAGATGAAGTACCCGCTGCGCTACGTGGTTCCGGTGATGCTGCTCGTCGTTGGGCTCGCCGCCGCCGTTGCGGTCGCGTTGACGAGCCTGCGCCTGTCGCACGCTTCCACGGAGAAGCTGGTCTCCGAGTTCATCACGACGATCGGCAACCACGCCGCCGCCGACGTGGAGGCCGGGCTGCGGCGCAACAATCCGGCGCGAATGCGGGATGCGATCGACAAGCTGCAGATGTTGCGGGGGCTCGAACTCGCCGTCCTGGTGAACGGCGAAAACGAAGTGGTGTTCACGTCCACGACCCGCATGACCGGTCGCGTCATCGACAGCGCCGAGGAACCGGTGCTCGCGTCGCTGCTCGAGGAGGCGCGGCAAAGCCGGTCCCAGGCAAAACGACTGGGCCCGGACTCCGTCTATTACTCCAACCACGTGGGCGGATCCGTACCCCTGGCGGTCGGCAGCCGGGCCGACGACCTGACGCTGCTGCTCGCCTACAACCTCGCACAGGCCGAGGCAGGGCAGCGCTCGGCCGCCATCAACCAGGCGCTGATCATCGGCGTGACCGTGCTCGCGCTGAGCTTCGCCTGCTGGATGTTCCTGAGCAACGCGCTCTTCGGCCGCATTTCGAGCCTCGCCGATGCCAGCCGCCGGATCGGCGAGGGCGAACTGCGAACTCCGATCCGGGTCGAGGGCCATGACGAGATCGCGGTCCTCGCCAGGGCGCTGGACACCATGCGCATCGACCTGTCCGACAAGCAAAGCCAGCTACACCTCGCCGCAGAGGACCTCGAGGCCGCCAACGCCGCGGTCGAGTCGCAGCGTGAACTCCTGGCGCAGCGGGTCGAGGAACGGACGCGCGACCTGACGCTCGCGAACCGCGAACTCGCTCGCGCCAAGGAGGAGGCCGAGGCGGCGTCGCGAGCCAAGAGCGCTTTTCTCGCGACCGTGAGTCACGAGATCCGCACACCGATGAACGGCGTCCTGGGAGCCATGGAGCTGCTCGAACGCAGCGGCCTCGACAGATCGCGTGCCTCGCTCCTGCGTACGGCCCAGGAGTCGGCGAGTTCGCTGCTCGGACTACTCAACGACCTGCTCGACATGGCGAAGATCGAGGCCGGTCGCATCGAGATCGTCGAGGCCCCGGCGTCGCTGTATACGATCGTCGAACGGGTCATCGCCACCTACACTCCCGCCGCGACGGCGCGGCGCACGCGCATGATCGGGCACGTCGATCCGAGGGCACCCGAGTGGGTCTGCACGGACGCGCTCAGGCTGCAGCAGATCCTCGGCAATTTCGTCAGCAACGCGGTGAAGTTCACCGACGAGGGCAGCATCGAGCTGCGAGTCTCTGCGGATGGCTTCGCGGAAGCGGATGGACAGGCGACCTGCCGACTTACCTTCACCGTCGAGGACAGCGGAACCGGCATCGAGCCCGAGGCCCTGTCGCGGCTGTTCCGCCCGTTCGAGCAGGGCTCGATAGAGATCGCCCGCAGCTCGGGCGGCACCGGCCTCGGGCTGGCGATCTCGAGCGGCCTCGCCGAGCAGCTCGGCGGCACCGTCGACCTCGAGAGCTCCCCGGGGGAAGGCACCGTAGCCACGCTGGAACTGCCGGTGAGGATCGCCGGGCGGCCGCAAGGCAGCGACCGTGACGAGGGCCGCAGCGGGAGCACGTCGATCATGGCGCTGTTGAACCGCGACGACAACCGGCCCGGAGACGACAAGCGGCAGGTGCAGGTGCTCGTGGTCGACGATCACCCGGTAAATCGCCTGCTGCAGGTCAGGCAGATCGAGCAGCTCGGCGCGGCCGCGGACACCGCGAGCGACGGCGTGGGCGCTCTCTCGAAATTGCGGCAAAAGCGCTTCGACATCGTCGTAACGGACTGCGAGATGCCGCACATGGACGGATTCGAGCTGGCACGGGCGATTCGTGCGAGCGACCAGCCCCTCCGCGACGTCCCTATCATTGCCTGCACGGCCCACGCGTTGCCCGATGTCGATCGCCAGTGCCGGCTCGCCGGCATGAACGACGTGCTGACGAAGCCGATGAGGCTCGACGACCTCGCCGCGGTTCTCCGCAAGTACTGGCCGGATATCTCGTCACCGCCGGCGACAGAGCCGCACGACGAAGAGCCCGCATCGGAGGTGCTGGATACCGCTGCGCTGGACCTGCTCGCCGGCGGCGATTTCGACCTGCGTTGCAACATGATGCGTGCTTTTGTGGAGGATCACTGGCGCACGCTCGACGCCGCCGCGAGCGCGGTCGATAGCGCCGACTTCGAACGCTGCCGGGAGATCGGACACCGCAACAAGGGCGCCTGCGCGGTCTTCGGCGCGCGGGCGCTCGAGGAAGCCTTTGCCGACTTCGAACACTGGGCCGTGCAGCAGCCGGCCGTCGTCGAACAGCTGAAGCGGACGCTCGAGCGGCTGCGCAGGGAAGGCCGGCGGCTCGAATCCCTGCTGGCCGCCGACCTGCCCAGGCCGGGGGCGCTCTCGCACTAGCCGTCGGCCGCGCCGCCCGGTCATGCAGCCCGCCGGTGACTCGCGTAGATCCGGCGCACCCAGCCGAGCGACGGGCGGTCCCGCCAGTGTTCCATTTCCGCCGACAGCCTCGGCGGCAATACCAGGCTGGCGTAGGCCGGATGTTCGGGCGGCAGAACGAGCGGTGCCAGCAGGCTGGCGGCGGTCAGGTCCGCACGGGAGAACTGTTCTCCGGCCAGATACTGCCGGCCATCTGCCAGGCTGTCGTCCAGCCAGTCGAGTTCGGCGTCGAGGATCCGCCGTGACTCCTGCCCCTGCGCCGGGCCGAGGTCCATGCCGCTGATCATGCGCCTGCGGACCAGGCCCCAGGTACTGCCGACGACCGCTTTCTGCAGGACGCCCAGGTCGGCGGTAAGAATCGGCCGGACGCTGGCCGGATGATCCACCAGCGCTTCCGAATAGTAGTAGCGGCGGGCGTGCACACCGGCGACCGCGTCGAGTCGCTTCTCGATGGCAATGCAATCGTCCCGCGACGCCTCGGGAGTCAGGCACTTGCCTGCCGATCCCGGCAGCGCCTCGGCCCAGTCGATGATTTTCCCCGACCCCTGTACGAGTTCACCGGCCGCCTCCAGGATCGGCAGCGCGGAGCGCCGGGCACCGAGCCTCCTGGCCGCAAGAGAGTGGAGTCCGGGCGCCAGGTAACGGATGTCGTAGCGGACGCCGAGGTAGTCGAGCGCCCAACGGGCTTTCTCGCAGTAGTGCGAGATAGCGAATACGTAGAGCACGGGATTCGGCATTGGCATTCCCCCGGGAAATCGATGGCCGGCGGCGCGACGGGATGCGGTCAGCATACGGCAGCGGCCGCCGGTCGTGCCAACCGGGTCGTCGCCGGCGCAGGCCTGGATGCCCCGACGATACGACCTGTTACAGAAAGTGCCTTAACGGCGGCCGCGTCGGGTCGCATAATCGATACGCGTGGCGCGACCCGCGACTCCGGAAGATCGATGCACAGGAAACCTCATTTGCCGCAAAAAACCTGCGAGACCTGCCGTCGCCCGTTCGCCTGGCGGCGCAAGTGGGCGCGCGACTGGCCGCAGGTGCGCTACTGCTCGGAGCGCTGCCGGCGTTCCAGGCACGGCGATGCCTGAGGGGCCGGAAATACGACTCGCCGCGGACCGCATCGCGCGCGCACTGGTCGACCGGCGGGTCGACGACATCTACTTCGGGTTGCCGCGCCTCCGCCGCCACCGGGAGACCCTGCTGGGCAGCAGGGTTACGGCGGTCGACACGCGCGGCAAGGCGATGCTGACGCGCTTCGACAACGGTCTAACGCTGTACAGCCACAACCAGCTCTACGGACGCTGGTACACCACGGCGCGCGACAGGCGGCCGAAGACCAACCGCGACCTGCGGGTCGCGCTGCACAACGAGAGGCACAGCGCCTGGCTCTACAGCGCGTCGGACATCGAGGTGCTGACCGATACCGAAGTCGACGAGCACCCGTTCCTGAACAGGCTCGGCCCGGATATCCTCGACGAGACGACGACGGCGGACGCTCTCGCCGGGCGACTCGCGAGCGATCGGTTCGCCCGACGCGCGCTGGGCGGGCTGTATCTCGACCAGGGTTTTCTCGCCGGCATCGGCAACTACCTGCGCTCCGAGATCCTGTTCTGTGCCCGGCTGCATCCGTCTTCGCGACCGACGGACCTGGATCCCGGGGACCTCCGGCGCCTCGCGCGCGAGTCGCTGAAGCTCGCCCGCCGCTCCTACCGCACGCGCGGCATCACGCTGCCCGAGTCTCGCGTGCGCCGCCTGAAGTCGGGCGGCGAGAAGCGCCGCGGCTACCGCTTCTGGGTCTTCGGCCGCGACGGCCTCCCCTGCCGGCGCTGCGGGAGCACGATCGAGCGCATGGACGTAGGCAGCCGCCGCCTGTACTGGTGCGCGGACTGCCAGCCGCGGATCCGTTGACGACGATGGTCGCCGTCTGCGCGGCGCCTGCTATATTGCGCCGGTGCAGACCTATGACGTCATCGTGCTCGGCGGCGGCGCCGCGGGACTGCTGTGCGCCTTCACCGCCGGCCGCCGCGGGCGGCGCGTGCTGGTGCTGGAAGGCTCCAACCGGGTCGGCAAGAAAATCCTGATGTCGGGCGGCGGGCGCTGCAACTTCACCAACCTGCACTGCCAGCCCGCCAACTTCCTCTCCGCCAATCCCCGGTTCTGTATCTCGGCGCTCAGCCGCTATACGCCGCATGACTTCCTCGCTCTCGTCGAGCAACACGGCATCGCCTGGCACGAAAAGACGGCCGGGCAGTTGTTCTGCGACCGGTCGTCGAAAGAGATCGTCAGCATGCTGATGACGGAGTGCGACGCCGCCGGCGTCACCGTGCTGACACAAAGCGCGATCGAGCGCGTGACGCGTGATCGGCTCTGGCGCGTCGATTGTGCACACGGCTCGTTCGCGGCCGAGTCGCTGGTCGTCGCGACCGGCGGACTGTCGATCCCGAAGATGGGGGCCTCGGAATTCGGCTACCGACTCGCGCGGCAGCTCGGCCTCAACGTGATCGGCACGCGTGCCGGGCTCGTTCCGTTCACGTTCACCGGCGAGTCGAAGGCGCTCACGGAACGCCTTGCCGGTGTCAGCATCACCGCGACGCTCGCCGCCGGCGATGCGGCATTCACGGAAGGCGTCCTGTTCACGCACCGGGGCCTGAGCGGTCCTGCCGCGCTGCAGGTATCGAGCTACTGGACGCCGGGCGAGGCCCTGCGAATCGACCTGCTGCCGGGCCGCGCGGGAGCGCGGGACCTCCGTGAGGCGAAGGCGGACCGGCCCCGCGCCCGGCTCCGCAGCGTGCTCTCCGCACTGCTGCCGCGCGCCCTTGTCGTCGAGCTCGAGAGCCTCGAGTGGACGCTCCACGCCGATACCGCAATGGCGCAGATTCCCGACGGGGAGCTCGAGCGTATCGCCACGCGACTGCACGACTGGTCGCTGCGCCCGGCGGCGACGGAGGGCTATCGCACCGCGGAAGTCACGCTCGGCGGCATCGATACCGCGGAGCTGTCGTCGAAAACCATGGAGGCGCGCCGGCAGCCCGGGCTCTACTGCATCGGCGAAGTCGTCGACGTGACCGGGCATCTCGGCGGCTTCAATTTCCAGTGGGCCTGGGCATCCGGTCACGCGGCCGGCCAGGTCGCCTAGAGCCGTCGAGCGCCGTTGTCGAGGAGGACATCATGATCTTCGTGTTCGAAGTCCACGTGCGGCCGGGCTACCGCGCTGAGCGTTATGCCGAAGCCTGGGTGCGTGCAAGCGAGATCATCCAGCGCGCTCCCGGGGCGCGCGGCACGCGACTGCATCGCAAGATCGGCGATCCGGACGTGTTGCTGGCGATCGCGAGCTGGCAGTCGAAGGCCGAGCGTGACGCGATGGAGAATGCGCCGAACGAACGCGTAAGGAGGATCATCGCCGAACAGGCCGAGTTCGTCGATGTCCGGGTCATCGGCGAGTTCGAGGATCCGGAATGGGTGGTCGAGCCCTGACCGGCCGCGCCGGCATATCGCTCAATCGGTCGTGGCGACGGCGGAAGGAGCGTCGAGTTCGATCACGGCGAAGCCGTCGAGGCGCGGGTTGTCGATGTCACGAACGTAGCGCGCATCCGCCAGGCGGACCGCCGTCCCGCCGTCGACGACCGCGTACGGGAAGCGCGCCCAGTGCAGGAATACCGCGCCGTCGTCCGTCTGCGCCGCATGCGCGAGCGCAGACCCGGGTCCTTTTGCCAGCGGTGGCCCGTCGCGGACCAGCCGCGGCCCGCCCAGCGCATGGACTGACACAAATCGATACTCGTCGTGATATTCGAGGACGACGTCGCGCCGGAACGGGTTCAGCGGCACCGGCGACGCCATGAAGCTCTGCGGCGGCATCGCGGCGAACTCGTCGCGCACGACGCCCTCGGCGTAGCGCGTGATCGCGAAGTTCAGGCCGATATACGCGAGCAGCGCCGTGAGCGCGAGCGTCGCAGGCCGCCGCGCGACGGGCAGCGCTCGCCGGTCCACGAAACGGGTTGCGACGAGTCCGACCGCGAGCAGCGTCCAGGCGACGAAGTCGATGATGAACAGCGTGTCGCCGTAGAACCAGCGATCCGCCAGCGGCATCAGCCAGCGCATGCCGTAGTTGTTGAGCCAGTCCAGCGCAGGATGCGTGGCGACGCCGACGAAGGAGAGTATCAGCAGCCAGCGCGGCTGCGCCGGCGGCGCGCGACGCGATGCGAAGGTCCGATCGACCACGAGCATCAGCAGGGTCAGCAACAGCGGCAACACGACCATCGCCGGCAAACCGTGCGTCCAGCCACGGCGGAACTCGTAGGAGGCGACGCTACCCCAGAAGTGTGCTGCCACGTCGATGTCCGGCAGGTTCGCGGCGATGAGCAGCGTCGCCGTGCCGAAGCGCGTCCTGTCCTTCAGGCCGGTGGCGGCGAGCGAGGCGCCGACGAGCGTGTGACAGATTGGATCCATGCCGCTACGTCTTCCCTGCGGAGGTTTCGTTGAGGACGATGGTAGCCAGCCGCCGCGATACCGGTAAAGAACGGCGCGCACCGCCGCCGCAGGCGGCCGCCATCGCGACGGATCCGGCCGCGGGCGCAATCGTCCGCTTTCCGCCACAGGCCGTAGCGCCGCGCCACGACGAATGCGGCCAGGCCGACCGAGATGACGGCGAAGACGCCGAGCACCATCGGGGCGGTCAGTCGAAACAGGTGGGCACCGACGGGCCCGACCGTCAGGTCGCGGCCGCTCATCGTCGACCCGGTGGCGGCGGCAACAACGGCTTCACGCAGCGAATGATACCCCCTGCCCGCGGCAGCCGGGCGCGACGCAGCCGGTACTTACAATTGCATACAGCCGGCAATGGCCGCATCGGGGCCCATCTGCTACGGTCGCCGTCAATGAACAGAGAGCACGAGAATACGGCGCCGGACGACTGGTCGCCGCCGCTGCCGCCCCGCACCGACACCGAGGAAGGCGAGCCACGCCGTATCGGCGTCGAAATCGAACTGATCGAGCTGGACGTAGAGACGGTCAGCGGCATCGTCGCCGGACAGCTCGACGGCGAGGTCGAGGCGAAGTCTCGCTATGAACATGTCGTTCGCGGCGACGACGCCGGCGACTGGGTCGTGGAGCTCGACTACGAGTACCTGAAGGAGCGCGGCCGCGAATCGGGCAGCGACGACGAGCTCGTGGAACTCGTCAGCGAGGCCGCGGAGGCCGTGCTGCGCGCCGGCGCCGAGGCGGTCGTGCCGGTCGAGGTGGTCAGCCCGCCCCTGCCGTTCGCGCGCCTCGCCGAGGTGCAGCGGCTCATCGGCGAGCTGCGGCGGGCAGGCGCTAAAGGTTCGGGCGCCGGGCTGTCCTACGCCTTCGGCATGCAGTTCAACCCGGAGCTTCCGGCCCTCGACGCGCGCACGATCGTCTCCTACATGAAGGCATTCTTCTGCCTCTACGACTGGCTGGCCAAGCGTTCGGCGGTGGACCTGACGCGTCGGCTGACGGGCTTCAGCGCGTCGTTCCCCGGCGCGTACGTCCGCAAGGTGGTCGATCCGGACTACGCGCCCGACCTCGGGACCCTGATCGACGACTACCTCGACGCCAACCCGACCCGCAACCGGGCGCTGGACATGCTGCCGCTGTTCCTGCATCTCGACGAGAAGCGCGTGCGCGCCGTCGTCGAGGATTCGCGCGTCAAGCCGCGGCCCACGCTGCATTACCGCCTGCCGAACAGCGAGATCCACCGCAGCGATTGGGGCATCCATCTCCCCTGGGGCGACTGGCTGGAGGTCGAATCGCTGGCCTGCGACCGCGAGCGCCTCGACGAGGTGTGCGCCGCGTACACCGAGTGGCTGGACAAACCCCTCGGGCGGCTGCTCGAGAGCTGGCACGAGGAAGTCGAGCGCTGGCTGGGGGAACGCGACTGAGCGTACGGCCGGTCATCGGCGTCACCGGCCCGCGCAAGGGCGCCTGGGGCCCGCGCGTCTGCGTGCACGCAGGACTCCGCCTGGCGGGCGGGAGACCCGTGCACCTGCGTCCCGGTGATGCAATCGATACCGAACCGCTGGACGGCGTCGTGATTACCGGCGGTCACGATGTCGAGCCGACGCTGTACAAGGCGGAGGCCGAGGTTCGGGGTCACTACGATCCCGAACGCGACGCCTTCGAATCGGCCGTCATCGAGCGCGCGCTCGGCGACGGCACGCCGCTGCTCGGCATCTGTCGCGGCGCCCAGCTTCTCAACGTGCGTCTCGGCGGCACGCTGTTCCAGGACTTGCGCAAGCGGCGGCACAAGACGTCGAAGCGCCGCACGCTGCTGCCGCTGAAGACGCTCTGCGTCGAGAGCGGCAGCCGGCTGGAAGCGATCCTCGG
>JBFJUJ010000025.1:0-18448 GCA_041624755.1 Woeseia sp. | reverse complement strand
GGTTGCCGACGATGCGCAGCTTATCGCCAAGGCCCGCGAAATCGAACCGAAGCGCGTCGGCCTCGTGGACGGTGACCCGGTCGCTGTCCCGATAGCGCTGCCGCAGGGCGCTTGCAAGGTCGCGATCGAACTCCACGACGTGCAGGTGTCCGGCGCGAGCCGCGAGCGGCCCCGTGATCGCACCGTCGCCGGGGCCGATCTCGACGAGCACGTCGTCGGCGGACGGCGCGATCGCGCCGACGATCGCGTCGATGACGCCCGGATCGCGGAGAAAATGCTGCCCGAAGCGCTTGCGCGGACGGTGCATGCGCGCTCAGCGCGGGGACGGCGCGTCGGCCGGTCGCGCAGGGACTGTTCCGGCGGATTCCGGCGCCGTGAGCGTAGCGGCCAGCTCGACGGCCGCGACCAGGCTGCCCGGGTCGGCGCGACCACTGCCGGCCAGGGAAAGCGCGGTGCCGTGATCGACCGAGGTGCGCACGATGGGCAGCCCCAGCGTGACGTTGACGGCGCGGCCGAAGCCCGCGTACTTGAGCACCGGCAGTCCCTGGTCGTGATACATCGCGAGCACGGCATCGGCGCGGCCGGCCGCGGGGGTGAACGCCGTGTCCGCCGGCAGCGGGCCCCTGAGCTTCATGCCCGCCGCGCGGCAGCGCTCGACGACCGGCGCGATGATGTCGCGTTCCTCGGTGCCGAGATGGCCGCCTTCGCCGGCGTGCGGATTGAGGCCGCACACCACGATCGCAGGCTCGGCGATGCGGAACTGTTCGCGCAGGCCGGAAACCAGCGTCGCCAGGACGCGCTCGATGCGCTCCGCGGTCAGGTAGCCGGGCACCGCGGACAGCGGCATGTGCGTGCTGGCGAGCGCGACGCGCAGCGTATCGGCGACGAGCAGCATCACCGGCGTTCGCGCGCCGGTCAGCTCCGCGAGGTACTCGGTGTGACCGCTGAAGCGGATGCCGGCGTCGTTGATCACGCTCTTTTGCACCGGTGCCGTGACCAGCGCGGCGAAGCGGCCGTCGCGACAGCCGGCGACGGCGGTCTGCAATCCCTCGAGCAGCGCGGAGGCGTTCGCGGGGTCCGGCCGGCCCGGCACGGCCTTCTTCGCCAGCGGCTGCGGCAGCACGGTCAGTACAGGTGTCGCGCGCGGCGCGGCCGCCGCGTCCCCGTACTCGACGATCGAAAGCGGCCGGCCCAGCAGCCGGGCGCGCTCCTCGAGCATGCCGGGATCCGCGATGACGACCAGCCGCGCCGCGAGCGGGCTTGCCGCCAGCGCGATACAGAGATCCGGCCCGATGCCGGCCGGCTCGCCCGCGGTAATCACCAGCGGGCCTGCCGCAGCAGCCGCGGCCGGGGTTCGTTCGTCGGGCCGCGGCACGCTCAGATGCGGGTCTCGACGTAAGCCTCGTCGCGCAGTCGCCTCAGCCACAGCTCCGTCTCGTCGGCGAGCTTGCTGTTGCGTACACGCTGTACGCAGGTGCTTTCTTTCAGGTCCTCGGTGTTGTCGTAGATGCGCTTGCCCAGAACCTCGAGGATGTGCCAGCCGAAACGCGTCTTAAACGGGTCGGTGACCTGGCCGATCTCGGCGTTGTTCGCCACCTGCTCGAATTCCGGCACGTAGGTGCCCGGGCCGTTCCAGCCCATGTCGCCACCGTCCTCGGCGGAGACCGGGTCGTCGGACAGCAGCTTGGCGAGCTCGGCGAAGTTCTCGCCACCGCGGATGCGCTCGACCGCGTCCTCGAGGCGCTGCCTGGCGGTCTGATCGTCGATGATCTCGTTCGGCGTGACCAGGATGTGCCGGATGTTCATCTGCTCGATCTGGCTCTTCTTGGTGGCGCTGCGCAGCTCGTTGATCTTGACGATGTGGAAGCCGCTGACCGCGCGGATCGGCCGGGAGAACTCGCCCTCGGCGATGTCCGCGACGATGTCGGAGAACAGCGTCGGCAGCTGGTCTCCCTTGCGCCAGCCGAGGTTGCCCCCTTCGAGTCCCGTCTGGCTGTCCGAGTAGCGCACGGCCATCTCGCCGAAATCGGCGCCATTCTCGAGCGCGGCGTACACCTCGTTGGCGCGCTCTTCGGCCGCGGCGAACTGCTCGGAAGTGGCGGCCTCGGGCACCGAGATCAGGATGTGCGACAGGTTGTATTCCGAGTTGCCGACGACGTTGTTTTCGAGATCGGCAATGCACTGCTCGATCTCGCGCGGCGCCACCGTGATGCGGCGTATCACGTCGATCTGCCGGAGCTGCTCGAGCGTCATCTGCTTGCGGATGTCGCGGCGATAGGCGGCATAGTCGACGCCGTCCTGCGCGAGCACCTGCGGCAGGCGCTCGAACGGGATGTTGTTCTGCTGCGCCAGGCTCGCCAGCGTCGCATTGACCATCTGGTCGGAAATCTGGATGCCGAAGCGCTCGGCGCGCTGCATCTGCACCTGCTCCATGATCAGGCGCTCCAGCACCTGTTCCTCGAGGATGTCGGCCGGCGGCAGCTGCAGGCCCTCCTGCCGGGCGCGCAGCCGGATGGCCTCGGTCTGCTCGCGGAGCTCGCTTTTGAGCACGACGCCCTCGTTGACGATGGCGGCGATGCCGTCGAGCATCTGCCCGCTGTCCGAGAGTTCCTCGCCCGCGGCGGGAGTGACGGCTGCCGCTGCCGCCAGGACGGTCAGGTATCTGGTAGTTGGTTTCATCGACTTGAATTCTTTGCAGGACGCGGCGCCGGGGCGGGCCGCGCGACTCGTAGCGGTTCGGATTTATCGAAGTTCGGGGGAGTAGCCGAGGATACCACGTTCGAGCAACTTGTCCGCGGCCGTACCCACGCTGGTCATGCCTTTCAGTACCAGTTGCAGACCAACGGACGAGTCGCGGGTTCCGTCGCGCGTGGAGATGTGCCGGCGCGACACGATGCGCAGGCCCCAGCAGCAGCTCTCGTACTCGAGGCCGAAGAACTGCTCCAGCGCCTCGTCGTCGCGCAGCGAGTAGTTGTAGCGGCCGACGAAGCGCCAGCGCTGGGAGAGCGGCCAGGACCAGGACACGTCACCCTGTTCCAGCGAGCCCCGACGGAAACGGTAGGCGAGGTTCAGGATCTTGCCGGCGGCGGGGCGGTACTGCAGCCGCGCCTCGGACTGCGTCGTGCCATTGTCGCCGGTTCCCCACTGGTGCCCGAAATCGAAGTTCAGGTTCTCGTAAAGCAGGAAGCGTACCTCGGCGATGTAGTCGGAGGACTCGCCGACGTCACTGACCTGCCCCGGCAGGCGCACGCCCTGCTCGCTCAGGTAGAGCGCCTGGCCGATCGTGGCGCTGATCAGCTCCCTGCCGCTGCTGACGTCCACGATGCGCGAGGTGACGCCGACGCTGAGCTGGTCGGTGTCCGCGATGCGGTCGGCCCCGAGGAAACGGTTCGGCCGGTAGAGCTGCACGAGGTTCAGGTCCGGGATGATGGTGTCGAACACCGGCAGGCCCGACTGCTCACGGTGCGGGATGTGCACGTAGCGCACGCGCGGCTCGAGGGTCTGCAAGAGACCGTTGCCTTCTCCCGTGCGCCGCTCGAGGATCATGCCGGCGTCCAGGCTCGCGATCGGCAGCGTGCGCTGCGGGTCGTCGTCCGCCGCCGGGTCGCTCTCGTCGAGTCGGTACGCGGTGTGCCGCAGCGTCAGCGACGGCTTGACGAACCAGCCCGGCCGCGTGAGCGGCCACTCGACCTGCGGGGCCGCGTCGAGGCGCCAGCCGTCGACGCCGACGTCTCGCTCGAAGTAGGTCAGCTCGCCGTCGAACTGGTAGCGCAGGCCGAACGGCTGGCGTGGCCAGAAGCCCGACAGGCTGAGCTGCGGCAGGCGCCGGTAGGGCTCGTCCTCCGCGGCGATCGCGTCGTCGATCGTCTGGTAATCCTGCACGCGCCCGAGGAACGACCAGCTGTCACTCACGTAGTCGAAGCTGAGCGCGCGGTTGAGGTGCGTGATGCTCGACGCGCTCAGGCTGCCGCCCAGGTCTTCGAAGTACTGGCTGTCGGAGGTCTGGCGGAAATTGATGCGGTTGCGCCAGCCGTTACCGAAGACCGTGCGGTGACGGTAGGACAGCAGGTGGCGGCTGTCGCCGAAAATGTCGTCGTCGGCGAGGTATTCGACCTGTGCGGTGCCGTTGTTGCGCTCGCTCAGGTAGCGGAACTCGGCGCCGACCTGGATGCCGCGGTCGGTCAGCAGGCGCGGGGTCAGCGTCGCGTCGTAGTTCTCGGCGATGTTCCAGTACCACGGCAGGCGCAGCTCGTTGCCGCTGCGGCCGGCGCTGCCGATCTCGGGCGTCAGCAGGCCGGTCTTGCGCGCGTCGCCCAGCGGGAACGAGAGGTACGGCGTGTACAAGAGCGGCACTCCCTGGAAGCGCAGCCTGACGTTCTTCGCCGTGCCGGTGCCGCTGTCGGTGTCCAGCCGGATGTTGCCCGCCTCCAGAAGCCAGTCGTCGGAGCCCGGCGGACAGGTCGTGTAGCTGACTCGCTCGAGCTCCAGCGTGCCCGCACGATTGATCTCAACGCGTTCCGCTGCGCCGCGGGAGTTGCCGGTGCCGAGCTGGAACTCGGCGCCGTTGAAGAGTATGCGGCCGGTCGAGTAGGAGAAGGTCGCGGAGTCGCTGACGACCTCCGTGGACGAGTCGCGGTAGAGCACATCGCCGTCCAGCGTCAGGGCCAGCGTATCCGGGTCGTAGCTGGCGCGCTCGGCGCCGGCCAGCCGCTGGCCGCTGCTGACGCGCACGCCGCCGGAGAAGGTCGCGCGGATCCCGTCGCGGAGCGTCGCCTCGACGCGGCCCGCCTCGAACACGATCGTCTCGTCACCCGACTCGCCGTCCGGGGGCACGAGGCGGCCGAGATCCCCGGTGCGGCTGGGCGGCTCGCAGGCCAGCTGGGCGGCCGCGGGCGGCGACGCGAGCAGCAGCGCCGCGAAGAGCGCCGCGATTGCGGGCAGGCACCTGGCCGAAGCAGCGGGCATCACGGCCGCTGACCGGGAACCGCCGTGCCGGTCGCAGCCGGACCCGGTCCGGACCGAACGCCCGTCATGACGGCCCTGCATCGACGGCCGGCAGCGCGTTCGGATGGTCAATGCTCATGACGATTTGTTACCTTCCCACAGGTACCCTGACCCTGCAACGCGAGGGGCGTCCGGGACGCCACCCGACCACGAGGCCTGAGGTTTGCCAGATACCCCGGATTCCCGGCGCGAGTCGTTGCTCGAATGGCTGGCCGACGGCGCCGGCCTGGCCGTGGACCGCATCGAACCCGCTTCCGGCGACGCGAGTTTTCGCCGCTACTTCCGGGTGTATGCCGGCGCGGCGCAGTATATCGCGATGGATGCGCCGCCCGACAAGGAATTGAGCGAGCCTTTCGTGCGCGTTGCCGGCTGGCTCGAGGCGATGGGGCTCAACGCGCCGCGGGTGCTCGCACAGGACCTCGACGCCGGTTTCCTGCTGTTGACCGACCTGGGCCGGCGCCAGTACCTCGACGAACTGAGGGCGGCGCCGGCGCGGACGGCCGAGCTGTACCGCGATGCGCTGGCCGCGCTGGTACGACTGCAGCATGCGGGCGCCGAATACCAGTCGCGGCTGCCGCCCTACGATGTCGCGCTCCTGTCGCGGGAACTGGCGCTGTTCCGCGACTGGATGTGCGGCACCCACCTCGCCCTCGAACTGTCGGCCGCCGAGGAGGCCGGCTGGCGTCTTGCGGCCGATTTCCTGATCGAGGCGTCGCTGGCGCAGCCGCGCGTTTTCGTGCACCGCGACTATCATTCGCGCAACCTGATGGTCTGCGAAGAGGACAACCCGGGCATCCTGGACTTCCAGGACGCGGTCGAGGGACCCCTGACCTACGACCTCGTCTCGCTGCTCAAGGACTGCTACATCCGGCTGCCCGCGGCCCGGGTGCGAGAGCTCGCACTCGGTCATTTCGAGCGCAGCCGGGCGCGCCTGCCCGCGGCGTTCGACGAGGCCGCATTCCTGCGCGCCTTCGAGCTGACCGGCGTCCAGCGTCACCTGAAGGCGGCCGGCATCTTCGCGCGGCTGAAGCATCGCGACGGCAAGGGCGGGTATCTCGGGGACGTGCCGCGCATATTGCGCTACATCCTGGAGGTGGCACCGCGGTACGCGGAACTCGAGGCGCTAACAGCGCTGGTCGGCGAGCGCTGCCTGCCGGCGCTCGAGGGCGCGGCGTGATCGCGATGCTCCTGGCCGCCGGGCGCGGCGAGCGCCTGCGGCCGCTGACCGACCGTTTGCCGAAGGCACTCGTCGAGGTCGACGGTGTGAGCCTGCTCGAGCGCCACCTCGCGAACCTCGGCGCCGCCGGCGTCGAGGTCGCGGTAATCAACCTCGGCTGGCTCGGGGAGCGGATCGTCGAGCGCGTCGGCAGCGGCCGCCGCTACGGGCTGCAGGTCGTCTACAGCCCGGAATACGACCGTGTCCTCGAAACCGGCGGCGGCATCTACCGCGCGCTGCCGCTGCTCGGACCGGAGCCGTTCTGGGTGGTCAATTCGGACGTGCTGTGCGACTGGCGTCCGAGCCCCGAGCCGCTGGCGGGAGACTGCCTCGGCGAGCTGCTGCTGGTGCCGAACCCGGCCTATCGCAGCGCGGGTGATTTCGACCTGCAGGACGGACGCGTGCGGACCGGCGGCGCGACGCCGCTGACCTTCACCGGCATCGCGCGCTATCGCCCCGAGTTCTTCGCGACTGCCCGGGGCGGCCGCTTCCCGCTCTCGCCGCTGCTGTACGCCGCGGCGGCCGACGGCCTGCTAGCCGGCCGGCTGCACGACGGACTGTGGGCCGACGTCGGCACGCCGGAGCGGCTGGCGCAGGCGACGGCATTGCTGCGGTCGGCGCCGCAGACGGCGCATGGACTCGCCGCCTGTGGGTCGCCGGGAGGCGCAGCCGATCAGGCCGGGGCATCGTCCGCGGGCACGGAGGCGGCCGGCAACGACGTCGAGTAGCACAGCGGGCTGTCGCCGAAGCCGAGTTCATCGAGGAAATGCGCGAGGACGGCTGCCGTCAGCGACTCGCGCGTCGCCGTGACGCCCAGGTCGCGCAGGTTGACGACCTCCAGGCCGGCAAATCCGCAGGGGTTGATGCGCGAGAACGGCTCCAGGTCGGCATCGATATTGAGCGCCATGCCGTGATAGCTCGCCCCGCGGCGGATCCGCAGCCCTACCGACGCCAGCTTGCGGCCGTCGACGTACACGCCGGGTGCGTTCGCGCGGCAGATCGCCGCGATGCCGTAGTCGCGCGCCAGGCGGATGACGGCTCGCTCCAGCGCCGTGACCAGCGGACGCACGCCGATAGCGGCGCGGCGGATGTCGATCAGCGGGTAGATCATGAGCTGACCGGGACCGTGCCAGGTGACCTGGCCGCCGCGGTCGATCTGTAAGACCGGGATGTCGCCCGGCGACAGCAGATGCTCGCGGGCCGCATTCAGGCCGAGCGTGTAGACGGACGGATGCTCGGTCAGCCAGATCTCGTCCGCGGTCGCGGCGTCGCGGAGATCCGTGAAGCGCTGCATCGCCCGCCACAGAGGTTCGTAGTCTTGCCGCCCGAGCCGGCGCACGATGAGCTCGCGGCCGGTGGCGTCGACATTGCCGGCTCCGGCGCGGACCGGCCGGTTCACAGCGCTACCAGGATTTCGTCATGGGCCGTCAGGTCCATGTAGATCGCGTCGAGCTGCTGCCTGCTCTCGGCACGGATCGTGATCGTGATGGACACGAAGCGGCCGTTACGGCTCGCCGCCGTGCGAATCGCATCCTCGGGCACCGGGCCGGCGTGCTGCTCGACGACCGCGCGCGCCGCCTCGTGGAAGCGGCGGCGGTCGCGCCCCATCATCTTGATCGGGAAATCGCAGGGGAACTCGAGTAATGGCCGTCCGTCGCTGCTCATCGTATTACGCCGGGATACACGCCGGGACAACAGGCGTCCGCGCCGGTCGCCCTATTCGAACCAGAGCCGCACGCTGTCGCGCGTGCGCTGCCACAGCGAGCCGCTGGGATTCGCGGTCAGCGCGCGCAGCGGCTCGCTCAGCAGAGGCTTGCCGTTCAGGCTGACCGACAGCTCCGCCAGCGGCTGCCCTTTCGCCACCGGCGCGGTCACGACGGCCGGCACGTTCAGCACCGATTCGAGTTCGTCGTAGCTGCCCCGCGGCACGGTGACGTAGAGATCGTCCGGCAGCCCGAGGCCGGTGAATTCCTCCGCGGCCTTCCAGACGCGTGTCTTCGCGACCTGTTCGCCGGCGCGGAACAACAGGCGCGTCTCGAAAAAGCGGAAGCCGTAATTGAGCAGTGCCTGGCTGCCGTCGATACGGGACCGTTCGCTCGCGGTGCCCAGCACGACGGCGATGATGCGCATCCCGTCGCGCTCGGCCGAAGACACCAGGCAATAGCCGGCATCGTCCGTATGGCCGGTCTTCATGCCGTCGACGCTCTCGTCGCGCCACAGGAGCGTGTTGCGATTGGGCTGCCTGATGTCGTTGTAGGTGAACTCGCGCACCGAGTACCAGCGGTAGTAGTCCGGGAACTCCTCGACGATCGCACGTGCCAGGATCGCCATGTCGCGTGCCGTCGTGTAGTGGTCCTCCGCCGGCAGGCCCGTGGCGTTGCGGAACCGGCTGCCGCGCATGCCGAGCTCCGCGGCCTGCCGGTTCATCAGCTCGGCGAACACGCCCTCGGTGCCGGCGACGTGCTCCGCGAGGGCGACGCTCGCGTCGTTGCCGGACTGCACGATCATGCCGAGCAGCAGGTCCTCGACCGAAACGCGCGTACCCACCTCGATGAACATCCGCGATCCCGGCGTGCGCCAGGCTTTTTCGCTGACCGTGATCTCGTCGGCGAGGTCCAGCTGGCCGCCGCGCAGCGCGCGGAACACGGTGTAGGCGGTCATCAGCTTTGTCAGGCTGGCGGGCGCCAGGCGCTCGTCCGGGTTCAGCGACGCCAGTTCGTAGCCCGTGACGCTGTCGACCACGATATAGCTTTTCGCGCCGATGATCGGCGGCGAGGGTACCGGCAGGGACGCGGCGAGCGTCGGCACCGGCGCAAGCAGGGCCGGCAGCCCGAGGAGCCAGGTGGCGGTCAGGAGTTGCAGGATTCGATACATGGTCGGAAGGAGGACAGGCGGTCGCGGTTTTTCGCAAACCGCCTATTGTAACGCCTGCTGCGGAAAATGGGGGCTGCGCTCAGTCCGTGACCAGGTGCGACTCGTCGATGCCAAGCTCGTCGAGGCGGGCGACAAGCGCGTCGAACTGGTCCACGTCGGCGATCGGGCCGATGCGCACACGGTACAGCGGCGCCTCCGGCCGGTCGTCGCGGTAGACGAAGGCATTGCCGATGCCGTTGCCGTTCAGGAGCCGGAAGCGGCGTTCCGCGTTGCCGCGCTCGCCGAAGGCCCCGACCTGCAGGTAGACGGTGCCGGCGCGGACAGCGTCTTCGCCCGGCGGCCCCGGCTCCGCAATCGCGGTCCCCGCCGGCGCCGGCGCCGGATCCGCAGCGGCGACAGGGGGCGCGTCGAAGCTCAGGGCCGTGACTTCGACGAGCCCGACGCCGTCGCGCACCAGGTCGAGGCGGCGCGCCGCGGCGTACGACAGGTCGATGAGGCGGTTGTCTACGAAGGGTCCGCGGTCGTTGACGCGGACGACGACCGACCTGCCGTTCTGCAGGTTGCGCACGCGGACGTAGGTCGGCAGCGGCAGCGTCCTGTGCGCGGCCGTCAGCGCATGCATGTCGTAGCGTTCCCGGCTGGACGTCGGCCGGCCGTGAAACTTGCGGCCGTACCACGAGGCCACGCCGCGCTCGCGGTATCCGAAACTGGAATCGAGCACGCGATAGGGCCGGCCATAGACCTCGTAGATCGGTCCGTTGCCATAGCGACTGCGGGGCTCCGCGCGCGGCACCGGGTCGGCGGGCAGGGGCGGCGCCATGCCGCCCGTGGGCCCGCTGTCCGCAGGCGGACGCAGCGCGCAGGCGCTCTGCAGCACGAGCGACGCGAGCAGCAGCGCGGTGCGGCGCTCAGCCCGCGTCACGGCCGACCTCCAGCGCGATCTCCTGGCCGAGCTGGTGCACCGCGAGAGCGTACATCACGCTGCGGTTGTAGCGCGTGATGACGAAAAAATTGTGAAAGCCGACCCAGAATTCCGCGCCGTCGGCGCCATCGAGCTCGAGCAGCGACGCGCGCGCCTCGCCGCCCTGCTCGGTCGCGAACATCACCCCGCTGCGGCTGAGCGATGCCACGGTCTCCTTGAGCCTGAGCGAGTTCTCGGGCGTCTTGCCGCTCCAGTCGGCGGCGAGGGTCGCGCGTGCCACCACCGGGCCGCCCGGACGCCAGTCGTGCTCGACGAAATAGTTGGCGACGCTGCCGATCACGTCGGCCCAGTCGGTCCAGATGTCGCGTCGCCCGTCGTCGCTGGAATCGACGGCGTAGGCGCGGAAGCTCGATGGCATGAACTGCGGCGCGCCCATCGCGCCCGCATAGGAACCCGTGGCGGCGGCGACGTCCATGTTCTCCTCGCGGACCAGCAGCAGGAACTCCTCCAGCTCGCGGCGGAAAAACGCCTGCCGCGGCGGATAGTCGAACGCCAGGGTCGCGAGCGCGTCCAGCACGCGGTAGTTGCCGGTGATGCGCCCGAAATAGGTCTCCACGCCGATGATGCCGACCAGGATCTCCTTCGCGACGCCGGTGTCCGTGCTGATGCGCTCCAGCGTGGCCAGGTGCTCGCGCCAGAACGCTGCGCCGGCGGCGATACGTTCGGGAGTCAGGAAGATGCCGCGATAGTCGGCCCAGCTCAGCGTCCGCTCCGCGGGTCGGCTGATGGCTTCCAGCACGGTGCCCTGGGTTTCCGCCTCGCGCAGCGCAAGCAGCAGCGTCTCGCGGTCGTAGTCGTGCTCGGCGACCATCGCCGCGACGAACTCGCGCACGTCGGGGCGTTCGGTGTCGATGGCCGGTGCCGCGAGCGGCAGCAGCGCAAGCGCGGCGGCGACCCGGAACCTCGTCGTGGCACTTATCGGTGTACGCGACAACACTTGCTCAGGTTCTGTTTCGAGATAGGTTCTAGTGGGGCAGCAGCTTGCGGTGCGTGTGGATCGACATCAGAATACCGAATCCCGCCATCAGGGTCACCATCGAGGTGCCGCCGAAGCTGACCAGCGGCAGCGGTATGCCGACGACCGGCACGAGCCCGGTCACCATCGCCGTATTGACGAACACATAGACGAAGAAAGTCAGGCTGATGCTGCCCGCGAGCAGCCGCGAGTAGGAATCACGCGCCTGCATCGCGATATAAAGACCCCGCCCGACCACGAACATGTACAGGCCGAGCAGGCTCAGCGCGCCGAGCAGACCGAGCTCCTCTCCCATCACGGCGAAAATGAAGTCGGTATCGCGCTCCGGCAGGAACTCGAGCTGCGCCTGCGAGCCGTTGGTCCAGCCCTTCCCGAACAGGCCGCCGGAGCCGATCGCGATCTTCGACTGGATGATGTTGTAGCCCGCGCCCAGCGGGTCGGAGTCCGGGTCCAGCAGCGTCAGCACGCGCTGCCGCTGGTAGTCCTTCATGAAGTTCCACAGGACCCAGGCGCCGGGAATGGACAGCAGCCCGAGCGCGGTCATCAGGCGCATCGACAGGCCGGCGAGCACCAGCACCAGGAACCCGGAGGCGCCGATCAGGAGCGCCGTGCCGAGGTCCGGCTGCATGCCGATCATCACGGCCGGCAAGGCAACGAGCACGCCGATGATCAGCAGCTGCGAAGCCTTGGGCGGCAGCGGTCGGTCGTGCAACACCCAGGCGGCCATCATCGGCACCGCGAGTTTCATGATCTCCGACGGCTGGAATCGAACGCCGAGATCCAGCCAGCGTTGCGCGCCCTGGCCGACCTCTCCGAGCAACAGCACCAGCGACAGCAGCGCGAGGCCGAACAGGTAGCCCCACGGCGACCAGCGCCGCAACAGGTCCGGCGGCAGCTGCGCCATCAACACGAGAGCGCCGAGCGCAATGCCGAGACGGACGCACTGCGACAGCCACAGATCCATGTTGGCGCCGACGGCGCTGTACAGGACGATCAGCCCGAAGCCGGCGATCAGCAGCAGCCCGACCAGCAGCGGCCCGTCCACGTGCAGGCGCCGTATGATGCGCGCCACGTCGCCGAGCGGCGCCGCCTTGCGTTCGACGAGATGCTGCGTGTCACTGAAGCGCATCGCCACCGTACCCGAGATACTGATCCATCATGCGCCGGGCGATCGGCGCGGCCACGCGACTGCCGCTCGAGCCGTTCTCGACCACGACGGCGACGGCGATCTGCGGCTCCGCCAGCGGCGCGAACGCGATGAACAACGCGTGATCGCGCAGCCGCTCGGCTACCTCTTCCTCCTCGTATTCCTCTTCCTGCGCCACGGAAAAGACCTGTGCCGTGCCGCTCTTGCCGGCCATCGCGTACGGGGCGCCGGCGCCTGCTGCCCTGGCGGTGCCGCTCTCCCCGAGCAGGACGTCGCGCATCGCGTCGACGATGTTCTCCCAATAGAACTCGTTGTCGATCGCGACCCGACCGAGTGACTCGGGGGGCACGGGCGTCGTCTCGCCGGTAAGCGGGTCCTCGACAGCCCTGACCAGCCGCGGGCGGAAGCGCTCGCCGCGCATTGCCAGCGTCGCGGTCGCGTGCGCGAGCTGCAGCGGCGTGGCTTCCATGTAGCCCTGCCCGATCGACGCGATCACGGTCTCCCCGGGGAACCACACCTGGTTCTCGCGGGTGCTGAACTGGCGGCGCTTCCAGTCGCGTGACGGCACGATGCCCGAGGCCTCGCCGGTGACGTCGATGCCGGTCGCGCTGCCGAGGCCGAAGGCCGTCAGGTATTCGTGCATCCGGTCGATGCCGATGTCGCGGCTGATCTCGTAGAAATAGACGTCGCAGGATTGTGATATCGCGTCGTGCAGATCGACCTGGCCGTGGCCCTCCGGCTTCCAGTCGCGGTAGCGATGGGTACTGCCCGGCAGCGTGTAGAAACCGCGGCACAGGGTCCGCCGCGTCAGGTTCGTCGCACCGCTCTGCAGCGCCGCGAGAGCCAGCATCGGCTTGATCGTCGACCCGGGCGGATACTTGCCGAGCACCGCGCGATTGAACAGCGGCTGGTTCGGGTTCGACTCCAGCGCACGGAACTCGCTGCTCGACATGCCGACGGCGAAAGCATTGGGATCGAAGGAGGGCGCACTGACGAGCGCCAGCACCTCGCCGTTCTGCGGGTCGATCGCCACGATCGAACCGCGACGTCCGGCCAGCGCCTCGCTGGCGACGCGCTGCAGATCGAGGTCGATGCTGAGGTGCAGGTTCATGCCGGGCCGCGGCGAGTCACCTTCAGCGAGCGCCTGCGACCATTCGCGGGCGTCGGCCGGTACCTGGCGCCCGCGCGCATTGGTGACGACCTGCCGGTAGCCCGGCGTGCCGTGCAGGTTCGGCTCGTTCTCGTACTCGACCCCCGTCTTGCCGGTGTGGGCGGTACCTGCATATTCGGCCGGGTCGAGGCGCTTGAGATCCCGGGTGGAGATGGCGCCCACGTAGCCGATGGCATGCGCGGTGCGCTCCCCGTGCGGGTAGTGGCGCACCAGCCGCGGCTGGAAATCGACGCCGGGAAAGCGCGGCCGCTGCACGGCGAACTGCGAGATCTCGTCGTCGCCCAGCCGGAAGCGCAGCGTCACGGCCTTGAAGCGCGGCCCGCTGCGGGACAGTTCGCGGAAGCGCGGGATGTCTTCCGCGTCGATCAGGCGTGCCGCGGCCAGGCGCGCGAGCGTGTCGTCGAGGTCGCGCACCTGCTCGGGCACCAGCTCGAGCTGGTAGGCCGGCAGGTTCTCGGCGAGGACGCGCCCGCGGCGATCGAAGATCAGGCCGCGCGTCGGCGGGATCGCCTCGATACGGATGCGGTTGCCGTGCGACTGCTCGGCGAAGTGCTCGTGATCGACGACCTGCAGCTGCACCAGCCGCGTGATCACCGTGCCGAGCAGCAGCGTCGCGACGACGGCGGACACGGCTAGCCGCGCGGCGAACAGCCGTCGCTCGGAATGGTGGTCCTTGATGGGTGAGATCAGATCCATGTCTGCGTTCCCCGCTCAGGCGCGCCGACGGCGGTAGTTCACCATGCCGGAGATGAAATAGACCAGCGGCCAGACGAGGGTTCCCGATACCAGCGGTCCCCAGTAGCTGGCATCCCCGACGCTGATGCCGGCGACGCCGTTGATCCAGAACAGGATGAACTGGTACAGGCCGATCAGCACGGCTACCGTCAGCGTCATCTGCGAGAGCGGGAATACCCTGAGCTGCAGGTGGAAGCGCACGGTCAGGAATACGACCGCGGACAGGGCGAGGGCATGCTGTCCGAGCAGCGTGCCCTGGGCGACATCGAGGATCAGCCCGGTGAGCCACGCGCTGCCGACGCTGAAGCTGCGCGGCAGCGCGATCGACCAGTATATAAGTGTCAGCAACACCCAGTCGGGCCGGTACGGCCGCAGGACTTCGGGCAGCGGCGCGATCGCGAGCGTCAGGGCGACGATGATCGCAATGACGACCGGCAGGCGCCGGTAGCTGCCGCGCTCAGCCACCGTCCTGCTCCGCGGGCGTCTCTTGCTGCTCCGCGTCCCGCGTCGGCCAGATCAGCATGATCTCCCGCACCTGGTTCAATGCGGCCGACGGCCGCGCCGCGACGCGCGCGAAAGGTTCCTGCGGCAGACGCTCGACGCTCACCACCTCGGCCACCGGGTAGCCTGCCGGGAAGGCCCCGCCGAGACCCGACGTGACCAGCAGGTCGCCGACCTCGATGTCGGCGTTGTTCGGCAGGTACTGCAGCTCGAGCCGGTCGTACTCGCCGGTGCCGAAAGCGATCGTGCGCAGGCCGTTGCGGTTGACCTCGACCGGCAGCGCATGGTCCGGATCGCTGATGAGCAGCGCCTGCGACGACAGGATGCCGGCCTCGATGACCTGCCCGACGACGCCGTCGGCGTCGACCAGCGCCTGGCCGTCGTAGACGTCGTCCTGCTGTCCCTTGTCGATCACGATCGCGTGGCGATAGGGATTGCTGCTGACCGACATGATCTCCGCGACGCGCACGCGGTCGGTGACCCGCGCGGTGGCGTCGAGCATGGCGCGCAGCCGCGCATTCTCGGCTTCGAGGGCGGCATAGCGCTGCAGCCGCGCGTGGGTCAGCAGGCGTTCCGCGTTCAGCCGGCTGTTCTCGAGCAGGAGCTCGTTGCGATTCGCCGTCGTCGTACGCAGCCAGCGCCAGGCCGACACGGGCGCGTCGACGATGACCCGCAGCGGATAGACGGTCGCGCTGATCGCCTTGCGCACGGCATCGAGGTGCTGCTCGCGATGGTCGATGACCATCAGCAGGATGCTGAAGCCGGCGAGCAGCAGCCAGCGCACCCCGAGTACGGGCGTGCGGCTCGAGCGGTGTTGCCCGGGTGTGCGCGCGGCAGCCATCAGTGCGCGCAGCCGGCGTGCGGGTCCCTTGCGGCGGGGGAGGGCGCTGCACGACGTAGCGGGCGCAGCCTGTCGTGCATGCCGGCGCTTTCTATTCGAGCCCGAAGACGGCGGGCCCGTGCTCGTCGATCAGTTCGATGACACGGCCGCCGCCACGGGCGACGCAGGTGAGTGGGTCGTCGGCGATGACCACGGGCAGGCCGGTCTCTTCCATCAGCAGCTTGTCCAGTTCCCGCAGCATGGCGCCGCCGCCGGTCAGCACAATGCCGCGTTCGGCCACGTCCGCGCCGAGTTCCGGCGGCGTCTGCTCGAGCGCTTCCTTCACGGCGCCGACGATACCCTGCAGCGGTTCCTGCAGTGCCTCGAGAATCTCGTTCGAATTCAGCGTGAAGCTGCGCGGCACGCCCTCGGACAGGTTGCGGCCCTTCACCGAGATCTCCATCACTTCCTGGCCGGGAAATGCGGAGCCGATTTCGTGCTTGATGCGTTCCGCCGTCGCCTCGCCGATCAGGATGCCGTAGTTGCGGCGTACGTAGTTCGTGATTGCCTCGTCGAAGCGATCGCCGCCGATTCGTACCGACGCCGCGTAGACGATGCCGTTCAGCGAGATGACCGCGACCTCGGACGTGCCGCCGCCGATGTCGAGCACCATCGAACCGCGTGCTTCGTGGACCGGCATGCCGGCGCCGATAGCGGCGGCCATCGGTTCGGGGATCAGGTGAACCTTGCGGGCGCCGGCTCCTTCGGCCGACTCGCGTATCGCACGCCGCTCGACCTGGGTCGAGCCGTACGGAACGCAGATCAGGACCCGCGGGCTCGGCCGGAAGTACCGCGTGCCGTGTGCCTTGCGGATGAAGTGCTGCAGCATCTTCTCCGTCACGGTGAAATCGGCGATGACGCCGTCCTTCAGCGGCCGGATTGCCGTGATGTTGCCCGGCGTGCGGCCGAGCATGTTCTTGGCTTCGAGGCCAACGGCCTCGACGACGCGGCCGCCGCGGCCCGAATCTTCACGGATGGCGACCACCGAGGGTTCGTCAAGAACAATTCCGTGACCGCGGGAGTATATGAGCGTGTTGGCAGTCCCGAGATCGATCGACAAATCGTTCGAGAAATACCCTAGAATGTTCTTCAGCATGCTGGGAGGGAGTCCCGCGAGTGAGGTCAACGCGGTAATCTAACAATGCACAGGACATTGAGCAAGGCAGCAGGTACCATTGCCGCCGCCTCCCGTTCGGGGCTTTCATGATCGACACTTACCCGAGGTTTTGACGGTGTCTCTCAGCAGGGATCAGGTCCAGCACATCGCGACCCTGGCGCGTCTCGACATTGCTGACGACGAGATTGCCGAAGTGGCCGAAAAGCTGTCGCGGATCGTCGATTTCGTCGGCGAACTGGCCGCCGCGCCGACCGACGACGTGCTGCCGATGGCTCATCCGTTGCACCGGACGCAGCGCCTCCGCGCCGACGAGGTGACGGAGACGGTGGAGCGGGACAAGTACCAGGCGAATGCCCCGTCCGTCCGGGACGGGCTTTACCTGGTACCCAAAGTCATCGAGTAACCATGGCCGCAGACGACCACGCCGTGCATGCGCTGAACCTCGCGGAACTGGCGCAGGGCCTCGCCGCAGGCGATTTCACGTCACGCCAGCTGACCGAGAGCCTGCTGGCGCGCATCGCCGGGCGCGCCGCGGCGCTGAACGCCTTCATCACGGTTACCGCCGACCAGGCGCTCGCGGCCGCCGATCGCGCGGATCGCCATCGCGCGGAGGGCAAGGCCGGCCCGCTGACCGGCCTGCCGCTGGTGCACAAGGACATTTTCTGCACGCGCGGCGTGCCGACGACCTGCGGTTCGCGGATGCTGGAGACGTTCGTGCCGCCCTACGACGCCACCGTCGTCGAGCGCCTGGCCGGCGCCGGTACCGTGATGCTCGGCAAGACCAACATGGACGAGTTCGCGATGGGCTCGTCGAATGAAACGAGCTGGTTCGGCCCGGTGCGCAATCCCTGGGATCACGAGCGTTCGCCGGGCGGCTCCTCGGGCGGCTCGGCGGCCGCGGTCGCCGCGCGGCTCGTCCCTGCGGCGACCGGCACCGACACCGGCGGCTCGATCCGCCAGCCCGCCGCGCTGACCGGCACCGTCGGCTTGAAGCCGACCTACGGCCGGGTCTCCCGCTACGGCATGATCGCCTTCGCCTCGAGCCTCGACCAGGCCGGCATGATCACGCGCACGGCGGCAGACGCCGCGCTGTTGCTGCAGGCAATGGCAGGCTTCGACGAGCGCGATTCGACCTCGGTCGACGAGCCGGTGCCGGACTACACGGCGGCGCTCGACGCACCGCTCCGGGAATTGCGGGTCGGCATCGTCCGGCAGCACTTCGACGCCGGCCTCGACGCCGACACCGCGAAGCAGGTCAGGACCGCGCTCGGGGCGCTCGAGGAGCAGGGCGCGACGCTCAGGGAGATCGACCTGCCGAACATCGACCTGTCGGTGCCGACCTACTACGTGGTCGCCCCGGCCGAATGCTCGTCGAACATGTCGCGCTTCGACGGGGTGCGCTTCGGCCACCGCGCCGAGGAGCCGCGCGACCTCCACGACCTCTACTGCCGCAGCCGCGCCGAGGGCTTCGGTGCCGAGGTCAAGCGCCGCATCATGACCGGTACCTACGTGCTGTCGGCGGGCTACTACGACGCCTACTACCTCAAGGCCCAGAAGGTCCGGCAGCTCATCGCCGACGATTTCCGCGCGGCGTTCGCCGACGTCGACGTGATCGCGGGGCCGACGGCGCCCACCCCCGCGTTCGCGCTCGGCGACAAGACCGACGACCCGATCACGATGTACCTGAACGACATCTACACGATCGGTGCGAACCTCGCCGGTTTGCCGGCGATTTCGGTGCCCTGCGGCCTTGCGGCAGGGCTGCCCGTCGGGCTGCACCTGGTGGGGCCGCACTTCGCCGAGGAGCGGCTGCTGAACTGCGCGCACCGCTACCAGGCGGAGACC
>JBFJUJ010000024.1:0-19426 GCA_041624755.1 Woeseia sp. | reverse complement strand
CCGGCAGACAGCAACGATCCTGCGGGGACACACGATGACAAGACTGACAACGCTGATGCTGCTCGGACTGCTGCCGCTCGCCGCCGCAGCGGCGGTCTCGGTGGACGACATCCCTAACGACTCGACCTGGTACCTGCACGCGGATCTCGCCGGCATGCGCGACACCTCGTCCGGGCGCGATCTCTACGGCTGGCTGGAGGGCGAGGTGTTCGCCGAGCTCAACGAAGAGATCGGCATCGACGTGAACGAGGAGGTCGACCGGGTCACGGCCTATTCGGACCGCACCGCGGGTATCGTCGCCGTCATCGAGGGTCCGCTGCGCAAGGAGACGCGCGACAGGATGCTCGCGCTCGTCGCGCTTCAGTCCCGCTACGAGATCCGCAGCCACGGCGATTACGACTACTACTTCGCCGGCGACGAGACGCCGCGCAAGCCCAACGGGCATCCGCTCGACGATCTCGGCGATTCCCTGTACTTCAGCTTCGCCTTGCCGGGAAAGCTGATCGTCACGTCGCGCGAACAACAGATGCGCACGCTGCTGGAGCGCCAGGGCCGTATCCCCGGCGGCGGCGGCCACAGCGGCGCTCTGCTGGTGCTGAGCGCGGACCGGACCTTCGTGCAGGCGGGCCTGCGCACCGAGGAACTGGCGGAGGATGCCGGCGACGGCTGGGATTCGAACATCCTGCGCAATACCGAGCAGGCGGCGCTGCTCATCGCCGACCGCGACGGGTTGCTCGCCGTGGAGGCGCAGCTCAGGTCGCGCGACCCGCGCATGGCGCAGTCGCTCCACAGCGTCATCAACGGCCTGATCAGCCTGCAGGTCTTCAACAGCGAACTGGACCCGGAGCTCGTGACGCTCATCAACAACACCAGGGTCAGCGTGCGCGACGCCGTGCTGAGCATCAGCACCGTATTCGACGCCGGCCACGTCGCCAGGCTGCTCGCGGACTGACGCGCAGCGTCGCGGGCAGCCGGCATGACGGTGATCGCCGACGAGGAACTCGTGGAGCGGGTGCTCCGCGGAGACGAGGCGGCGTTTGCCGGGCTCGTCGACCGTTACGAGGCTCGACTGCTGCGCTTCCTGCAAACGCGCTGCCGCAACCGTGCCGACGCCGAGGATGCGCTGCAGGAGGCCTTCGTCGATGCCTGGCGCTACCTCGACAGCTTCGACCCGCGCTGGCGTTTCAGCACCTGGCTGTACCGTATCGCGCTGCGGCGGGCGCAACGCCTCGCGAAGCGCCGTCGCGACGATGCCGCGCTGGTGCCCGAGCCGGCCGAGGATCCGCTCGCGGCCTGCATGGCGGGCGACGAGCGCGACAACCTGTGGCGCATTGCGCGGCGCCGGCTCAGCGAGGACGCCTGTGCCGCGCTGTGGCTGCATTATGTCGAGGAGCTGCCGCAGCGGGAGGTGGCCCGCGCCTTGCAGCGCTCACTGCCATGGACGAAAGTAACCCTGCTGCGCGCCCGCCGCGCGCTGCGTGCCGCGATGTCCGAGCCGGTGGCCGGCGGCAACAAGAGTGAAGCTTATGGATGATCTGCAGAAACAATTGAAGCGCGACGCCCAGGCGCTGGACGGCGACGTGCCGGAAGCGCTGCGGGCGCGCATCGATGCCGCCATTTCGACCACGCCGCGCGCCGCCGCGCGTCGCGGCGCCGCGCGCAGCCCGGCGCTGCTCGGCTGGTCCAGCGCCGTCGCCGGCCTGGTGGCCGCCGCGGTATTTGTCGTCCTGCTCAACAACCCCTCGCCCGCGCCCGAGGCGCCGCTCCCGGTCACGCCGCCGCAGGCGTCGTTGCCACTGTTGGCGGAACCGCTGCGCGTGGAGGCCGTGCGCCTGACCGGTCCGCTGCAGCAGGAACTGGAGCACCTGCGGGCGGATCTCGAAAAGGCTCGCGACACCATCGAGCGCGACCTGCGCGACAGCCTCTGACACGCAGGCAACCCGCCGCCCGCTCGCCGTCGCTCCACGCGGGCCGGCCCCTTCTGTTTCACCGATTGAAACTGCCCCGCGTAGTGGAAATGGGCGCGTGTATACTTTATTCTGCTGGCAGGAATCGGTCCGTGCTCGTGCATCATGAACGCGGCAGTCGGGCATTCCGGGGCAAGATCGGGGGAACGGTTCGGGGGAACCGTTCAACACGGTTGACCTTCAGGTTGTCGGGCATCCGCAGACGGGGGATACGGGAAACTCAAGACCGCGAAGACGCAAAACGGCGCTGACCAGAATAACGAGCGGCGATTCGTCCCTGCCGCTTTCGAAAAATCCGCGAAGGTCACCAGACAAAGGATGCGATAGGTATGCCTTTAGCAGTTGCATTGATCCTGTTGGTTGTGGGTTCGCTCGTCTTCCATTTCCTCAGCCCCTGGACGTTCACGCCGCTCGCATCGAACTGGTCGCAGATCGATTTCACGATCGACGTGACCTTCGTCGTTACCGGTCTCGTGTTCGTCGCCGTCAACCTGTTCATGGCCTGGTGCGTCATCCGCTACCGCGCCCGCGCCGGCAACAAGGCCAGCTACGATCCCGAGAACCAGAAACTCGAGTGGGTGCTGACGATCGCGACGACGATCGGCGTCGCCGCGATGCTCGCGCCGGGCCTGTGGGTCTGGGCGAAGTTCGTCGACGTGCCCGACAATGCCCACGAAGTCGAGGCCGTCGGCCAGCAATGGCACTGGAGCTACCGCCTGCCGGGCGCGGACGGCGAGTTCGGCACCGTCGACGTCCGCAACATCTCGGTGGACAACCCGTTCGGACTCGATGCCGACGACCCGAACGGCCGCGACGACGTGCTGATCACCGACCCGGAGCTGCATCTGCCGGTCGGCCAGCCGGTCAGGGTCAACCTGCGCGCGAAGGACGTGTTGCACAACTTCACGGTCGCGCAGTTCCGCGTGAAGATGGACCTGGTCCCCGGCATGGAGTCCTACATGTGGCTCACGCCGACCGAGACCGGGCGCTACGAGGTGCTGTGCGAGGAGCTCTGCGGCATCGGTCATTTCGCGATGCGCGGCGCCGTCGTCGTCGAGGAGCAGGACGCCTGGGAGGCCTGGGTCGCGAGCCACCCGACATTCGCGGAGACGCAGGCCGTCACGGCCGGCAATGCGGCCGCCGGGCAGGTGCAGTATGCCGTCTGCGCCGCCTGCCACGGCCAGAACGGCGAGGGCAACGCCGCCCTCAACGGGCCGAAGCTGTCCGGCCAGAGCGCCTGGTACCTGACGAACGAAATTCACGCCTTCCAGAGGGGCCTGCGTGGCTCGCACGAGGACGACACCTACGGCCAGCAGATGGTGGCGATGGCGAACATGCTGGCGACGGACGAGGCACTCGCGAACGTCGTTGCCCATATCCGCTCGCTGCCCGATACCGCGGCGCCGGTGACGATCAACGGCGATCTCGCCGCGGGCAAGCGGCGCTACCAGGTCTGCGGCTACTGCCACGGGGAACAGGGGCAGGGCATTTTCACGATGAACGCGCCTCGCCTCGCCGGCATGAGCGACTGGTACCTGAAGCGCCAGCTCGAGAATTTCCGCGACGGCGTCCGTGGCGGGCATCTGCAGGACTATTACGGGATGCAGATGGGCTTCATGGCGCAGGCGCTGAGCACGGACAAGGCGCTCAACGACGTCATCGCCTACATCAATTCGCTGCCGGTGCCCGCAGACGGGCAGTCGGTCGCCGCCAATCAATGACGAGGGAAGCCTGATGGCCTACGTTGCAATCGCCGATCGTGACCACGAGATCGAGCATCACGATCCACAGACCTTCATCACCAAGTACATCTGGAGCCAGGATCACAAGGTCATCGCGATCCAGTACGGCCTGACCGCCATCTTCGTCGGCGTGGTGGCGCTCGCCCTGTCGGTCATGATGCGCCTGCAGCTCGGTTTCCCGGATACGTTCTCGTTCATCACGCCGGAGAGCTATTACCAGTTCGTCACGATGCACGGCATGATCATGGTGATCTACCTGCTGACGGCGCTGTTCCTCGGCGGCTTCGGCAATTACCTGATCCCGCTGATGTGCGGCTCGCGGGACATGGTCTTCCCGTACATGAACATGCTGTCGTACTGGGTCTACCTGCTGTCGGTCATCATTCTCCTGATCAGCTTCTTCGTGCCCGGCGGGTCGACGGGCGCGGGCTGGACGCTGTATCCGCCGCAGGCGATCGCAACGGGCACGCCCGGTGTCGACTGGGGCATCGTGCTGATGCTCCTGTCTCTCGCCGTGTTCATCGTCGCCTTCACGATGGGCGGCCTGAACTACGTCACCACGGTGCTGCAGGCGCGCTGCAGGGGCATGACGCTGATGCGCATGCCGCTGTCGGTCTGGGGCATCTTCATGGCGACGATACTCGGCCTGCTCGCGTTTCCCGCCCTGCTGGTCAGCGCGATCATGATGCTGCTCGACAAGACCCTCATGACGAGCTTCTTCATGCCGGCGATGATCTCCGGCGGCGAGCAGCTGGGCCATACCGGCGGCAGCCCGATCCTGTTCCAGCACCTGTTCTGGTTCTTCGGGCACCCGGAGGTCTACATCGTGGCGCTGCCGGCCTTCGGCATCGTCTCCGACCTGCTGGCGACGCACGCGCGCAAGAACATCTTCGGCTACCGCATGATGGTCTGGGCCATCCTCGCCATCGGCGGCCTGAGCTTCATCGTCTGGGCGCATCACATGTACGTGAGCGGCATGAACCCCTACTTCGGGTTCTTCTTCGCAACGACGACACTGATCATCGCCGTGCCGACCGCGCTCAAGGTCTACAACTGGGTGCTGACGCTGTGGCAGGGGAACATTCACCTGCGGGTGCCGATGCTGTTCGCGATCGCCTTCATCTTCACGTTCATCCACGGTGGTCTGACCGGCATCTTCCTCGGCAACGTGGTCGTGGACCTGCCGCTGTCCGATACTTATTTCGTCGTCGCACATTTCCACATGGTGATGGGCGTATCGCCGGTCCTCGTCGTGTTCGGTGCCATCTATCACTGGTGGCCGAAGATCACCGGCAGGATGTACAACGAGAAGCTCGGGCGCTGGCACTTCTGGCTCACCTTCCTCGGCACTTATTCGATCTACCTGCCGATGCACTACCTGGGATTCCTCGGCGTGCCGCGGCGCTATTTCGCGATGGGCAACACCGAGTTCATGCCGGCATCGGCGCACGACCTGAATACGACGATCACCATCTCGGCAATGATCGTCGCGGCAAGCCAGATCCTGTTCTTCATCAATGTCATCTGGTCGCTGCGGCACGGTGAGAAGGCCGATCCGAACCCCTGGGGCGCGACGACGCTCGAATGGCAGACGCCGGACACGCCGCCGAAGCACGGCAACTGGGGGCACGAGCTGCCCGAGGTGCACCGCTGGGCCTACGACTACAGCGTGCCCGGCCAGGACCAGGACTTCACGCCGCAGACAGTGCCGGCCAGCGAAGTGCCGGTCGGCCGCGACCACGGCGTGAAACACGAGTGACGGCGCGAACGCACAGGGCGGCGAGCGAGTGAGCCGATGACCATCACGCTGATTTTCCTGGCCGTGATCATGGCGACCGTGATCGGCTGGCTGCTGAAGCAGACATTCAACGTCCAGCCCTGGGTGTCGAACGCCGCCGACGACGCCGTCTCGGGCACCTCGCTCGATACCAGCGCCAAGGCGATCGGGCTGACGACGTTCCTGGCCGTCGCTACCTCGCTGTTCGCCCTGTTCATCAGCGCCTACACGATCCGCATGCGCCAGGGGCCCGACTGGATACCGCTGTCCGATCCGCAGCTGCTGTGGGTCAACACCGGCCTGCTGGTCCTGTCGAGCATCGCGTATCACTGGACACGCAATGCCGCGGTCGCCGGCCGCACCGAGCGCCTGAAGCCCGGGCTTACGCTGGCGGGCGGCTTCGCGCTCCTGTTCCTCGCCGGTCAGCTCACGGCCTGGACGAGCCTCACGTCGGCCGGCGAGACGGTCTCCGGCAACCCGGCCAATGCCTTTTTCTACCTCCTGACCGGATTGCACGGGTTGCATCTGCTCGGCGGGGTCTGGGTCTGGGCGCGTTCGCTGACGCGCGTGTTCGGCGGCGCGAGCGCTGCGAGCGTCAGGCTCAGCGTCGAGTTGTGCACGGTCTACTGGCACTACCTGCTGCTGGTCTGGATCGTGCTGTTCGGGCTGTTGTTATCGACCTGAGAAGGATGGCTATATGTCGGAAGCTGCGCTGACAGACACGGGTAACGTACTGCCGGAAGGCGGGCACGGCGTCGTTCAGGATTTCTCGGCGGACAAGCAGGCGTTCCAGGTGCCCTGGGGCAAGGCGATGATGTGGATCTTCCTGCTCTCGGACACGTTCATCTTCAGCTGCTTCCTCGTCTCCTACATGACCGTGCGAATATCGACGCCGGAGCCCTGGCCGCTGCCGAGCGAGGTGTTCGCGCTGAGTTTCGGCGGCGACCCGATCCCGCTGATCCTGATCGCGATCATGACCTTCGTCCTCATCACCTCGAGCGGCACGATGGCGATGGCGGTCAACATGGGCTACCGCAAGGATCGCAGCAAGACCTTCTGGCTCATGGTCGCCACGGCCGCGCTCGGCGCGACCTTCGTCGGCATGCAGGCTTTCGAGTGGACCAAGCTGATCGTCGAGGAGGGCGTGCGTCCCTGGGGCAATCCGATGGGCGCGGCGCAGTTCGGCTCCAGCTTCTTCATGATTACCGGTTTCCACGGCATGCACGTGTCCGCCGGCGTCATCTACCTGCTGGTCGTCGCGTTCCGCGTCAGGAACGGCTTCTACGAGAAACGCGGCGGTAATTACGAGATCGTCGAGATCGCAGGTCTCTACTGGCATTTCGTCGACCTGGTCTGGGTCTTCATCTTCGCTTTCTTCTATCTCTGGTAGCTGCAGACAGGAGCCGCACGTTATGGCGCAGGAAGGACAACAACATCCGCTGTCGATTTATTTCTGGATATGGGGGCTGCTGTTCGTCGTCAGTTTCTTCTCCTACATGGTCGACTACTTGCACCTGCAGGGCTACCTGCGCTGGAGCCTCATCCTGCTGTTCATGTTCCTGAAGGCCGGCTTCATTATCGCGATCTTCATGCACATGAAATGGGAGCGGCGTGCACTGCAAATAGCGATCCTCGTGCCGCCGGTGGTCATCCTCGTGCTGATCTGGCTGATGGCGCTGGAGGGCGAGTACACCTTCCTGACGCGCATCGAGTTCTTCGGCGAAAGCGACTTCGTGCCGCAGTCACCGCATCATTGATGCGGCTGTCGCCGGGGCGCCCGCCGGCGAGGGCGCCGGCGGCGAATAACGATCCGGTTTGATTGCGCTCGCCGGCATCCTCCTCCTGCTGGGCATCGCCGTGGCGCTGTCCACGGATCGTCGCGCCATCAAGCCGAGAACAGTCGGCGTCGCTTTCCTGCTGCAGGCGGGCATCGCCGTGCTCATCATCTACCTGCCCGCGGGACGCGACGGCCTGAAAGTCGTCGTCAACGGCGTGCAGCACGTCATCAACTACGGCAACGACGGCATCCAGTTCCTGTTCGGCAGGAGTCTGGGCGACAGCCTCGGCTTCACGATCGCGTTCAACGTGCTGCCGGTGATCGTGTTCTTCTCGGCGCTGATGTCCGTGCTGTACTACCTCGGCGTGATGCAGCGCGTGGTCGCGTGGTTCGGCGGGCTGCTGCACCGCCTGCTCGGTACCAGCGAGACGGAATCGATGTCGGCCGTGTCCAATATCTTCGTCGGCCACACCGAGGCGCCGCTGGTCGTGAAGCCCTACCTGGCGCGCATGAGCGAATCGGAGCTGTTCGCCGTCATGACGGGCGGCTGCGCCACGATCGCCGGCGCCGTGATGGCGGGCTACGCGACGATGGGCGTGGATCTCGAATACCTGATCACGGCAAGCTTCATGGCCGCGCCGGGCGGCCTGCTGATGGCGAAGATCATGCTGCCCGAGACGTCGGCCTCGCCGGCGAGCTTCGACCCCGACGAGGTCGGCGAGGACGAGCGCGCCGTCAACGTGTTCGAGGCGATCGGCAACGGGGCCGCGACCGGGCTGACGCTGGCGCTGAACGTCGGCGCGATGCTGCTGGCCTTCGTCGCGATGATCGCTCTCCTGAACGGCCTGATCGGCGGCATCGGTGGCTGGTTCGGCTACGAGGACCTGACGCTGCAGTTCCTGCTCGGCGGGCTGTTCGCACCGGTGGCCTTCCTGCTGGGCGTACCGTGGGCGGAGGCGACGACGGCAGGCAGCCTGATCGGCCAGAAGCTCGTCATCAACGAGTTCTACGCCTACGCGAATTTCGTCCTGATCAAGGACAGCCTGTCGGCGCACACGCAGGTCGTCGTGACGTTCGCGCTGTGCGGCTTCGCCAACCTGACCTCCATTGCCATCCTGCTGGGCGGCCTCGGGTCCATCGTGCCCTCGCGCCGGCGCGACATCGCGAGGCTCGGGCTCAGGGCCGTCATCGGCGGCACACTGGCGAACCTGATGAGCGCGTCGCTGGCCGGGCTGCTGGTAGCGCTGTAGAGCGAGCCGCGCTGCGGCAGCTCGTTGCCTACGACCGCTCGAACGCCTCCATCTGAGTCGACGACGACGACATCGCCGCCTCCGTCAGCTCGCGTCCCAACGCGATCAGCTCGTCGGCGCGCTGGAATTCCAGGAGGCCGCAGGCATTGCGCGGGATCTCGATCAGCACGTCGGGCGGATACGCCGCGAGCTTCTGCCGCGAGATCGTCGCCTGCATCGCGTCGATCGCCTGGGTCGCGATGTCCAGCGGCCCCCAGTCCTGGCCGCTATCCTCGCTGCCGCTGAGGCCGAGCTTGTCGATGAACGCATCGATGCGGGCGCGGATCCCGGAGCGCCTGTCCTCGTCGTCTTCGGCCCGGGGCGGCGGATCGCGACGGCGTCCCCGCCTCCCGCCGAGATTCACGGCGATGCACAGCTCGGTGTCGTCACCGAAGGTCGGCGCGATCGGCACCGGGTTCAGGATGCCGCCGTCGATCAGCGTCCTGCCGTTGCGCTTGCGCGGGGTCAGCAGCAGCGGCAGCGACGTCGAGGCGCGGATGGCGTCGAACAGCGAACCGTCCTGTATCCAGACTTCTTTTTCCCCGTCGAGGCTGGCCGCTACCGCGGTGAAGGCGATCGGCAGCTCCTCGATCCGGCGGTCGCCGACCAGTTCCTTCAGGGCATCGAAGACCCGGTCGCCCTTGACGAGCCCGCTCTTCTGCCAGGACAGGTCCATCAGCCGGAAGATCTCGCGCTCGGTGAGCGCACGGACCCACTCTTCGTAGTCGTCGAGTTTGCCCGCCGCATAGACGCCGCCGACCAGCGAGCCGATGGAGCAGCCCGATACGGAGCGAATCTCGTAGCCGTGCTCGCGCAGCCAGTGGATGACGCCGATATGCGCGTTGCCGCGCGCGCCGCCGCTGCCGAGGACCAGGGAGACGGTCTTGCCTGCCGATTCGCTTGTGTCTGAGTCGGCCACCATTCAGGGATACTCGCAGCGCTTGTTGCGGCAGTAGGCTGCAAGCGGGCGCTGCTCGCCCGGCATTTCGCAGGGCCGGAGTTCGCCGACCGCGCGAACCTGCTGCCGGGCCCAGTCCTGGTATTGCAGGGAATGGCTCGAGTTGACCGCCGAGTACTTGCAGAAGGCGTCGTACACCGCGACGCATTCGAAGCGGCCGTCGCACTGGAACCACTGCGGCGACCAGGCAAGCGGCTCGCTCTCGTCCGGCGCGGCGGCGCAGCCGCCGAGGACCATCGTGAGCGCCAGCGCGGCCGCGAGCATGCGTGCCCTGTCTGCAGCCACTCCCGGCGTACCGCCGCTCGAAAAAGGCCGTGTCATGGCTGTCGGGATTCGACACGCAGCGGCGGCTGCAGGAACTCCTGCAGCGCCCTGGCGTAGTCCGGCGAGCGCGAGATGGTGTTGTGGGTCGTGCCGTCGATCGTGCGCAGCCTGACCTGCCGGGGCGGAAAGCGGTCGACGAGAGCCATCGTGTTGCCGCGGGGGATGATGCCGTCGTCCTCGGCGGCGAGCACCAGCACCGGCGCCTCGATCCGCGATACGTAGTCGACGGATGCGAACTTGTCGCGCAGCAGCAGCCCGACCGGCGCGAACGGGTAAGCCCGCTGCGCGACGTTGGCGATGCTGTCGAACGGGGTCACCAGCACGAGGCGGGCCACCGGCCGCTCCGCCGCCAGCCAGCTTGCGACGCCGCTGCCGAGGCTGCGCCCGACGACCGAGACGCTGTCGTGTCTCCCGCGGATTTCGTCGAACAACAGGGCCGCATCGCTGTAGAACGCCGATTCGCCCGGTTCGCCGCTGCTGCCGCCGTAGCCGCGGTAATTGTGCAGGTAGACGGCGGTATCGGGCAGCAGGCCGGCGAAGGCCGGGATGCTGTACGCGACGTTCTCGGCGTTGCCGCCGAAATACAGGAGCGCATTGCTGCCGTCACCGACTTTCCAGACCTTGAGCGTCTCGCCTTCGTTGCGCAGCTCGAGCGCTTCCGCGCTCCGGCTTTGCACCTCGGCGGTCGGGAAGTACATCAGCCCGTCCTGCACGGCGTACAGCCAGGCGCACATGCCGCCGTATGCCAGCAGCAGCATCAGCAGCAGTCCGGGGATGCCGCGCGTCGCGGTTCTCGTCGGTTCGCCGGCCATCGCAATCAGCCGCCGCCTGGTCTGTTGCGGCTCTGCAGCGCACGCTGGATGCGTCCCGCGAGTTCGCTGGCATCCCGCGCGATACGTTCGGTGTCCAGCGTGCGGAAGTCGCCGTCGAGCATCAGCACCCGGCCGCCGACGACGGTGGCAGCCACGTCCTGCTCGTCGGCGACGTACACGAGGTGCGAGAGCACGTCGTAAAGCGGCACGAAATGAACGTCGCCGAGCGATACCTGGACCAGGTCCGCCGCGAGGCCGGCGCGCAGTTCGCCGATCCTGCCGCCGAGACCGATGGCCGCGGCGCCGCCACGCGTTGCCATCGTCAGCACCGTCGGCGCCGACAGAGCTTCCGGGTCCATGCGGTCGACCTTCTGCAGGAATGCCGCGAGGCGCATCTCTTCCCACATGTCGAGGTCATTGTTGCTCGCGGCGCCGTCGGTGCCGAGGCCGACATTGACGCCGGCACGCAGCATCTCCGTAACGGGCGCGATGCCGGAGGCGATCTTCATGTTCGACGTCGGATTGTGGATGACGCCGACCTGGCGTTCCGCGAGGATAGGAATCTCCTCTTCGGTCGGCCAGACCACGTGTGCGCCGATCGTCGGACCGTCGAAGAAACCGAGGTCCTCGAGAAAGCGGATGCTGGTCTTGCCGTAGGTCTTCGTGGAGTAATCGACCTCGAACGGCGACTCGGACAGGTGGATACTGACCGGCACTCCGGCCACGTTCGCCGCTGCGCGCGTCGCCGCGAGCTGTTCCGCATCCAGCGTATAGTTGGCGTGCGGCCCGAGGATGGGCATCACGCGGCCGCTCTTGCCGCGCCAGCGATCGATGAAGGCGAGCCCCTTCTCGATGCCGTCGACCGTGCCCTCGGCGTCCGGGCTGCGTTGACCGATGACCGTGGCCGAGATCAGGGCCCGCAGGCCGCAGGATTCGACGACGTCGGCGATGACGTCGGGGTAGTAGTACATGTCGACGAAGGTGGTCGTGCCGCCGCGGATCATCTCCCAGCACGCGAGTTCCGTGCCGATGCGCACGAACTCGGCGTCGACGAACTCCACCTCGGCCGGGAAGATGTAGTTGTTGAGCCAGTCCATCAGCGCCAGGTCGTCGGCGACGCCGCGCAGCAGCGTCATCGCGGCATGCGTATGGCCGTTGATGAGCCCGGGCATCACGACGCGCCCCTCGCCGGGCAGCGTTTCCCCGGCGCTGAACTCGGCCGCGATATCGTCGGCAGGACCGACGGCGACGATGACCCCTTCGTGAATCGCCACGGCGCCGCCCTCGATCACCGAATTGTCCTCGTCCATCGTGACGACATAATCACCGGCGACGATCAGGTCGATGCGCTCGCCCGCGTCCGCGGCCGGCGGGGCAGCCGGCGCGGGGGTATCGTCTCCGCGCCCGCAGGCGGCCAGCACGCAGCAGGCGAGCAGCGCCGCCAGGCGTGCATTGAGAGTCGCGGGCGTGTTGTTCATCATGGCGTCCTGGCGAGGGGAGGGGCGCTCGCGCCTTTCGGTAAACGACCCATTCTACTCCTCATCGACGACCAGGGAGAAAGGAGCCGCAAGCGTGTCCGACTACCGTGCCGTCCCCAAGATCGAGCTGCACTGCCACCTGGAGGCCTGCTTCCGGCCGGCAACGGTCATGGAGATCGGCCGCGATCTCGGACTCGACGTGCCGCAGGACCCGCGACGCTTCCACGACGACTGGCTGCTGACGCGGCCGCTCGAGGATCTGCACACGGCGCTCGCCCGCTTCGTCGACATCCAGCGGATCTGGTGCAGCCGGGAGGTGATCGAGCGCCTGGCGTTCGAGGCCTGCGAAGACGCCCGTGAACAGAACATCCGCATCATGGAGTTCCGCTACTCACCCGACTTCATCGTCAGCGGCAAGAACGGGCTCGATCACGAGAAGGTGCACGAGGCGATCGAGCGGGGCATCGAGCGTGCGCGCCACCCGGATCTCGCGGTCGGCCTGATCGGCATCGTGCAGAAGACGCTGCCCCTCGGGGAAGCGGCGCGCACGGCCGGCTTCGTCGCCGAGCGCGCCGGCTCCTTCGTCGGGCTCGACTTCGCCGATCGCGACACCCACGACCTGGAGGCTTACCGGCCGCTGACGGACATAGCTCGTCGCGAGGGCCTCGGCATAACCGTCCACGCCGGCGAGGAGCCCGGGAGCGCTCAGCAGGTCGTCGACGCCATCGGCACGCTCGGCGCCACGCGCATCGGCCACGGCATCCACATCGCCGCCGCCGACGCGGCGCTATCCCTCGTACGGGAGCGCAACGTGGTGCTCGAGGTCTGCCCGACGAGCAACTGGCTGACGAGCTCGGTGCCGTCCACAACGGCGCACCCGATCCGCCGGCTGATGGCCGACGGCGTCGCGGTCACGGTCAACACCGACGACCCGGGCCTGTTCGGCATCGACCTGACGGCCGAATACGAGCTGCTGGCGCGCGAGCACGGCTTCAGCGAAGCCGACTTCGCGCGCTGCAACGAGACCGCACTGCGGGCGAGCTTTCTGCCCGACGCGGACAAGCGCCGCGTCTGGCAAGAAGATGGGGATCAGAGTACTACTTCGAGCGAAAAACTACCCTGACCTCATTTGCTGACCTAGAAGCCGGCGAACCGCTTCGACAGCCGCAGCCCGAACTCGCTGCGATCGTTGCTCAGCACGACGCCGACGTAGCCGTTCTGCGCGAAGCGGCCCTGGTCATAGACCTCGTCCGTCACGTTCTCGCCGTAGACGCCGAGCGTCCAGCTACCGTCCGATGAAGTGAAATCGACCGCGAAGCCGAGCAGGCCGCGCGAATCGATGCGTTCCGCCTCGTTGTTGATCGACTGTCCGAACATGTCGTCACGGTAGGAGTAGTCGATCTGCGCGCGGATGCTGCCACCGTTGTCGAGCAGCGTCGTCCACTGCGGCGCAATGGAGTAAGTCATGTCGGGCGTCAGCGCCGGCGAGTCTCCCTCGGCGACGCCGATCGTGCCCTCGTCGACGCGGGTGATCTCCGAGTCGAGGTAGCCGATGGAGAAATTGACGTTGAAGAATTCGTTGGGCGACAGCACGCCTTCCAGTTCGATGCCGCGCGCACGCGATTCACCGGCGTTGGCCACGATCGTCACGAAGCCGCCGCCGGCCTGCGTGTCCGAAAACGGCAGCGCGAGGTCGTCGTACTCGGTCCAGAACAGCGCGGACAGGATCGTGAAGTACTCGTTGACGACGCCCTTCAGGCCGACCTCGAAGTTCAGCGCCTCGGTCTCGTTGAACGGTTCGAACTGGTCGGGCCCGCCGAACGGCCGGGGCGGGTAGCCGCCGGTCTGGTAGCCCTTCTGGACCTGGCCGTAGACGTTCAGGCCGTCACGCAGCGCAAAGCTCGCGTTCAGGTCCCAGGTGAAGGCATCCCAGCTGTTGCTCAGGAATTTGCGTTCCGGGAACGTCGGGAAGATCGCACTTGCGTCCTTCTCGTCGCGCGAGAAACGCGCGCCGGCGCCGACCGTCAGCCGGTCCGAGACCGACAGGCTGCCGTTCGCGTAGACGGCCGTGCTCTGCGTGTCCTGCTGCAGGTTGAAGAAGCCGAAGTCGCCGAAGCCCGTCGGGTTGCCGAAGTTGTCGAGGCCGCCCGGCATGTTGAAAGGCGAGAATACCCACGGCCCCGAGTCGGTCGAGCCTTCTTCCTCGAAGTAGTAGAAGCCCGCAACGAAGTCGAGGTTATTGTATTCCCCGTTGACCTGCACTTCGAACGAGAGCTGGTCCGCCTCGCCGGTCTCCGGGAATTCCGACAGGTTCAGCGTCGATTCGTCGTCGTCGAGGCCGCCCGTGTACTCGGATGAGCGGTGGCTCGCGATGATTTTCGCGGCCAGCTCGTCCGATAGCTCGACGTCGGCGGTGATCGAGACCCCGAGTCCCTCGTTCGAGGTCGACTCCAGCCCGGCGACGGTCGTGAACGAATCGTCACGGTCCGGCGCGACGAGGCTCGGGTCGATGAACGCGAAGTCGCCGTTACAGCAGCCGCCCGGCGGGTCGGGATCCGGGATCGGCGTCAGCGGGTTGAACTCGATCTCGTAGGGGCTCTGCCCGTTCTCCGACTGGTTGCCGTCGACCGAAAACAGCAGCGAGAAGCGATCGTTGACCTCCCAGTTCGCCGTCAGCCGGCCGTTGAACGACAGGATCTCGCCGATCTCGGCCTCCGGGTTTTCCAGCATCAGCGCCTTGCCGACGCCGTCCCGGCGGGTGAAGCCGCCGCTGAAGGCCACGGCGAAGTTGTCGGAGAGCGCGAAATTCGAGTACAGGTCCACGGCGGCCCGGCCCCGCGTGCCGCCCTTCAGACCGATCTCGAATACTTCCTCGGAGCCGGGCTTCTTGGTGATGATGTTGACGGCGCCGCCGAGCGTGTTCCGGCCGTACAGCGTGCCCTGCGGCCCGCGCAGCACCTCGAGGCGCTCGATATTGGTCAGCGCGAGGTTGGATCCCATCTGTCGGCCCAGGTAGACGCCGTCGAGGTACACGCCGACGCCGGGGTCGGTCACGATGATGTGATCCTGCAGGCCGATGCCGCGGATGAATACCGCTGCCTGTGACGTATTGCCGACGCCGTATCGCGTAATTGTCAGGTTCGGCACGTACTTGCCGACGTCGTCCAGGTTGTCAATGTTCAGCGCGGTCATCGCCTCGGTATTCATCGCCGTGACGGCCGCGGGCGTCTCGTACAGCGTCTCCTCGCGGCGGCGCGCGGTGACGGTGATTTCCTCGAACAGACTCGCACTGCGATCGATCTCGCCGCGCTGTTGCTGCGCATGGGCAACGTGGCCGGGAAGCACGGCGCCGGTGAAGGCGGCGAGCATGATGGCTGTCAGCGTAATCCTGGTCACTTTGGTTCCTTATTCTATTGGCAGATTGTCACGTGAGGATCGCTCTGATCTTGCTGCCGATTTCGACCGGACACCCGGCAACCGGCCGGGCGCGGGCCCGGGTCGGTCCCCCGCTCAGCCACAGCTCTCCCCGCCGTTGTCAGTATAGTAGGCGAAACCGACCGCCGCGCGTCACCCGAAACGGAGCTCTGTTCGCCGGCAGCCAGAAGCGGCGCCCCCCACCCGCAACCCTCGCCGTCGCCGCATCGGCTGGCTTACAATGCCGCATGCCGTCGAATCCCGCCCCTGTCGATCCCGCCGCCCCGCTGCCGCGATTCCCGGCGCCCGCCGACGGCAGGCTCGGTGCGGACATGGTCGACGCCTACCGGCGCGCCGGCGTGCTGATCCTCGAGGGCTTCGCGGACGTCGAGCGCTGCGCGGAGCTGCGCGAGCGCGCACTCGAACTCGTGGCCGACTTCGACCCGGCGAGCGTGAGCAGCGTGTTCTCGACGACGTCGCAGGCGCAGCTCGACGACCGCTACTTCATCGAATCCGGCGACAAGATCCGCTTCTTCCTCGAAGAGGACGCGTTCGACGAGGCGGGCCGCCTGCGGCAGCCGAAGGAGCACTGCCTCAACAAGATGGGCCACGCGATGCACGATCTCGACCCCGTGTTCGAGCGCTTCTCGCACGGCGAGAAGCTTGCGAACGTGGCCGCCAGCCTCGGCATCTCCGACCCCGGGGTCATCCAGTCGATGTACATCTTCAAGCCGCCGCACATCGGCGGCGAGGTCGTCTGTCACCAGGACTCGACCTACATCTATACCGAGCCCGAGTCCTGCACGGGCTTCTGGTTCGCGCTCGAGGACGCCACCGTCGACAACGGCTGCATGTATTTCATCCCCGGCGAACACCTCGGGCCGCTGAAGAAGCGCAACTACCGGCTCAGCGACCACGAGCTGGTGACTGCGACGCTCGACGAGTCGCCGTGGCCGGAGCAGCTGAAGCAGCCGGCCGAGGCCGCCGCCGGCGCGCTCGTCGTCTTCGACGGCCGCACGCCGCACCTCTCCGGCCCCAACCGGTCGGCGCGCTCGCGGCATGCCTACACGCTGCACGTCATCGACAGGCGCTGCCACTACCCGGCGGACAACTGGCTGCAGCGCCGCGCCGACCTGCCGCTGCGCGGCTTCGTCTGAGGGCGGGAAGGCGTCGGCATGCTGTTCACCGACGTGATCCGCACCAAGCGCGACGGCGGAGCCCTGTCGCGGGAGCAGATCGAGCTCTTCGTCGACGGTCTCGCGGACGGCAGCCTGCCCGCGGAGCAGGTCTCCGCGCTGGCGATGGCCGTCTACCTGAACGCGATGACGGCAGAAGAGGCGGGCACGCTGACCGTTGCGATGGCGCGCTCCGGCGTCGTGCTCGACTGGCGGGACGAGGGCCTCGACGGCCCCGTCCTGGACAAGCACTCGACGGGCGGCGTCGGCGACAAGGTCAGTTTCCTCATGGCGCCCATCGCCGCGGCCTGCGGCTGCTTCGTGCCGATGATCTCCGGGCGCGGCCTCGGCCACACCGGCGGCACGACCGACAAGGTCGAGAGCATCCCCGGCTACGATGCGATGCCGGGTTTCGACCGCTTCCGGCAAGTCGTCAGGGAGGCCGGCTGCGCGATCATCGGCCAGACCGCCGAGCTGGCGCCGGCCGACCGGCGCTTCTACGCGATCCGCGACATCACGGGCACGGTCGAATCGGTGCCGCTGATCACGGCCTCGATCCTGTCGAAGAAGCTCGCCGCCGGCCTCGAGGGACTGGTCATGGACGTCAAGGTCGGCAGCGGCGCGTTCATGGAGTCCGGGGAGCGCGCCGACGAACTCGCGCAGTCGATCATCGCCACCGCCGCGACGGCCGGTTTGCCGGTGCACGCGCTGATCACGGACATGAACGAGGTGCTCGGCCAGAGCGCCGGCAACGCGCTCGAGATCGCCGAGTCCGTGCGCTACCTTCGCGGCGACGCGCGCGAGCCACGGCTCGACGAGGTCGTGCGCGCGCTCAGCGCGGAAATGCTGCTGCTCGGCGGCATCGCGGCGGACGAGGCGGAAGCGGCGAGGCGCGTCGGAGAAGCGATCGATTCGGGTGAAGCGGCCGAGCGCTTCGCGCGCATGGTAGCCGCGCTCGGCGGGCCCGAGGATTTCGTCGAGCGCTACGAGGCCTACCTGCCGGGGGCGCCGGCCGTGCTGGCGGTGCACGCTGTCGACGACGGCTTCCTGGCGGAGGTCGACGCGCGCGCGGTCGGCAACGCGATCGTCGAGCTTGGCGGCGGTCGACGGACGCTCGGTGCAGAGCTCGATCACTCGGTCGGCTTCAGCCGCTTCGCCTCGATCGGCATGCGGGTCGACGCGGAGCGGCCGATCGCGATCGTGCACGCGGCGTCGGACGACGAGGCTGCACGGGCCGCCGAAATGCTGCTGGCGGCCTGCAAGGTGGGTCCCGAGCCGCCGCAGGGGCGCCCAGTCATCTACCGGACGCTGCGCGCCGAATGACGCCCCTGCCCCCAGCAGGTATCCTTGGCCGTCGATTCGGGCCTTCGAATACAACGACATAACTCAAGACGGGCAGAGCCCGGAAGGGAGCCGGAATGGCAGGAGCGTGGATCGGGTTCGTGGGCATCGCCGTCATTCTCGGCATCGCCGTGCTGCTCTCGGCGAACCGCCGTGCCATCAATCTCCGCGTCGTCGGCGCCGCGTTCGCGCTGCAGGCCGCTCTCGCCGCGTTCGTGCTCTATTTCGAGATCGGCAAGAGCGCGATCCTGTCGCTCAGCAACGGCGTGCAGGCGGTCATCGACTACTCGCGCGCCGGCATCGACATGGTGTTCGGGCCGCTGGCCGGCGACGCGGTCGGTTTCAGTTTCGCGTTCAACGTCCTGCCGATCATCATCTTCTTCTCGTCGCTGATGTCGGTGCTCTATCACATCGGCATCATGCAGTGGCTCGTCGGGCTCGTAGGCGGCGCGCTGCAAAAAGTGATCGGCACGGGACCGGTCGAATCGATGAACGCGGCGGCCAACGTCTTCGTCGGCCAGACCGAGGCGCCGCTGGTCGTCAGGCCCTACCTGCGCACGCTGACGGAGCCGCAGATGTTCGCCGTGATGACCTCCGGCGTCGCGTCGGTTGCCGGCACGGTGCTTGCCGCCTACGTGCTGATGGGCGCCGAGATGAAATACCTGCTGGCGGCGAGCTTCATGGCGGCGCCCGGCGGCCTGCTGATGGCGAAGATCCTGATGCCGGACAGCGAGACGCTGGAGGGCGAGCGCAAGGTGAAGATGGAACCCAGCCACCACGCGAACGTGATACTCGCCGCGGCGGTCGGCGCCGGCGACGGCGTCAAGCTCGCCGTGAACATCGGCGCGATGCTGGTCGCGTTCGTCGCGCTGATCGCGCTGTTCAACGGCATCGTCGGCGGCATCGCCGGCTCGTTCGGCTTCGAGGGCATCACGCTGCAGTTCCTGCTGGGAAAGCTGTTCGCGCCGATCGCGTTCCTGATCGGGGTGCCGTGGGATGAAGCCAACACGGCGGGCAGCCTGATCGGCCAGAAGCTGGTGATTAACGAATTTTACGCCTACGCCAATTTTGTCCTGATCAAGGAGTCGCTGTCGCCGCATGCGCAGCTCATCGTCACGTTCGCGTTATGCGGCTTCGCCAACCTGGCGTCGATTGCGATCCTGCTGGGTGGGCTGGGTTCGATCATTCCGGCGCGCCGTCGCGACATCGCGAGGCTTGGTCTCCGGGCCGTGATTGGGGGTACACTGGCAAACCTGATGAGCGCGTCGCTGGCTGGCATTTTCTTCAGCCTGTAAAACGACGGCGCAACTGGATTTTGAGGAGTCATGATGGGCAGGGCAATCATTCTCGTGCTCGATTCGTTCGGCATCGG